>JAEKKI010000197.1 GCA_019510485.1 Catenulisporales bacterium
ATGTCTGTTTCTCCTCCAACGTGCTCGAACACGTGCCCGATCCGCGGCTCATGCTGCACGAGATGCTGCGGGTGACGCGGCCGGGCGGACTGGTCTTCCTGTGCTACACCAACTGGCTGGGGCCGCTCGGCGGCCACGAGACGGCGCCGTGGCACTACCTCGGGGGCGAGCGGGCGGCGCGGATCTACGAACGACGGCATCGTGCGGCTCCGGTCAACCGGTATGGCCGCTCGCTGTTCGCGCTGTCGGTGGGACGCGTGCTGCGGTGGGTGCGGGAGGCCGAACACAGCGGCGCGGTGGAGGCGGTGGCGGTCTTCCCGCGCTACCACCCGGCGTGGGCTCACCCGATCGTGCGAGTGCCCGGACTCCGGGAGTTCCTGACGGCCAACTGCGCCATCGCGTTGCGGGTCCGTTCCCAATCGAACGTGGCGGCCCAGGCCACACACGCCGTGCGGACCCCGGCCGCGCGCTCGGGATCGGCGTCGAGTTCCTTCAGCACCCCGCAGACCGTCTCGGCGAGCGTGGCGCCCGGGGGGACGAGCCAGCCGGTGACGCCGTCGCGGATCGCGTCGCGCAGGCCGTCGACGTCGTGGGCGACCGTCGGGACGCCCAGCGCGGCGGCTTCCAGCACCGAGAGCCCCCAGCCTTCGCCTTGGGACGCGGACAGGTGAAGCCACGCCGTTTTCAGCAGCCTGTCCTTAGCTTCGGCGGGGAGGTGTCCGTGCACGAAGACGCGGCCGGGGTTGGCCAGGCGGGAGGCGGCCTCGCGGATGCGATGTTCTTCCGGTCCGCGTCCGACGATGTGCACTTCGAGGCCCGGCCAGGTTTCGAGGAGTTCGTCGGCCAGGCTGACGACTTGCTCCAGGCGTTTGTGGCGTACCAGGCGTCCCACCGCTACGAGCCGGGGGTTGGTACCGTTTCTCGAAGCCGGAGCCAGAACCGGGGAGGTGTGGTCTTCACAGGTCACGCCGTTATGGATGAGCTCGATCGGGCCGGTCCAGCGCAGTCGGGAGCGCATCGCGGCGACCGTCGACTCCGACACGGCCACGGCCGGGTGGCGCCGGTAGACGCGGCGGGCGGCGGGCCCTTCCAGGAATCGGCCGAGCGCGGCCACCGGGCGGCTGAAGTGGGTGCGGAACTGCTCGTCGTGGACGTGGTGGACGACGATCGCCACGGCGGTGCGGCGGCGGGAGACCACTAGCGGGGCGAAGAACGGGATTCCGTTCTGGCAGTCGAGGACGAAGTCGTGGTGTCGGCCGGATAGTCGCGCCATGAGCAGACGCGCTAATACCGCCGGATATACACTCCAGCGGCCACCGCCGCGCAGCCAGGTGATTCCGTCGCGTTGTTCACGGCGCGCCTGGCCGGGTTCGCGGCAAGTCAGGAAGTCGACCTCGGCGCCGCGTGCGACGAATCCGCGGGCGATCTCGTATGCGAACGCCTCCGCTCCGCCGGCGGTCTGCTGCCAGGGGTCACGCCAGTTCAGGACGGCTACGCGCACTGTCGGTCAACGAAAGGCCGGCCCGCTGGGATACGGGTTCCGATTGAGCGGCATCATCGCCCGAATCGCGCGAAGAGATTCCGCGCCGTTTCGGGCAGAAAATACAGTGTAGGGCTAGGCGGCCGGTTCCCGGCCGCAGCGCGCCGGAGAGTACGCATTCAGGTTCAGCATTCACTCGGAAGGGTGGCAGGTTGCTGTCTTTTGGACAGCGCGGCGTCTAGCGTGGCCGATCGACGGTACCCGCAAACGCCCCGCGCCGCCAGGTCATCACGTAGCCACGACACCACCGAAAGGGACCGCGATGCTCCGCAGGGCCAAGGAGGGCCGGCCGCGGCCCGCCGCCGGGCGGACCGCTTCGGCCGGGTTGCTGGTCGCGGTCGGGACCGGGTTCGGGAACGTGCTGGCGTACGGCTTCAACCTGGTGTTGTCGCGCGGGCTCGGGCCCGGCGGCTACGCCGAGTTGGGGACGCTGCTGTCGGTGTTCCTGATCGGGAGCGTGCCCGGGATGGCGGTGCAGGCGGTCAACGCCCGAAGGCTCGCGGTCGCCGTCGACGCCCCCGCGGCCGAGCGCGCCGAGCTGGTACGGGCTCTGCGACGGCGCGGGCTGCTGACGGGGTTCTGCGTCGCGGCCGTGTTCGCCGTGCTGGCGCCGGCGGTCGGGGCGCTGCTGCCGTCGGTGACGGTCGGCGGCGTGGCGTGGACCGGGGTGTCGCTGGGTGCGAACACGGTGTTCGCGTCTTACTTGGGGATCGCGCAGGGGACGTCGCGGTTCATGACGATGACCGCGCTGTACTTGACGGCGCACACCACGCGGCTGGCGATCGGGGCCGTGGCGGCGTCGGCGCAGGTTTCGCCGACGACGGTGATGGCCGCGCAGACCGTGGCGTGGGCGCTCGCGGCCTGTGCGGGACGGGCGCTGCTGCGGGAGGTGGCGGCCAAGCCGGCTTCGGCCGGCGCCGGCACCTCCGGCTATCTGACCGAGGTCCTGCGCGCGACCGGCGGGCTGGGCGGGATCCTGCTGCTGACGGTGCTCGACACGTTGTTGGCCGGCCGCTACCTCACCGACGGCGACCTCGGGCGCTACAACACCGGAGCGTTGTTGGCGCGGGCGGCGTTCTTCGGGCCGGCGTTCGTGGCGATGTTGGCGTTCCCCCGGCTGGCGCGGCCGGAGGAGCGGCGGCGGGCCCTGGCGGTGTCGTTGGCGTTGACCGGCGGAATCGGAGTGCTGGGAGTGACGACGGCCGCAGTGGGTGGCAACGCCCTGATCCGGGCCGCGTTCGGCGCCGAATACGCCAGGCCGAGCGGCTTCGACCTCGGCGCACACAGCTGGGCGTTCACAGCTGTCGGCGCGCTGCTCGCGTTGGTGAACCTGGCGCTGCTGGACGGCGTCGCGCGCCGCTCGCACACCGTCTCGGCGGTGGTGCTGGCCGGGATCGTGCTGGAGACCGGCGTCATCGTCGGCTTCGCGCACAACTCCCCCGCCGCGATCGTCACCGCCGCCGCGGTCTCGGTGCTGGTGACGGCGACGGCTTCGGTCGCGGTCTGCCTGACCGCACGCCCCGCAGCTCTGACCGCCGAAGCGACGACGGACCACGACACCTACCGAATTTCGAGTGCGCCCGACGCCGCTCGTCTGTAACCATCACCGCCATGGGCAACGCGACCGGCTTCACCTATGACGAGCACTCCGACGGCTCCGTCACCGTCTTCCACCACGGCCGCAAAGCCACGGTCCTGCGCGGCACCCGCGCACAAGAGTTCCTCGCAGAGCTCGAACACGGCGACCGGCAAACGGTCATGGCCCGCTGGACCGGCAACTATCGGCGGGGCAACGAACGCCTCGCGCGCAACCATCCGCGCAACGCGGGCTGACTGCTCCGTCCAGCGCCCGGTGGCCGACGTCCTCGCCGACTGCCGTGGGGCGCGCCGGCTTCACGGTTGCGGCCGCCGGTCGGGTGAGGGTCGAAATACTCGGTCGCCTTCAGCGGCTGGTCACCTTACCTCCCGCAGCGAGGGTGATCGAGCGCGAGTGCTGCTCGCGCTCGATCGCTTGGGCCGCCGGAGGTAAGGCGACCAGCTACGCGGCGGGACGGACGTTTTTCGTTCCCTTCCCAACCGGCAGCCGGCGTGACCGAGCCGCGCGCAGCCGAACTCGGCCTGCCGACGCGGTGCTATGGCTCCTCGCCGTAACCGGCCTGCTCTAGTGCGCCGCATCCGCCCAGTTAGCAGCCATCCCCACCGAAACATCCAACGGCACCCGCAGCTCCGCCGCCCCCGCCATCTCCCGCCGCACCAACGCCTCGACCGTCGCCGCCTCGCCCGGCGCGACCTCCAGCACCAGTTCGTCGTGGACCTGCAGCAGCATCCGCGAGGTGAGCTTCTCCCGCTTCAGCGCCTCGCGCACCCGGATCATCGCCACCTTGATGATGTCCGCCGCCGAGCCCTGGATGGGAGCGTTCAGAGCCATCCGCTCGGCCATCTCCCGCCGCTGACGGTTGTCGCTGGCCAGGTCCGGCAGGTACCGGCGGCGGCCGAACATCGTCTCGGTGTAGCCGGTGGCGCGGGCCTGGACCACGACTTCGTGCAGATAATCGCGCACGCCGCCGAAACGCTCGAAGTAGCCCTCCATCATCTTCGCCGCTTCAGAGGTCTCGATGCCGAGCTGCTGGGACAGCCCGAACGCCGACAGGCCGTAGGCCAACCCGTAGGACATGGCCTTGATCCGGCGCCGGTGCTCGGCGTTGACCTTGGTCGGCGGCACGTCGAAGACCTTGGCGGCCACGGTGTTGTGCAGGTCCTCGCCGTCGGTGAAGGCCGCGATCAGGTCGGCGTCCTCGGACAGGTGCGCCATGATGCGCATCTCGATCTGGCTGTAGTCGGCCGTCATCAGCGCCTCGTAGCCGGGGCCGGCGATGAACGCCTTGCGGATCTGCTGCCCCTCCAGGGTGCGGATCGGGATGTTCTGCAGGTTCGGGTCCACCGACGACAGCCGGCCGGTGGCGGCGATCATCTGGTTGTAGGTGGTGTGGATGCGGTGGTCGGCCGAGACCGACTTCGACAGCCCCTCCACCACCGTCTTGAGCCGGTTGACCTCGCGCCAGCGCAGCAGGTGGTCCAGGAACGGGTGCTGGGTCTGCACCTGGAGCCAGGCCAGGGCGTCGGCGTCGGTGGTGTAGCCGGTCTTGATCTTCTTGGTCTTCGGCATGCCGAGGGTCTCGAAGAGCACCTCCTGCAACTGCTTGGGCGAACCCAGGTTCAAAGTCTCGACGCCGGCCTCCTTGCGCGCCGCGTCCACCTGGGCGTTGGCCTCACTGGTGAAGCCCTTCGCCAGATCCTCGAACAGCCCGGTGTCGATCGCGATCCCGGCCTGCTCCATCTCGGCCAGCACCGCGACCAGCGGCAGCTCGATGTCCGTCAGCAGTTTCTCCGCGCCGGTCCCCACCAGCTGGTCGCGCAGCGCCTCGGCCAGGTCCAGCACCGCGTGCGCGGCGCTCATCTGCCGCTCGGCCTCGGCCTCCTCGTCGGCGAACAGCGTGCCCTGCTCGGTGTCGCCGGCCGACAGCCGCCGCCCCAGCACCTCCTCGGCCAGCGGCTCCAGCTCGAACGAGCGCCGCCCGGACTGCACCAGATACGCCTCCAGCGCCGTGTCGGCGACCACGCCCGCCAGCCGGAAGCCGCGCGCGGCCAGCGCCAGCATCGGGCCCTTGGCGTCGTGCAGCACCTTCGGCCGCGCGGCGTCGGCCAGCCACGCCGCCAGCGCCTTCTCATCGGCCGGATCCAGCTGCGTGACGTCCACATACGCGGCGTTGCCGTCGGCGGACGCGAACGCCAGACCGCCGACATCCCCGGTCCCTCGGCCCCACGTCCCGTTCACCGCGACACCGGTCGCACCATCGCCGGAGGCGTTCGCCGCCAGCCACCCGGCCAGCTCGCCGACACCCAGCACCCGGCCCTGCAACCGCACCGCCGCGGCCATCTCGGCGGCCCCGGCCGCCGAGGCCAGCAGCGGCGCCACCCGGTCGCGCATCGACTTGGCGAACTCCAGCGTGTCGAACAGCTGATACACCGCCTCGGCATCGCCATGCGAGGCCCACGCCAGATCCGGCGGCGTCACCTCCAGCGCGACGTCGCACACCAGCTCGGTCAGTTCGCGGTTCAGCCGCACCTGCTCCAGATGCGCCCGCAGCGTCTCCCCGGCCTTGCCCTTCACCTCATCGGCGCGCGCCACCAGATCGGCCAGCGACCCGAACTCGCGGATCCACTTGGCCGCCGTCTTCTCCCCCACGCCCGGCATGCTCGGCAGGTTGTCCGACGGGTCGCCGCGCAGCGCCGCGAAGTCCGGGTACTGCCGCGGCGTCAGCTCGTACTTCTCCAGCACCGCCTCGGGCGTGAAGCGCGACAGGTCGGACACGCCGCGCTTGGGATACAGCACGGTCACGTGCTCGGTCACCAGCTGCAGCGAGTCCCGGTCGCCGGTGAGGATGCGCACCTCATAGCCCTCGGCGGCGGCCTGGGTGGCGAGGGTGGCGATCAGGTCGTCGGCCTCGAAGCCCTCCTTGCGCAGCGCCGGGATGTTCAGGGCCGCCAGCAGCTCGTCGATCAGGCCGACCTGGCTCTTGAAGTCGTCCGGCGAGGCCGAGCGGTTCGCCTTGTACTCCGGGAACATGTCGGCCCGGAACGTCTTGCGGTTCACGTCGAAGGCCACCGCGACATGCGTGGGCTGCTCGTCGCGCAGCGTGTTGATCAGCATCGACGTGAACCCCTGCACCGCGCCGGTCGGCTGGCCGGTGGTGGTGCGCAGGTCCGCCTCCTTCAGCGCGTAGTACGCCCGGTACGCCAGCGAATGGCCGTCCAGCAACAGCAGGACGGGGCGGGTGGTGCTTGTCGACGCGGAAGTCTTCTTGGAGGGAGCCACGCAATGAATCCTATGGCGCGGCACCGACAAGCAGGGGCAACTGGCGCCACGGACCACCCGGATACCCTGTAACACGTTGCAGTTAACCTGGTGAGGTTTTCCGCTCCACGCCCCCATGCATCCGTCGAAAGGCACCGCAGTGTCAATAGACCAGACCAGCCAGCTGTCCGAGCCCGAACAGCTCGCGACGCTCTTCAACGATCTGGGCGCGGGCCACCTGACCGAGCGCATGGACATCGTCATCACCTCCGCGTCCCGGGACGAGGTCGTCGGCACCATGCCCGTGGCCGGCAACACCCAGCTCTACGGCCTGCTGCACGGCGGCGCCTCAGTGGTGCTGGCCGAGACCCTCGGCTCGCTGATGGCCGCCATCCACGCCGGCCCCGACAAGCAGGTCGTCGGCGTAGACATCAACGCCACCCACCACCGCTCGGCCAAGGAGGGCCGGGTCACCGGGACCTGCCGGGTCCTGTCGGCCGGGCGCACGCTCGTGGTCAGCGAGATCGTGATCACCGACGAGGCCGGGCGGCGCTGCTGCACCAGCCGGATCACCTGCCTGATCAAGGGGTAGACCCGGGGACACGCCCTGGCGCCCGGGTCTGAGCGGACGGACAATGCGCCCATGGGATCAGTGAGGGGAGACTCCGCCGGCGACGACACGGCCGAAGAGCATCCGCCCGGGGAGCCGCCCCCCATCGAAGTCGAACTCTTGGAGGACGACGCCGACACCCTCCCCGAGGGCAAACCCAACATCGCCGCCAGCGGCACCGAGACGATCGGCGGCTCGGCCGGGCGGGCCGCCCGGCTCGGGCGGCTCGGGCAACTCCCCCGCGCGATGCGCGTGCTCGGCGCGCTGGCGGCGGCCATCGCGCTGACCATCACCGTGTGGCCGAACTCGGCGCCGCGCGCGCCGCGTCCCACACCGCAGCCGGCACTGCCCGCGTCGACCCAGGCGGCGGTCAACGCCGACCTGTACAAAGTCCACCTCACCGGCACCTCGTTCGACCACCAATGGCGGGACCACGCCGTCATGGGCCTGGTGCTGGTCAACGACGCGCCGGCCCGCCTGACCGTCATCAACGCCGAACTCTGGGACGCTCTGGGGACCCGCATCGGCGTCTCCACCCAGTGGCCCGCCGCCGACATCGATGCCGGCAGCGTGCGGTCGGTGCCGCTGACGCTGCCCTATGCCTGCAACATCCCGACGGCACTGGTGCTGCCCGTCACCATCCGCTACAGCGTCAGCAGCCCGCAGGACCTGGGCGTGAGCCACAACTACGAATACCCGCTGACCGACGCGGTCTGGAACCAGTTCGCCCAGACCCGGGCCAGCGTGTGCGGCGCCGGGCCGGAAGGCGGCCTGTACGTGGACGCCGTCGACGCCAGGGAACTGAGCCCGAACTCCCACGACCGGCACGGCTTCGACCTGGTCATCGCCTTCGACGCCGTCCGGCAGCCCGGCTGGACGCTGGAACGGCTCAGCGCCGCGCTGCCGGGCATCACGGTCACCACCGGCGACCTGCCGCTGGCCATGGCGTCGGGCCGGCCCACACTGGTGCGGACGAACTGGCAGTTCGCTGATTGTTCGATGTCGACCCAGTGGGAAGGCGGAGCCAGCCGCGTGGCGGGGGCGGTCGTGACCTACTCCGAGGGCGGCGGCGATGCGGGCAACAACGATCAGCAGCTCAAGGTGTTACTCCGGCCGGAGCTGCTGACGAAGATGTTCCAGGCGGCCTGCGCGCGATGAGCTCCGCCGCGGAGTCACAGGACTATACAAAGCCCTGGCAATGAGGCTATCCAAGAACCGTGACTCTCCGACCCTCCCGCCGCGACACCGCCGTCGCGCTGAGCGGCCTGCTGGCGGGCGCGGCCTTGGCCGCCGCCGTCGCGGCCGCCGCCTGGCCGTCCTCGGCCGGCACAGCCCCCACACCGTCCGCCAAGCCCACCGCCGGGCCCACCGGAGCGTCGGCGTCGTCGCCGGCGAACCCCACGCTGCCGCCGGACCCGGCGAACGTCACCATGCGGCCGAAGGAGATCACGCTGCCGTCGCAGAGCCCGTACACCAGCGGGAAGATCGTGCTGGTGCCGCTGCGGCTGACCTGCGGGCTGTCGACGATCGAGGGCACGCACGCCGAGCAGCAGGCCGTCGGCCAGTACTGCCGGATCCGGGTCGCGCTGACCGGCAACGACGCCTTCACCCACACCTTCGACGTCGCGAAGACCGCGCTGACCACCACCGCCGGAACCTCCATCGGCTACAGCACGGACGCACAGCAGGTGAAACGGCAGCCCGAGCAGATCGCCCCGGTCGGCTCCCACGACCGCTACGAGTTCGACATCTACTACGACGTGCCGCGCGACGTCACAGTGAACGGGTTCACCTTCTCCGACAACGAGGGCGGCCAGACGGTGCACGCCACGCTGCCGGTGCGGGACTGGCCGTTCTCCTGAACAGCTGTGGCCTCCCCGCCGAAGCGGAGAGGCCACAGCCCCTGACAACTCCCTGCCGGCTACCCCTCCGCCGTCTCCCCCAGGTACGCCTCGCGCACCCGCGGGTCGTTCAGCAGCTCGGCGGCCGGCGCGCTCATCACGACCTCGCCGGTCTCCAGCACATAGCCGCGATGCGCCAGCTTCAGCGCCTGCGCCGCGTTCTGCTCCACCAGCAAGATGGTGGTGCCCAGCGCGTTGATGCGCTCGATGATCTCGAAGATCTGGGCCACGATCAGCGGCGCCAGACCCATCGACGGCTCATCCAGCAGCAGCAGCGAGGGCTGGCCCATCATCGCCCGGCCGATGGCGAGCATCTGCTGCTCGCCGCCGGACAGGTTGCCGCCGAGCTGCGAACGCCGCTCGTGCAGCCTGGGGAACAGCTCGAAGACCTGGTCCAGGTCCTTCTGCGGCACGCCCTTGAACCGGTAGGCGCCCATCTGCAGATTCTCCAGGACCGTCATCCGGGAGAAGATGCGGCGGCCCTCCGGCGAGTGGCCGATGCCCAGCTGCACGATCCGGTGCGCCGGGACGCCGGCCAAAGCCTCCCCGGCGTACAGCACCTCACCGGAGCGCGGGCTCAGCAGACCGGAGATGGTACGCAGCGTCGTGGTCTTGCCGGCGCCGTTCGCCCCGAGCAGCGCCACGATCTCGCCCTGGCGCACTTGCAGGTCGATGCCCTTCAGCGCGACGATGCCGCCGTAGGCCACCTCCACCGAACGGAGCTCCAGCAGCGGCATCCCCTCGCCGAAAGCGTCCGCGCGCGGCGCGGAATCGATCGTCGCCTGGTCACTCACTTCGACCCCTCCTCGTCCGCGGCGTCGGCGGCGTCGCCGTCCGGGCCCTCCTCGGCGGCCGCGGCTTGGGCGGCGTCGGTCTCGGCGGCGGCTTCGGCTTCGGACTCCGCCTCAGCTTCAGCTTCAGCCTCGGCCAGCTGCTCGGAGAACTCCTCCGCGGCCTCCTGATCCTGCGCCGCGTCGCTGCCCAGATACGCCTCGATCACCGCCGGATTCTGCTGCACCTCGACCGGAGTACCGGAGGCGATCACCTTGCCGAAGTTCAGCACCGTGATCCGGTTCGCCACCGACATCACCAGCCGCATGTCGTGCTCGATCAACAATATGCTCATACCGAGCTCGGAGTTGATCCGCCGAATCAGCTGCGCCAAACCCAGCTTCTCCGACGGGTTCGTACCAGCGGCAGGCTCGTCCAGCAACAACACCGTCGGATCACTGGCCAGCGCCCGGGCGATCTCCAACCGGCGCTGGTCGCCATAGGACAACGCCGAAGCCAGCGCGTTCTCCTTGCCGCGCAGACCCACGAAATCCAGCAGCTCACGGCAGCGCTGGCGCGCCGTGCGCTCGACATTGCGGTTACGGGGCAGACCCAGCATGATGCCCACCGGACCCGAGGTGGTCCGGGTCTCGGCCGCGATCTGGACGTTCTCCAACACCGTCAAAGCGTTGAACAACCGGATGTTCTGGAAGGTGCGGGACACCCCGGCCCGGTTGACCAAGTGCGGCTTGCGGCCACGCAGCGACAACGACGAAGCGCCGTCCCCGCGCAGCAACTCGACCTTGCCCTCCTGCGGCAAATAGACACCGGTCAGACAGTTGAACAGCGACGTCTTGCCCGCGCCGTTCGGCCCGATCACCGCCAGGATCTCGCCCCGGTGCAACGTCAGGCTCACATGGTCCAGGCTGGTCAGACCGCCGAAACGCAGCGTGACCTCCTCGGCCCGCAGCACCGCGTCGCCGTCGACCGCCGCCGCGGCGGCCGCCGTCTCAGTACCCGTGCTCACTGGGCCACTCCTTCCGCCGGCGCGCTCATCGCGTCCGCGTCACCGACGCCGTGCTCGGCCTGGGCCAGTTCCTGGGCCCGCCGCTTGGACGGGATCAGGCCCTGCGGCCGGAAGATCATCATCACCAGCAGGACCGCGCCGATCCACATCGGCACGTCCTTGGGGTCCACCACCGGCTTGCCGCTGTTGAACCACGACGGCGGACCCTGCAGGAACGCCGGCAGGAACGTCATCAGCGAGGCCCCGACGACCACGCCGACCAGCGAGCCCATCCCGCCGAAGATGACGTAGGCCAGCACGAAGATGGACAGCGTCAGCGGGAAGTTCTGCGGGGTGATCGCGGTGATCTTCGCCGTGCTCAGCACGCCGGCGAACCCGGAGGTGGAGGCGCCGATCGCGAAGGCCATCAGCTTGTACTTCACCGTCGGCACGCCGCTGGCCGCCGCGGCCACCTCGTCCTCCCGGATCGCCGTCCAGGACCGGCCCACCTTGGAATGCTCCAGCCGCCGGAAGGCGAACACCACCATGATGATGATGCCGATCGCCAGATACCAGTACGGTTTGGCCTGGTTGGTGTGCCAGTCGTAGTGGATGCCGAACAGGTTGAACCGGAACGTCGAGATGCCGGTCGCGCCCAGCGAGCCGTTGGTCAGGCCCTTCGGGTCGTTCGTGGCGATGTTCAGCACGATCTCGTGGAAGCCCAGCGTCACGATCGCCAGATAGTCGCCGCGCAGCCGCAGCGTCGGGGCGCCGAGGATGAGGCCGGCGATCATGGTCACCAGGACCGCCGCCGGGA
>JAEKKI010000198.1 GCA_019510485.1 Catenulisporales bacterium
CCGCGAAGCAGAACGCGACGAACGCGATCGCCGAGGTACGCAGCACGTCGGCATGGCTGAGCTTGGCCGCCGACAACGGCGCGGCCAGCACCAGCACGTTCTTCACCCACTGCCGCGGCCGCCCCGCCAGCACCAGAGCCACCGGCAAGGACGGGCGCCTGCGCTGATCGGGCACGGCATCGACGCCGCTGGGAGCGGACGCCAACGAATGAGAGCTGGGCACCTGCTGCTCAGCAGACTGCGTGGGGAGCGATGTCACCGGCCAAACCTATCGGATCCTTGAATCACGGAGCGCAAGCAGTTCGGACCACACCCGGTCCGTTTCCCGGTCGAGGTCGTCCAGCGAGCCGTTGTTCGCCACGACGTAGTCCGCCGCCGCCAACCGCTCAGCCCGCGTGGCCTGCGCCGCCATCCGCGCCTCGGCGTCCGCGCGGGACATGCCGCGGTCGCGAAGCAGCCGCGCGAACCGGACCTCGTCGTCGGCGTCGACCACGATCACCGCCGCGTAGCCGCGGTCCGTTCCGCCCTCGACCAACAGCGGAATATCGTAGACCACGATGCCGCCGGGCGGGGCCGCGGCGGCCCATTCGGCCATGAGCGCGCCCACCCGCGGGTGCACGATCGCGTTGAGCGCCGCGCGCCGGGCCGGGTCGGCGAAGACGATCGCGCCGAGGCGGGCGCGGTCCAGCGATCCGTCCGGGCCCACCACCTCCGGGCCGAACTCCTTGACGACCTCCTCGAAACCGTCGGTACCCGGCTCGACCACGGCGCGCGCGGCCACGTCGGCGTCGACGACGGTGGCGCCGCGCGCCTTGAGCCGCTTGAGGACCTCGCTCTTGCCGGAGCCGATGCCGCCGGTGAGACCGACGTTGAGGGTCGGCGGAGTCGGCTGGGTCGGTGTCTCCTGGTCCGTGGGGTCCATGGGCCCTTCCGTTCGTTTCGCGATCGCCGTCTCCAGAAGGCTAACGTTGCCGCTGCAAGCTTGGGGTCCTCCCCGCGACAACACTGCCCGGAACGGATGCCAATGGACGAGCCGCCCTCCCCCACCACGAAGGGACGCGGCCGATCGGCGCGTTGGAAGGCGGTCGCGGGTTCGGCGGCGGTGGCGGTCGCGGTGTTCGGCCTCGGCTACGGCTGCACCGGAGTGTCGGCACCGACTGCCGGCAAGGCGGGGCCGCCGGTCTCGGTGACGACGCAGACCCCGGAGCCGGCGACGCCTGCCGGGGCGCTGCCTGCCGACCGCGCCAAGCCGTCGGCGGCGCCGTGTGCGACCAAGCGGCGCCCGGCCGGCTGGTCCCGGGCCGAGAACGCCAAACCGGGCGACTCGTCGTGGCGGAACGGCTTCGACGCCGACACCTCGGTGGTGGCCGGGTACCTGGACCAGGTCAGTGCCGCGTGCGGGGATTCCGTCGACCTGCACCTGTCCGGATACGTGTCCTCGGCGTCGGTGACCGCGTATCGCATGGGCTGGTACGGCGGCGCGGGCGGCCGCGTGGTGTGGAGCACGCCGAAGGTTCCGGTGAGTGCGAGTCCGGTGAAGAACTCGGGGGCACCGACCTACACCGTCGAGGCCTCCTGGCCGGTCGCCACCCGCATCCCGATCACTCAGGAGTGGACACCCGGTTTCTACCTCTTGATGGTGCGCGCGCGGCCGCAGGACGACGGGGACGCGATCCCGCTGATCGTGCGGGACGACAGTGACGGCAACGGAGTGCCGGGCAGCGGGAGCTCGCCACTGCTGCTGCAGGCCTCGGTGCTGACCTATCAGGCGTACAACAATTACGGCCGCTACAGCCTCTACTACGGGCCGAAAGACAAGTCGGGCAAGCGGACCGACCGGTCGCGGGTGGCGTCCTTCGACCGCCCCTACAACGGCGACGGCTATCAGGCGCCGTTCCTGTACGACATCCCGCTGGCCGCCGAAGCCGAGAAGCTGGGCCTGGACGTCGACTACACCACCGATGTGGACGTCGACCGCCGGCCCAGCCAGGTCGTCGCGCACAAGGCGCTGCTGATCGGCGGGCACTCGGAGTACTGGACGCGGCGGATGTACGACGCGGCGGTCTACGCGCGCGACAAAGGGACCAACATCGCGTTCTTCGGAGCGAACGAGGTGTACTGGCACGCGCGCCTGGAGCCCGCGCCGTCCGGGCCGGACCGGCGCATGGTGGTCTACCGGCAGGCCGAGGAGGATCCGCTGGCCAAGAGCGATCCCGCGCAGGCGACGGTGCTGTGGGACTCGCGGACGTTGCAGCGGCCGGAGGCGGCGCTGGTCGGGCCGGCGTACGGCGAGCTGGGTACTCACGGCGGCGCGTTCCGGGTGTTGCAGCCGGACTCGTGGATCTTCGCCGGAACCGGGGCGGCCAAGAACCAGGTGCTGAAGAACTCCCTGGCCGGCGAGTACGACACGGTGAAGAACGACTTCGCGACTCCCCCGGACATCGACGTGATCGCCGCCGCGCCGATCCTGTTCAGCGGGCATCCGACGATGGCGACCATGTCGTACTACTCGGCGCCGTCCGGGGCCGGGGTCTTCGCCGGCGGGATGACGTACTGGGACTGCCAGTTCGGCGGCTCGTGCAAGAACCACGAGGTGGATCCGGGGACGTCCAAGCTGCTGGCGCGGATGACCGACAACGTGCTGCGGGCGTTCGCGCAGGGGCCGGCCGGGAAGCGGTACCCGTCCGCGCACCGGCCGGCGCCGAGCGCGCAGGCGCTGATCGCCTCGGCGGCGGCGCAGAGCGATGTGGGGATAGGGCCGCCGACTCCGGGCCGGTGATCGGCCAGGGAGCAGTGCGAAGCAACCTAACGAGGCCTCGGAGCCGTCAATAGGGCAAGGGTGGGATTCGCGGCGGGTACGTCAGGAGCCTGCGGCGGAGACAGCGGAACAGGAGTCGCAACGGTGCGGGGAAACGTGATGCCGGGGGTCGGGCCTGCTCGGATTCGGGTTCGGACGGCATGACGGCGGACGCTGCGGTCCCCGGGTCGGTCGGTGATCAGGGCTCAGATGACGCTGCCATCGGCACAGTGGGCGACGGGGTGCGCGGCCTCGTCGATGACGCGGAGGCCGAGGAGCTGCTGCGCGAGCTGGCGGCCGACGCCGACACCGACACCGACACCGACACCGACGTCGACACCGACGCGGACGGGCTGCGCGAGCTGGTGGAGGTCGCCGGAGCGGTCCAGGATCCGGCCGGGTTGGCCGAGCTGGCCGAGCTGGCGGCGGCCGCGGCGGCCCGGGAGGCGCTGCCGATTCCGAGGCCGAGGATGGCCGTTCCGGACCAACCCGCCTCGACGCCTACGCTGATACCGGAGCCTGCTGCCGCCGAGCCTTCGGCCTCTGACAGCCCTGGCATCCGCACCGCCGGCCTGAGCCGGTGGCGCACCGTCTCCCGCTCCAGCCGCGCCGCCGGCTTCGGGCTGGCGGCGGCCGTCGTCATCGCCTGCGCCGCCGATCTGCCGACTCCCGGCTCACCGCCGGTGATCGATGATCAGCAGGCTGCCGTCCACGTCCATGCGCACACCCGTCACGGGGCCCCGTTCCCCGGCGACGGCGGCAAGGCCGGCGGCCAGCCGCCACCGGCGGCCGGCTCGCTGTCCGGAGACCCGGACTGCTCCCCCGAGCACCCGGCCGGGTGGCTGCGGGCGGAGAACCAGCTCGCGGGGACGACGGCGTGGCAGGACGCGAAGCACACCCGGGCCGGATCGGTGAACGGCTATCTGGACCGGGTGAGTGTGCAGTGCGGGGATTCCGTGACCGCATATCTGAGCTCTCCGGTGCCGGTGTCCGGGGCAACCCTGTCGGCGTATCGCATGGGCTACTACAACGGCGACGGCGCACGGCTGGTCTGGGAGGCCAAGCACCTGACGCTCGGGCCGCAGGCGCAGGCCACGGTGACCGGATCGGACCTGCTCACCGAGGCGCCGTGGAAGGCGTCGCTGAGCTTCCACGTCTCCGGGAGGTGGACGCCGGGGTACTACCTGCTGGTGGTGCGCGCCCCGGGGCAGTCGCCGTCCTCGATCCCGCTGGTGGTCCGCGCGGACGGGGACGCGGCGCCGCTGGGGTTCCAGGCCAGCGTGCTGACGTACCAGGCCTACAACACCTTCGGCGGGCACTCGGCGTACAACGACCCCGCGCGCAAGGCGGCGCCCAGCACCGTAGTGAGCTTCGACCGGCCGTATGAGGACGGCGGGTACTACTCGCCGTATCAGTACGAGCTGCCATTGATCCGGGAGATGGAGAAGCTCGGCATCGACGCGGACTACTTCACGGACCTGGATGTCGACGGCAACCCCGCGGTGCTGAAGCAGCACAAGGGGATCGTGACCGGCGGACATTCGGAGTACTGGACCAAGGGTATGTACGACGCCGCGGTGGCGGCGCGGCAGGCCGGGGTGAACCTGGCGTTCTTCGGAGCCAACGCCGTCTACACCGCGGCCCGGCTGACCGGCTCGCCGCTGGGCCCGGACCGCCGCGTCGTGATCCGCCGCACCACGGCCGGCGACTCCCTGGCCGCCAAGGACCCGTCGCAGGCCACGGTGAACTGGGCCGAGCCGCCGCTGAACCGCCCGGAAGCGGCGCTGCTCGGGCAGGGCTACGGCTACCTCGGCGCGAACGGGTCGCTGCGGGTGCTGCACCCGGACTCGTGGATCTTCGCGGGCACCGGGGTCGCGGCCGGCGCGATACTGCACAACACGGTCGGCGGCGAGTACGACCAGGCCGACGTGAACAAGGCGGCCACGCCGAAGGACCTGGACGTGCTCGCCGCGATGCCGATCCGGTTCGCGAACGGCCACGCCGGAATGGCCACGACGACGTACTACGTGGCGACGTCCCAGGCGGGGATCTTCGACGCGGGGACGACGTACTGGCCGTGTGTGATCGCCGGCGACTGCCTGCACCTGGCGCCGACGCCGACGGAGGCGCGGCGGGTGGTCACGCTGATGACGGACAACATCCTGACGGCGTTCGCGGCCGGCCCGGCCGGGATGGCGCATCCGTCGACGCCGAACCTGCCGCCGTCGCCGGAGGGGTTGGTGGGCTCGGCGAAGAGTCCGGGGGACGTGGCGCTGCGGGCTTACTAGATTCACGGCTTCAGCGCCGCGACGGCGCCGCGATTCGGGTGCCGGCGCCTGCGACAGGACGCTGACACCCGATCAGATGCCTCAGGACTTCGACGGCGAACTCGGGGCGGGATTGGCCGGCGGCGCGGACGCCCCCGAAGACGCGCTGCCGCCCGCCGGAGCCGAACCGCTGCCCGCCGGCGCCGAACCCGAAGCCGAACCGCCGCTCGGGCCACCCGCCGGAATCTGCGCGGAGGTGGGCGTCGTGTGCTTGTACAGCGCCGCGCCGATCTTCAGCGAGAACGCCTTCGCGTCGTCACCCTTGACCAGCGCCTCCTGGACCGTGATCAGGAACGTGCGATTGCCGTCATACATCACCAGCACCGCGTCCTTGCCCGCCTCGGTGACGTACGTCGCCGGGTGGCCGCCGACCGAGGCCTGCGTGTACTGCGCGCCGCCGCCGGCCAGCGTGCCGACGGTGGCCGCGGCGCGGCTCTGGGCGCTGGCGGCGTCGGCGTAGGTGGCGAGCTGGACGTCGACCTGATCGGAGGTGATCTTGCCGGCGTTGTCGAGCACCACGCCGTACTGGCACTTCACGCGGCCGGTCTGCTTGTGGCCGGCGTCGGGCTGGTAGGCGGTGAAGAAGTCCCCGCCGTTGAGCGGGTTGCCCAGGGCCAGCTGCATGTCGGCGTCGGTGACCAGGCCGCTGCAGGTCTTCGGCAGGTCCTTGGCGTCGATCATGGGGCCGGCCGCCGGGTCGAAGCTCGGCGAAGGGGCCGGCGTGCTGCTGCTCCCGCCGGACTGGCTCGCCGGGCCCGGGACGGGGCCGCCCTTGGTCGTGGACGTGTTCGCCTTCACCGAGCCGCTGCCGCCGCACGCGGTCAGCGCCAGAGCCGTGGCCGAGGCGACGCCGAGGACGGATATGCGTGTCATCGTCCGGCGGGTTCGGTTCGAGGTCGAGAGGGTCCGCATGCTGGCAACCTATCGGATCGATCTTGCTGGCGGGTGGGAAACGGATCGGCGTCGGGCGGGAGTCGGATCAGCCGCCGCCAGGCGCTCGTCCGGAGGTGACCGACGGCGACATCCCGTTGGCGGCGAGCAGCCGCGGCGCACCGCCGCCGTCCGCCGGTACGGCGTACAGGTCGCTGCCGGGGTCATTGTCGTGCGGCACGGCATACATCACCGTGTGCGCGTCCAGCCACGCCGCCTGGTCGTCGACGCTGCGCGTCTCGGCCAGCGGCGTCTCCTGCATCGTGGCCAGGTTCAGCACGGTGAAACGCCACGGCCTGCGTATGTCGTCGGAGACGCGCTTCTTGAAGACCAGCCGCGTGCCGTCCGGTGACAGGGACGGGCACTCCAGGTTCTCGCGCAAAGCGGTGAGGGTACGGGCTCGGAAATCGCCGCGCATGAGCCACGTCTTGCCGCCGCTGCCCATCGTGGCGTAGAAGGCGTTGTCATCGGCGGTGAAGGTGACGCCCCAGTAGTTGACGTCGACCGCTTTGAAGGACTTGCCGTTCACGGTCGCCTTGAAGGTCTCCAAGGAGGCGAGGTACTCCCCCGTTCCCAGGTCCAAGATCGAGGTGCGGGTCGAAGCACCTGGCTGGGTATAGGAGTCGCCGGTCACGAAGGTGGTCCAGGACGCCATCCGTCCGTCGGCGGACAGTCGTGCACGGTTGGGCGTCCCGGCGATCTGGAGCTTCTTGGTCTGTTTGAGGGAACTGTCGTAGATCTCCGCATAGGGCTGGCTGATGAGATCGCCCTCGGACTGCAGGCACAGCAGAACGCCGGAAGCCGTAAAGGAGCGTTCGCACGTAACACTGGAGAGCGTGGGCACCGTTGCCTGTGCGGCGCCCACAGGCGCCTCCACCACCTTGCCGAAGTCCGGCCCCTGCACCGTCGACCGATAGGTGAGCTGACCGGCGGCCAGGGTGAATCCCCCGGCGACGCCGGCGTGTTGCTTGGAGCGGCCCAGGAACGCCGTCAGCCCGGCCGTCACGGCCACCGCCGCCAAGACCGCGATCGACGAGATCAGGATCTTGGCCCGGTTGTCAGCCATCCACGCGGTCCTTCCACGGCGACACCAGAAGCGTCGAGACGGTGATCGCCACGGCCATCGCACCGGCGAACCACAGCATGACGGTCCGGGGATCGCCGTGCGACCACGCCGTCCCGAACGCCAGCGACGACACGAACCCCGCGATCGCCCCGATCGACTGCATCACCGCGAGCCCGGAGGTCCGCAGCGCCGAGGGGATACGCGGCCCGCAATAGGCCATCAGGACGCCGTCCGTGGCCGCGTAGGCCACGCCGGGCAACACCAGAGCGGCGACCACCAGAACCGCGTCAGCGACCTTCGTAGCCAGCAACACATAGGCGACGACGAGCAGCAGGTGTCCGGCCACGAACACCTGCCACCGTCCGACCCGGTCCGCCAGGCGCCCGACGGGGACGGCCAGCACGACAAAGGTCACCATCGTCCCGGTGGCGAGCAACGCGTATTGAGAAGCGCTGAGCTGCATCCGGTGCGCGAGCGTCAGATAGACGAACAGGTCGCTCACCCAGGCGAGTCCCAGCAGCGCCACCGCGATCCCGGTACGCAGGAACCACGCCTGCTTCAACAAACCGAGCGCAGCACCCAGCGATACCTGGGATCGTTCCCGCAGATCCTCCCGGCGATCGGTCACGTAGAGGCAGAAGACCACCAGTCCGATCGCCGCGATGCAGAACGCGATGATGAACAGCGCGTCGAACGCTTTGCGATCCGTTCCCAGCTTCGTGGTCCACAGCAGCACCACCGATGCGATGAGCGGACCCAGTGCGGCTCCGACGTTGTCGAGCATGCGGTGCACCCCGAACGAGCGCCCCATGATCGCCGGCGGCGTCGACAGCGAGATCAGCGCATCGCGCGGGGCCGAGCGCATCCCCTTACCGAACCGGTCGGCGCTCAGCAGCCCGCTCAGCCCGCCGAAGGAGGTGCCGACCAGCGGGAAGCCGAGCTTGGTCGCGGCCGAGGCGCCGTAGCCCAGACCGGCCAGCAGCTTGCGGCGCTGCCAGCGGTCGGCGAGGTAGGCGGCGGGGATGGCCAGCAGCGCCGGGATGCCGTTGTAGAGGCCGTCGAGGAAGCCGATCGCGGCCGGGGTCTCGTGCAGGACGTTCAGCAGGTAGTAGCCGACCACGGCGACCAGCATCTCCGAGGAGACGTCCGTCAGCAGGCTGACGGTGCCGAGCATTTTGACGTTGAACGGGACCTTCTCGCGCGTGCTCCGGGCTTCCTGAATGCGGCGCGCGGTCCTTGATCCCGTCAGATACACGTCGAAACAATAGCGAAAGCCCCGCCCGCTTCTCGCGGGCGGGGCTTCGTTCAGCCAGCGCTGGTCAAACGGTCACGAGCCTCAGCTCTGGCCGCCGGACAGCTTCTCGCGCAGCGCCGCCAGGGCCTCGTCGGAGGCCAGGGCACCGCCGGTGCTCTCCTCGACCGCGCCGCCGGAGGAGTAGGACGAGGGCGCGCCCTCGGCGTTCTCCTGCACACCGGCCTCGGCGTCGGCCTTGCGGGCCTCGGAGATCTGCTTCTGGTGCGCCTCGTAGCGGGCGTGGGCCTCGGCGTACTGGGTCTCCCACACCTCGCGCTGGGCGTCGTAGCCTTCCAGCCACTCCCCGGTCTCCGGGTCGAAGCCCTCCGGGTAGATGTAGTTGCCCTGGTCGTCATAGGTGGCGGCCATGCCGTACAGCGCCGGGTCGAACTGGTCGGTCTCGATGTCGCCGGTCAGGCCCTCGTTGGCCTGCTTCAGCGACAGCGAGATGCGGCGCCGGTCCAGGTCGATGTCGATGACCTTGACGAAGATCTCGTCGCCCACCTGCACGACCTGCTCCGGGACCTCCACGTGGCGCTCGGCCAGCTCGGAGATGTGGACCAGGCCCTCGATGCCCTCGTCCACCCGGACGAACGCGCCGAACGGCACCAGCTTGGTGACCTTGCCGGGCACGACCTGGCCGATGGCGTGGGTGCGGGCGAAGGTCTGCCACGGGTCCTCCATGGTCGCCTTCAGCGACAGCGAGACCCGCTCGCGGTCCATGTCGACGTCCAGGACCTCGACCGTGACCTCCTGGCCGACCTCGACGACCTCGGAGGGGTGGTCGATGTGCTTCCAGGACAGCTCGGAGACGTGCACCAGGCCGTCCACGCCGCCGAGGTCCACGAACGCGCCGAAGTTGACGATCGAGGACACGACGCCGGAGCGGACCTGGCCCTTCTGCAGGGTGGTGAGGAAGTTCTGGCGGACCTCGGACTGGGTCTGCTCCAGCCAGGCGCGGCGGGACAGGACCACGTTGTTGCGGTTCTTGTCCAGCTCGATGATCTTGGCCTCGAGCTCCTTGCCGACGTACGGCTGCAGGTCGCGCACGCGGCGCATCTCGACCAGGGAGGCCGGCAGGAAGCCGCGCAGGCCGATGTCCAGGATGAGCCCACCCTTGACGACCTCGATGACGGTACCGGTGACGATGCCGTCCTTCTCCTTGATCTCCTCGATCGTGCCCCAGGCGCGCTCGTACTGTGCGCGCTTCTTGGACAGGATCAGGCGGCCCTCCTTGTCCTCCTTCTGGAGGACCAGGGCCTCGATGTGGTCGCCCACGGCGACGACTTCGTTCGGGTCGACGTCGTGCTTGATCGAGAGCTCCCGGGAGGGGATCACTCCCTCGGTCTTATAACCGATGTCGAGCAGGACCTCGTCCCGGTCGACCTTCACGATGACACCCTCGACGATGTCGCCGTCGTTGAAGTACTTGATGGTCTGGTCGATCGCGGCGAGGAAGTCCTCCGCCGAACCGATGTCGTTGATGGCGACCTGAGGCGTTCGGGCGGTCTCGGTGCTGCTCGTCATGGGGAAGGGGGCTCCGGATACGGACACATTGTGGGCGACGGCCCCACCGGTCGGCGGGGACGGCGCTGATGGTAAGTCCGTCACAAGTCAAGAGCCGAACGGTCGACGAGGATCGGGTGTCCAGCGAAGAAGATTCAGAACCTGCCCGCAGCGCATCGCCCAGAATACGGGTCGTACGCGCGCGTGGTCAATCCGATACTCCGCCTTCACCGGCGGGCACCGGAAGCACGCGCCGCGGGCCCGCGCCGTCCGGACCCGGTTCGCCCGCTACAGTCTCAACCTTCGTGATCGCTCGGGCCGCTGCGGAAAGGGAGCCTGTACTGTGACCGGTGTGACGGAAGAGTCGCCTGAGTTCGGCGACCCCGGAATCGAGGATAACGATACGGTCCGCGTCGCCCGCCGTCACCTGTCAGATTCCGCCACGATCCGGGCGAACCGGGGCTGGTGGGACGCCAATGCCGACGAATACCAGGCCGAACACGGCGCGTTCCTGGGCGACGCGCGCTTCATCTGGTGCCCGGAGGGCCTTGATGAGGCCGACGCGCATCTGCTGGGCCCGGATCTGGCGGGCAAGCGGGTGCTGGAGATCGGCGCCGGCGCGGCGCAGTGCTCGCGCTGGCTGACGGCGCAGGGTGCTGACGCGGTCGCCTCGGATCTGTCGTTCGGCCAACTGGAGCACGCGCTGCGCATCGACGTCGGCTCCCCCGCGCCGGTCCCGCTGGTCCAGGCGGACGCCACGGCCCTGCCGTTCGCCGACGAGGCGTTCGACATCGTGTGCTCGGCGTTCGGCGCGGTGCCGTTCGTGGCGGACTCCGCCGCCGTGATGCGCGAGGCCGCGCGGGTGCTGAAGCCCGGCGGCCGGTGGGTGTTCTCGGTGTCGCACCCGATCCGGTGGGCGTTCCCCGACGACCCGGGCCCCGGCGGGCTGACCGCGCGGGACTCCTACTTCGACCGGCGGCCGTATGTGGAGTTCGACGAGCGCGGGATCGCGACATACGCGGAGCACCACCGGACGCTGGGCGACCGGGTGCGCGAGATCGCGGCGGCCGGGCTGCGGCTGGTCGACCTGGTGGAGCCGGAGTGGCCGGCCGGGCTGAGCGAGGTGTGGGGCGGGTGGTCGCCGCTGCGGGGGCGGGTGATCCCGGGGACGGCGATCTTCGTGACGGTGAAGGAGTCGTAGTCGTGGCGGAGTTGCTGTAGAGATCGCGGGTTTCGTTGCGCCGATCGTGGGCGCCGCGCGGCGTAACCGACCGATTCGAGGGGCGCGCGGCGGCGTGGCGTCCCCGGGACGGGTCGCGGGGCTCGGCAGAGTACTGCGATGGGCAGGACGGGCACGACGGGCATCGAGCGGGACCGCCGGCGGCTCTTCACGCTGCGGCGCACGATCGCGCTGGTGCGGGCGTGCCGGGCCGAGCAGGCCGATCCCGACGCCTTCTACGTGCCGCTCGCGGCCGACTCCGTGGCGCTGGTCTCGCGATACGCCCCGCTCGCCGGGCGGCGGGTGCTGGACGTGGGCGGCGGTCCGGGGTACTTCGCGCGGGCCTTCGAGGACGCCGG
>JAEKKI010000142.1 GCA_019510485.1 Catenulisporales bacterium
ACGCCGAACGTGCTGATCACGCCGCACGTCGGCGGTGCCTCGACGGCGTTCCTGCCGCGCGCGCTGAAGATCATCGACGAGCAGCTGCGGCGGTTCGCGAACGGCGAAGAGCTGGCGAACGTGGTGAAGGCGGGCTGACACCGAGGTCATCCCGCCATCACCGGAGCTGGAAACGGAGCCAGAAACACCAGCGCGATTGCCGCCTCACCCAAGCTTCCCGCTTCCGTCGCCGACACCGACGAGCTCAGGCGTCCGCGTACCCTGCGCCCCCTCGGTCTCACTCACCCCGACCCGCGCGTGCAACCGCCGCAGCGGTCCCGGAGCCCACCAGGCGTGCGTCCCGAGCACCCGCATCGCGGCCGGGACCAGCACACCGCGGATCAGCAGCGCGTCGATCAGAATCGCCAGACCGCAGCCCAGCCCGAAGAACTGCAGGAAGCTCACCGAAGCGGTTCCGAAGGCGAAGAAGCTCACCGCCAGCAACCCCGCCGCCGTGGAGACGATGCGGCCGGTACGGGCCAGGCCCTGGCTGACCGAGTCGCGCGAGTCCGCACCCTGGTCGTGGAGCTCCTTGATACGGCTGGTGAGGAAGACCTCGTAGTCCATCGACAGGCCGAAGGCGATGCAGAACAAGAGCACTGTCATCGCGGTGTCCATGGGACGCGGCGTGAAACCCAGTACCCCGGACAGATGACCGTCCTGGAAGACCCACACCATGGTTCCGATCGACGCCGACAGCCCCAGCGTGTTCAGCACCAGCGCCCGAATCGGCTGGGTGACGCTCCCGGTGAACAGGAACAGCACCAGGAACGTCGTCAGCACCACCCACACGATCGCGTACGGCAGCCGCGCCGTGATCGCGTGCTGAGTGTCGACCAGCCGCGCCGACGCCCCGCCGACCAACGTCGTAGTGCCGCCGGGGCCGGGAAGCGCGCGGACGTCATGCACCAACTGCTGTGCCGCCGAAGAATGCGCTTCCTGTGTCGTGAATAGCGTCAGCCGTTGTGCCGTCCCGGTCGCCAGCGCCGCCGCACCCGGCTGTGGCGCGCCGAGCGGCTGCCCGTGCTCGAAGGATCCGGCGCTGCTGTCCACCCGCACCGCGTTCGGTAGCGTCGACAGCTTCGCGGCATAAGCGGTGACCGACGGAGTGTCGGCCGGGCCGGATATCACGATCTGCACGGCTGTCGCCTGGTCCCCGTGGAAGTCGGCACGCAGCGCATCGGCGGCCACGCGAGCCGGGGCGCTGGACGGCAGTACCGTCTCGTCCGGTGTCCCGAAGCCGGCGCTCAGCAACGGCGCGGCCAGCACCAGCAGCACGGCCATGACCGGCAGCGCCATCACCGCGGGCCGCTTCATGACCGCCGCGGCCAGCCGGCCCCACGCCGGGGCGGCCGAGCCCTGCGTCCGGTTCCGCGCCCACGGCAGCCGCCCGGCGTTGACGCGGTGGCCGAGCGAGGCCAGCAGCGCGGGCATGATGATCAGGGCGCTGCCGGCCGCGATCGCGACCACGCCGATGCCGGCGTAGGCGAAGGAGCGCAGGAAGTAGAACGGGAACACCAGCAGCGCGGCGAGCGCGGCGGCGACCGTCAGGGCCGAGAAGGCGATGGTGCGCCCGGCGGTGCGCATCGTGCCGGCGACGGCCTCCGGCACACTCGAATCCTGCGACAGGTATTCGCGGAAGCGTGCCACCATCAGCAGCGCGTAGTCGATGCCCAAGCCCAGGCCCAAGGCCGTCGTGAGGTTGATGGCGAAGACCGACACGCTGGTGATCCGGCCCAGGACCGCGAGTTCGGCGAAGGTGCCGAGGATCGCCACCAGCCCGATCGCCAGCGGCAGCGAAGCCGCCACCACACTGCCGAAGGCCAGGACGAGCAGCAGCAGGGTCAGCGGGATGGCGATCGATTCGGCCATCGCCAGGTCCTTGGTCACCTGAGTGTTCACGCCGCGGTTGACCGCCGCCTCGCCGCCTGCCTGGACGGTCACGGCCGCGTCGTCGGCGACGTATCCGGTCAGCAGGCGGTCGGTGGTCTTCACGATCTGCTTGTCGTTGCCGAGGACCCGGGCCAGCACCATGGCGCTGCGCCCGTCGGTGGACCGCAGGGCCGGGTCCGGGGTGCTGAAGTAGGACACGACGCCGCTGAGGTCGTGGTCCGCCGCCAACCGGCGGGTGAGGTCGCGGCCGGCCTGTGCGGCCGGGGCGTCGTCGACGCCGCCGGTGCGGGCCCGCACCACGAGGACGAGGTTGTCCTCGCCGCCGAACTTCTCCGCTATCGCCTGCCGCGCCTTCCACGACTGCGATCCGGTGTCGTCGAAGCCGCCGGACTTCAGGACGCCGAACGCGCCGACGCCGAGCGCGACCATGGCGACCAGGACTATAGAAGCGGTGACCAGGACGGCTCTGGGCCGCCGCACCGCGAGTCGACCGATTCTTCCGAGCATGGCTGTGGAGCCCCCTCCGGCTCGGGCGCCTGGTAAGTTGACGCCGTCAACATCGAGCATGCCGATGTTTGTTAACGGTGTCAACATCAGGCACGATGAACGGGTGAGCGCCCGCCAGACGGCCCCCCGGACCCGTTACCACCACGGCGACCTCCGCAACGCGATGATGGAGGCCGGCGTGGAGCTGGCCCGCACCGGCGGACCGGAGGCGGTGGTGCTGCGCGAGGTGGCGCGCCGGGTGGGGGTGTCCGCCACCGCGGCCTACCGGCACTTCTCCGATGCCGAGGAACTGCTGGAAGAGGTTAAGCACACTGCTTTGGCCGAGCTGGCCGACGCGCTGATCACCGCGGTCGCGGCTGTGCCCGCCGACGGTGATCCGCCAGACGTGGTGGTGGCGCGGCTGCGCGCGGCGGCGAACGCGTACATCGATTTCGCGGTCCGCAATGCGGGGCTCTTCCTGACGGCGTACTGCCGGACGGCCTCGCCGGACAGCAAGTACGAGGGCGAGCCGTTCGCCGACACCGACGCGTTCCGGGCTCTGAGCGGGCTGCTGGATCAGGCCGTTGAGGCCGGATGCATCAGTCCGGAGTGGCGCGCCGGCGCCGATATCGCGTCGTGGTCGATGGTGCACGGCTTCGCGACGCTGTTGGCCGACGGGCCGGTGGGGCGGCACCTCTCAGCGGAGGCGCAGGCGTTCGCGCAGGAGCGGACTGTGGAACTGCTGCTGCGCGGGCTGACCGCATCGGAGTAAACACCGAACGCGGCGGCCCCTTGAGCGGTTGCTCAAGGTGCCGTGGTCCGGCGATGATCGGACGACGTCAGCCGTCGAATCTCAGGGCACGGAAGATCACCCGGATGGCGGCCTGCGCGAGCGGCTCCGGGCCGCATAGAGTGCAAGAGCGCTAAGACAACTGGTGCCGCGCCCGGAGCGTGCGGCAGAATAAAGGCCGCTCACATAGGGATCCAGGCTGCGGTGCGTGGCAAGGCCGCTGGGGAAGGCGAACCTCGCCGCAGCACAGCCAGGAGGTCCCGGTGACGGCACAGTCGGCAAACAAGACAGTGACAAGCGGAGTCCTCACAAGTGGAGTCATCTACATCCACTCCGCTCCACGCGCGCTCTGCCCGCACATCGAGTGGGCGGTGGCGAGCGTACTCGGCGTGCGCGTCAGCCTGGACTGGACGCACCAGCCCGCCGAACCGCACATGTGGCGCGCCGAGCTGTCCTGGCGCGGCCAGGCCGGCACCGCCGCGCGCATCACCTCGCAGCTGCGGGGCTGGCAGCAGCTCCGCTTCGAGGCGACCGAGGACGCCGGCGACGGCACCGAGGGCGAACGCTACTCCTCCACGCCCACCCTCGGCGTCTACCGCGCTGCCACCGGCGCGCACGGCGACATCGTGATCGCCGAGGACCGGCTGCGCGCCGCCCTGGCCCGGGCCCACCGCGGGGAGTCCACGCTGGAACGCGAAGTGGAGGCTCTGCTCGGCAAGCCCTGGGACGACGAACTGGAGCCCTTCCGGTACGCGGGCGAGGGCGCTCCGGTGCGGTGGTTGCATCAGGTGGGGTGATGCCCCGTGCGCGGGGCGGATTGGTCGGAGTGCGGGGCGGTTCACTCCGACGAGTGTTCTTCGACGGCTGACTTCGTGGCCGAGTACTTCTCCCAGGCGGATTGGCGGGCGACGCCGAGCGCCGCACCGATGCGTGCCCAGGCGACGCCACGTTCGCGCAGGAGATCGACGAGCTCTTGGACGCCGGCGTCGATCTGGGCACTGACCCGCGCGACTTTGGGGAGATGGGCGAGGATCTGATCGTCGGTCATGGTGTGCCAGTAGGGGATCGCCGCGGCGTCGGTCGACGGGGCCATGCCTTCCGGACTGGACAGGATGGCGGTGCACAGGTCGACACATTCGTTGCAGATGTAGACGCCGGGTCCGGCGATCAGCTTTGCCACGTCAGGTGCGGCTTTGGCGCAGAACGAGCAGTGGGTTGTGCGCAGGCTCACGGCGGGAACGCTCATGGGGCTCCTTCGGTCGGGACGCCCGTCAGGGGTGACCTGACAACTCTCACCGGGGAACCTAACGCGTCAGGGCTTGCCTGACAAGAGAGCCTCACTGCCCGCGCACCACCGCGTCCCCCAACTCGGTCCGCCGATACCGGATCTCGTGCCGGTGCCGTTCGCCGACCACCATCCCGGCGGCGCGCAGCACCGCCAGGTGCTCCGAGACCGTGCCGAGCGCCAGGGCGTGGCGATACGCGAGCCGCGTGGTGGAGGCCGGTTCGGCCAAACCGGTGAGCAGGCGGGCGCGGGTCCGTCCGATGAGCTTGGTCAGGGCGGCGGCGGTGGTGTCCGGACGCGGTTCCCAGGCGTTCGCCAGGCCGCGGGCCGGATAGACGAGCGTGGGCTGCCACGGCGGGTCCGTGATCACGACGACCTCCTCCCACTTGAACACGCTCGGCATCAGCAGCAGGCCGCGGCCGCCGAGGTCGTGGTGCTCGTCGCCGCCGGGTTCGCGGATCAGCGTGTCGCCGGTCCAGCGCACGGTCGGGTGCAGGTCGGCGAACAGCCGGTCCAGCCCGCCCTCGGCCAGCAGCCGGGACTGGTACGCGATGTCCGCCTCCAGCAGGGCTCTGATGCGCGGCCAGTGCGGGGCCACCAGGGTCTCCCACGCGCCGCGGATCAGCTGCGTCAGCAGGCTCAGGACCTCGGCCGGGTCGCCCAGCAGCAGCCGGCCGGCGGGGGTGTCGCGGGCGCCGGGCGTGGAGCGCAGGGACAGTTCGATCTCGCGGCGGACCACCGGGGCCGGGGTCGCGGCGATGCGGGTGAGTTCGGCCTCGAAGCCGCCCACCGGCTCGGTCGGCGGCGGGGCGAGGAAGTCGGGGGTGTGGCCGCGGCGCGGTTGCAGCAGGACGATCGGCTCCAGGCCGAGGCCCGGCAGCGCGGAGCGGACGCCGTCCAGCCAGCGGCGGTGGTGGCCGGGGCCCTGGGGGCCGGTGGCGTCGCGGATCGCCGCGAGCGTTTCGAAGGCCGGCGAGACGGCGAAGCGGCAGCGGGCCAGGTCGGCCGGGCCGAAGCCGAGGCTGATCGCCATTGCCGGAGCCTTTCTGCCGAGTGCTTGGTGCGCGCCGAGTCCTTCGGCGGTGCCCGAAAGACTTCCGATGATCGTAACCGCTCCGGCACGATCTCCATCGCCGGGCACTCCGCCCGCGATGAATGGAGCAAAACCATGACCGCTGATCTGAAAGCCGACGTCAACCGGCGCGCCGCCGCCCTGTTCGCGGCCATCGACGACTACGACGAGGCCGGTTTCCTGGCCGCTGTCGACGCCCTCGCCGCCGAACTTCCCGAGGACGACGGCGACGGTGTCTTCCATCGCGGTAGCGCTCGCGACAGCTGGGGCCACTCCGACCTCGCCGTGCCGCTTTATGCGCGGGCGCTGGAGCTGGGAGGCCTGACGGGCGAGAACCGGCGGCGCGCCGTCATCCAGATGTCCAGCTCGCTGCGCAACGTCGGCCACGTGGAGGAAGCGCTGGCGACCCTGCGCAAGGAGCGCGAACTCGGCGAGGACCACCTGTCCGACGCGCTCGACTGCGCCATCGCCCTGTGCCTGTCGACGCTCGGCCGCGACCGCGAGGGCCTGTCCCTGGTGCTCGTCGCGCTGGCCAAGCATCTGCCGCGCTACAACCGCTCGATGGCGAATTACGGCCGTGCGCTGCTGGAGCCGGGGGAGTAGGGCAGGATATCGGCATGTTGATGAAGCGCCATCCCGCCAACCCCATCCTGAGCCGTAACCCCGATCAGATCTGGGAAGCCGGCTCGGTCCTGAACGGAACGGTCATCCGGGACGCGGACGGCGTCATCCACATGCTCTACCGCGCCACCAACGGCGTGTCGTTCGGCACGGCGGGCGAATACGTGTCCTCCATCGGGATCGCCGAGAGCACCGACGGAGTGCACTTCGTCCGCCGCGCCAAGCCGCTGATCGTGCCGGACCAGCCGTATGAGGTGGGCCTGGGCTGCGAAGACCCGCGCGTGGTGTACCTCGACGGCGAGTACTACATCTACTACACCGCCGTCGAGGGCACCCCGCCGGACATCAAGGTCCGCATCGCGCTGGCGACGTCCCCGGACCTGCGCACCGTCACCAAGCACGGCGTCGTCGGCCCCAAGGGCGCGCCGTCCAAGGCCGCGACCCTCTTCCCGGAGCCGATCGGCGGCAAGTACCTGTGGTTCTTCACCTGGTGCTCCGACACACCGGGCGCCGCGGTCCTGCACGCCTGGTTCGACGACCTCGCGGCGGTCCGCACCCCGCCCCCCGGCCACATCGCCACCGTGATCGAGGACTACGACAACACCGCCGTCCTGATCCCCGGCGACCGCGCCGAACTGATCAAACGCCGCGTCCGCCGCGGCCCCGAACTCGGCGCCCCACCCATCCGCACCGACGCCGGCTGGCTGCTGTTCTACAGCAACGGCGACAGCGAGGACGAGCCGGAGTGGCAGGTCAGCGCGGCGCTGCTGGACCTGGACGAGCCGTGGCGGGTGATCGCCAAGACCCCGGGCCCGCTGCTCACCCCGGAGGCGGACCATGAGCTGGCAGGCGTGATGAATCGTGTGACGTTCCCGTCCGGTGCGCTGGTGATCGACGGGACGGTGCACCTGTATTACGGGAGCGGCGACCAAGGGGTCTGTCTGGCGACGTGCGAGCTGGGGGAGTTGGTGGAGTACTTGGCCCGTCACCCGGTGAAGGGGGACGGGCCTTGGGTGGCGTGAGGGTTCGGGCGTAGGGCGGCGGCCAGCTTGTTCTAGCGTTTGCCAGCGCTCTTGGACCGCAGAAGCGATGTGCGCTTCGTCGGCCCGATCAATTGCGAGATACGTTGCGGCGATAGACCGAGCACCCGCGCCACCTCGTTGCCCGCCAAACCTGCCGCCTTCAATCCGGCGACCACCGAGCGGGACTTCGCGGCCGCCTCCTGTTGGGCTCGCTCGACGTCGGAGACCGCCGCCCGGGCAGCCTTGATCTCCGAGTCCAGTTCCTCGCCCAGGTCGAAGGTCCAGTGGACTTCGATGTTCTCGGCGTCGATTCCCTCGCGGCGGGCGATCAGGTCGCGGACCATGAGGTCGGCTTCGGACAGCTTGCGGGCCTGGGTGACGCCGACGCCGTCGATGTGGAGTTCCCAGCCCTTGTCCCAGCGTGTAGCCGTCACTGTGAAGGTGTCGCTCATTGCAGCCATCCTTCCGGCAGGCACTTCATGCGATCGACCGTGTCCCTGACCACTCCCGGCGAGATGTCCTTGTGGCGTGGGATATCAGCGGTGTGGGACCCGCAAGGACAGAGCCAGGTGGTGTGGGGGCCGGTATCCGGCTTCCGCTTGCTGCAGCCGGCCTTTCTGAGGGCACGCTCGACCAGCCGTCTGGCCATCGCTCTCACCATGAAGTATGACTCTAGGGGGGCTAGAGATCAATGGCTGGCACATTCGGTAACCGAATTGTCGCGCCGCGTGAGCAGAAGTCGGTCTACAACAGCACAGCTAGCCGCGGTAGCCACAGCAGACGCCGGGATCGCCGACCCCGCTGCGGCCCCGCCAGAGGCGACAACCCTCGCAGAAGTCACACAGACCGGAAAGCCACCACCACGTTGTGCCCCCCGAACCCGAACGAATCATTCAGCGCCGCGATCTGCCCCTCCGGCAGCGGCCGCGGCTTGTCCCGCACGACATCCAGCGTGACCTCCGGGTCCAGCTCGTCGACGTTGATCGTCGGCGGCGCCTGCCGGTGGTACAGCGCGAGCACGGTGGCCACCGACTCGATGGCGCCGGTCCCGCCGAGCAGGTGCCCGTGCATCGACTTGGTGGCCGAGACCGCCACGTCGTCCGCGGCCCGGCCCAGCACCTTCGTGAAGGCCATGACCTCGGCGAGGTCGCCGCGCGGGGTGCTGGTGGCGTGCGCGTTCAGGTGCTTGATGTCCTCGGGGGTGAGGTCGGAGTCGGCCAGCGCGTACGCGATCGCCTCGGCCACCCCGCGGCCGTTCGGCTCCGGCTGGGCGATGTCGTGCGAGTCGGCGGAGAAGCCGACGCCGGCCGCCTCGGCGTAGACCCGCGCGCCGCGCGCGGCGGCGTGCTCGGCCGACTCCAGCACCAGGATGCCGGAGCCCTCGCCCAGCACGAAGCCGTCGCGGGCCACGTCGTACGGCCGCGAGGCGCGTTCGGGCTCGTCGTTGCGCTTGGACATCGCCATCATGTTGGCGAACGCCGCGATCGGCAGCGGGTGGATGGCCGCCTCGGTGCCGCCGGCCAGCACCACGTCGGCGCGGCCGGAGCGGATCATCTCGATGGCGTGCCCGACCGCCTCGGCGCCGGTGGCGCAGGCGGAGACCGGGGCGTGCACGCCGGCCCGGGCGTCGAACTCCAGGCCGACGTAGGCCGCCGGGGAGTTCGGCATCAGCATCGGCACTGTGCGCGGGCCGACCGCGCGCGGCCCCTTGGCGACCAGGTCGTCGTAGGCGCTCAGCAGCGTGGTGACGCCGCCGATGCCGGAGCCGACCATCACGCCGAGCCGGTTGGGCTCGGCGAACTTGCCGGAGAAACCGGCGTCGGCCCACGCCTCGCGGGCCGCGATCAGCGCGAACTGCGCCGAGCGGTCCAGGCGGCGGATCTCCACCGGCTTGAGCAGCTCCGACGGCTCCACCGCGATCCGGGCGGCGAACCGCACGGGCAGCGGTTCGGCCCAGTCCTCGGTGAGGGTGCGGACCCCGGAACGTCCGGCCAGCAGCCCGTCCCAGAACGAGGCGGCGTCCCCGCCGAGCGGTGTGGTCGCACCGATCCCGGTGACGACGACTGACTTGCGAGCAGTCACGAGCCTTACCTTCTATCTGTGGATCTACGGGTGTTACTGGCCGGACGACCTGGTTCTGCTAGACCTGGTTCTTCTCGATGTACGAGACCGCGTCGCCCACCGTGGACAGGTCCTTGACCGCGTCGTCCGGGATCTTCACGCCGAACTTCTCCTCGGCGGCCACGACGACCTCGACCATGGTCAGCGAGTCGACGTCCAGGTCGCCGGTGAACGACTTGTCCAGCTGCACCTCGGCCTTGTCGACGCCCGCGACCTCTTCGACGATCTCGGCGAGGTCCGCGAGGATCTCTTCCTGGGTCAGAGCCATGAGTGGCGCTCCTTAGATTGTTTCTTCTTGGGGTGATGGCTTTCCGCGAGGTCGCGGCGCCTTAGGGGAGAGTGACGACCTGTGCCGCGTACACCAGACCCGCCCCGAAGCCGATCAGCAGCGCCAGGCCGCCGTGCGGTGCGGAGCCGTCCTGGAGCATGCGCTCCATGGCCAGCGGGATGGTGGCCGCGGAGTTGTTGCCGAACTCGGCGATGGTCCGCGCGACCGGCACGTGCTCGGGCAGGTCCAGGACCTTCACCAGCCGGTCGGTGATGCGCATGTTGGCCTGGTGCGGGATGAACGCGTCCAGGTCGTGTGCGGTGATGCCGGCCTCGGCCAGCGCCTTGTGCGAGACCTCGGCCATCTGGTACGAGGCCCAGCGGAAGACCGCCTGGCCCGCCATCTGCAGGAACGGACCGCGAAGCTCGCCGTCCTCGCCGGTGTCGGCCTCGTCGGCCGTCGGCGGCTCGTTCCAGGGGAACGTCTGGGTGATGGTGTCGTACTTGTCGCCCTCCGAACCCCACACCACCGGGCCGATCCCGGGCGTGTCGGACGGGCCGATCACCACCGCGCCGGCGCCGTCGCCGAAGATGAAGGCGGTGCCGCGGTCGTGGATGTCGGTCAGGTCGGACAGCCGCTCCACGCCGACCACGAGCACGTACTCGGCCGAGCCGGCCTTCACCATGTCCGAGGCCTGAGCCACGCCGTAGCAGAAGCCCGCGCAGCCGGCCGAGATGTCGAAGGCGGCGCCGTTGGTGCCGAGCCGGTCGGCCACCAGGCAGGCCAGCGCCGGGGTCTGGTGCATGTGCGAGACCGTGGCGATGATCACCGCGCCGAGCTGGTCGCCGCTGACGCCGGCGGCGGCCAGCGCCTTGCCGGCGGCCTGCACCGACATCTCCAGCACGGTCTCCTCGTCGGTGGCCCAGCGCCGGCTCTCGATGCCCGAGCGGGTCCGGATCCACTCGTCGGAGGAGTCGATCCAGGTGCAGACCTCTTCGTTGGTGATGACCCGGCTGGGGGCGTAGCCGCCGACACCCATGATGCGGGTGTGCGCGGCGCCCTGCTTCTCGCGGATGGTTGCCATGATCGGATCCCCTTCGGCCTAGGTCGGTCTGGCTCAGACGAGCGAGCCGGTCGGATGGACGCGCAGCAGCGGCTGCCCCGGCGCGACCGGATCCCCGTCTTCCACGAGCCACTCGAGGATCTCCCCCTCGTGCTGCACCGTGATTTCGTGCGTGTCACGGCGCGCGACGACCGTCGCGACCGTGGTGTTCGGCTGGAGCACGGCTCCGGCCGCGAACTCGCCGCGGCGCACCGTGCCGCCGTGCGGCGCGATCACCAGGCGCCAGCTCGGGGCGGCGTCCGCCGGGTCGGCGCCGGCGCCGGCGTCGGCCGGCTCGGCGTGCTTGGCGACGAACTCGCGTGCGGCGTCCAGGTCGTCCGGCGTCTTCAGGGCGAAGGTCTCGACACCCTTGAGCGCGCGCTTGGCCAGGCCGGTCAGGGTCCCGGCGGGCGGCAGCTCCAGGACGCCGGTGACGCCGAGCTCGGCGAACGTCTCCTGGCACAGGTCCCAGCGCACCGGGTTCGACACCTGCGCCACCAGGCGGCGCAGCACCTCGCGGCCGTCGTGGACCACGGCGCCGTCGGCGTTGGAGACCAGCCGGGTGCCCGGGTCGCCGGTGGTGACGCCCTTGGCCAGGACGGCCAGGTGCTCCACCGCCGGGGCCATGTGCTCGGTGTGGAAAGCGCCGGCCACGCTCAGCGCGCGCAGGCGGGCCGCGGCCGGCGGGTCCGCGGCGAAGGACGCGAGCTGCTCCAGGGTGCCGGCGGCGACGATCTGGCCGGCGCCGTTGTTGTTGGCCGGCACCAGGTGGTGCTCGGCGATCTTGGCCAGCACCACGTCCGGCTCCCCGCCGAGCACGGCGGTCATACCGGTCGGCGTGACGGCCGCGGCCTGCGCCATCAGCCGGCCGCGCTCGCGGACGAAGACCATGGCGGCCTCGGCCGTGATCACGCCGGCGGCGGCGGCCGCGGTGATCTCGCCGACGGAGTGCCCGCCGGCCGCGCCCACTGCGCGGAAGGCCTCGGCCGGGTCCGGGAACAGCGCCAGAGCGCCGCCGAGCCCGGCGGCGACCAGCAGCGGCTGCGCGATCGCGGTGTCCTTGATGGTCTCGGCGTCAGCTTCGGTGCCGTAGTGCACCAGGTCCAGGCCGGCGACGGCGGACCACCACGTGAGACGGTCGGCGAAGCCCGGAACCGCCAGCCAAGGCGTGAGGAATCCGGGAGTCTGGGCGCCCTGGCCCGGCGCGACGAGAACTAGCACGAGAACAACTGTTGTCCCCTGAGCGACGAATTACCTTTAGCGGCCCGGACGAAGATCTCGGTGCGGATCTTGGAGGTTTCCTACAAACCGTTCGCGGGTCCGGCCAACCTTCCCAAGGCCAGGGCCATATGGAGGGTGAAGGCCGCGCGCGGTTGCGCCGGGTGCAGTCCTGTGAGCTCGCTCACCCTTTTCAGCCGGTAGCGGACGGTGTTGGGGTGCACGAACAACATCCGCGCGGCGCTCTCCAGAGAGGCGGCCTGCTCCAGATATGCGGACACGGTTTCCAACAACGCGGAACCCGCCGCCTCCAGCGGCCGGTACACCTCGACCACCAGTTGGGTCTTCGCCCCCTCGTCACCGGCCAGGGCCCGCTCGGGCAGCAGTTCGGCGGCCAGCACCGGACGCGGCGCGTCCGGCCAGGCCGGGGCGGCCCGCAGCGCGGACAGGGCGGCCTGGGCGGAAATGCCGGCGGACAGGAGGTCTTCGACAATCGGCCCGATCACCAGGGGGCCGGGGCCGAACTCGTTGGCCAGCGCCCGGGTCGCCGCCAGCGGGTCCCCGGCGCCGCCGATGATCACCACCAGCCGGTCCGACTGCACGCCGGTGAGCACGGTCAGCCGGGCCCGGCGCGCCGCGCGGTGGACGGCGTCCACGACCAGCGCGGTGTGCTGCCGGACGTCGTCGCGCCCGCCGAGCGGCTCCGGCGTGGCGCCGACCACGACCACCAGGTCCGCGGCGCTGTCCCAGCCCAGGGCGGCCGCGCGGGAGCGGACGGTGTCGTCCAGCACGTCGCCGCGCATCAGCTCGTCGACGACCAGCGCCTCCAGCCGGGCGTCCCAGGCTCCGCGCAGCTCCGCGGCCTGCGCGTAGACCTGCGCGGCGGCGAAGGCGATCTCGCGGGAGTAGCGCAGCATGCCCTCGCGCAGCGCGGCCTGCTCCGCCGGGCCCTGCGCGATCTGGCCGATGCCCTCCTCGACGACCTCGATCGTCGTGCGGACCAGCTCCACCGTCTGCCGCAGCGTCACCGAGCGGGTCAGCTCGCGCGGGGCGGTGCCGAAGACGTCGGCGCTGATCGCGGCGCGGTCCTGCGGATTGCGGAACCACTCGACGAACGCCGCGATACCGGCCTGCACCACCAGCCCGATCCAGGAGCGGTTGTCCGGCGGCATGGCGCGGTACCAGGCCAGCCGCTCCTCCATGCGCTGGATCGCGACCCCGGCCAGCGAGCCGATCGCCTTCTCCAGGCGCCGGACCGCGGCCGCGCGCTGGGCCGGGGTGAGGTCGTCCGAGGTGCCGGTGGTGCTGGAGGTCACCCGGCAATTACACCCTAGATCGCGGCGCGGGGGTAATGAGCAGGTGACGGGTCGGTGGCGTTTGGGTTTTGTCATATTCATGACGAAACCGGCCGTTCGGCGGCAATCTGGTATACGTGGGCTGTGATGGACATGCGCTCCGGCCACGCGACGACGACCACCGAGCTGCTGGGCACGGCTGAACAGGGCCGATTGGTGCTGGCCGAGGTGCTGGACCGGTTGGACGGCGCTTTTCCGGCGGCGGCCGGGCGGCATCGGTTGGGGCCGGGGGCGTGGCTGGTGCCGTTGGGTGGTGGCGGTGAGCTTTTGATCGCGCTGGCTCCGGCTTCGGGGCCGGGATCGGGGCCGGCGTCGGCGTCGGCGTCGCGTGGCCGGGGAAACGGGCAGCTGGTGCTGTCGGCCACGGTGCTCGGCCGTGCGGTGTTGAGCGACGCCGACGCCGCGCGGGCATTGGGCTGTCTGGAGGCGGTGCCGTTCACCGGCTGGGAGTCGGACGCCTTCACCGAGCAGCTGCCGCTGCTGTCCGGGCTGATGAAGCGGGTGCGGGACAAGCCGCTGGGGGAGTGCGGACTGCTGGTGGTCGGGCACCTGCTGTCGGATCTGGTGGTGCAGGCCCAGACCTTGATCGCGTTGGGCGCGCGGCCGGAGACGATGACCGTGGTCGACAAGGGGTATCCGCACAAGCTGCGGCAGCGGGTGGAGGCGCATCTGGCCGGCCTCGGCGTTTCGGTGGTGCCCGCTGCCGACAAGGTCGATGTGGAGACGGCGCTGCGATTGCACGCGGCGCGCGTCATGGAGCCGAGCGTGGTCATCGACGACGGGGGACTGGTCGGGCCGACGCTGATGATGTTGGCGCCGGAACTCCTGCCGGAGTATCGGGGCGTGGTCGAGCAGTCGATGGCGGGCATCGAAGAACTCGAAGTCTTCGGTGCGGACTGGCCGCTGCCGGTGTTCAGCGTGGCGCAGAGCACTGTCAAACGCGGGATCGAGGCGCACTGGATCGCCGAGTCGGTGGTGCGCTCGATCCGGGAACTGCTCCCGGGTGAGGCCTTCGAGGACGCACCAGCCCTGGTCATCGGCTTCGGGACGATCGGCGAACAGGTCGCCTCGGTGCTGCGCGGGCAACGGATGCGGGTCGCGGTCTACGACAGCGAGTGGCCTCGGTTGCTGGCCGCGCACGAGGCCGGGTACCTGACGGCGCCGGAGTTGGCGGCGCTGCTGGACGGGCATCGGCCGCTGCTCGTCGTTTCGTCGACGGGGCGGGGCGCGGGGCCCGGGGCCCGGCCGTCCGGACTCGGCGGTGAGGACCTGGACTTCCTGCCGGGCGAGTGCTTCGTGGCGAACGTGTCCGGCCGCGCCTCGGAGATCGACCTGCCGGGCCTGGCCGAGCGCGCCGAGCGGATCGAGGACTTGGGCCGGGTCGGCGTGCGGTACGTGCTGCCACGCGGTCCGGTCACGGTGCTGGCCGACGGCCTGCCGGTGAACCTGCCGCGCGGCGACGTGTCATCGGCGGTTCCGGCGCGGCAGTCCGATCTGACGATGGCTGCTGTGGTGTGGGGCGCTTGCGCGCTGGCGCGGCCGGATCACGGGTTCGCGGCGGGAGTGGACCTCGCGCGGACGGATGAGTCGATCGCGGAAAGCGGGTTGGTCGAGCGGTACTACCGGTTGTACGGGCCGGGGGTGGGTGCGGGAGTTCGGGAGCGGGCTCGCGGCAGCGGCGGTGCGGGTTCGGAATCGGGGCGTCGGACGCGGTCTCGGGCGCGGATCAGCGAGCTTTGATACGCGCCGCCTGAGAATCCGGTCGCGCCGGGTGCTCCCCGAACCCGGCGCGACCGGCCGGTGCCACGTGCTGGTCCGAAGCCCTACCGCGATGCCAAGGTCGCTATGGCGGCAGCCGTGGTGAGCCCGCAAACGCCGCGCGGGTCGTCGGTGATGTTCAGCTGGTTCTGGACATAGGCGACCGCGTCAGCGGTACGAGTGTCGTAAACGCCGGTCACCGGCACCCACGTCGGCGTGCTGAGCCGGTCCAACCGGGTCTGCAGGTCCGAGACGTCCTGCCCGGTGTCGCCGCTCTGCAGGACGCGGGGCGAGGCGGAGTCGCCGGGCGAGTTGCCACCGGTGGTCCCGGTCGGGGTGGGGTTCGGCGTGGTCGTCGGGGCCGGCGGCGTGGTGGATGTCGGGGTGGACGTCGGCGCGCTGGTCGGCGTGCTCGGAGTCGACGACGATCCCGGCGAGCCCGGCGTGGAGTCGCTCGGCGGTGTGCCCGGCGTGCTGGGGGTGCCCGGCGGCGTGCCCGGCGACGTCGGCGTGGTGCTCGGATCGCCGGGAGTGGCCGGCGGCGTGGCCGGCGGCGGAGTACTCGGCGCCGACGGCACCGACGCCGCGGGCGTTCCCGGCGGCGGCGTCGAGATCTGCACCGGCCCGTTGGCGACCGGACTGGTCGTCGCGACGACCGGCGCGCCCGGCGTCCTGGAGGACGTGACTGCTCCGACCGGGCCGCCCGACCCGGGCGTCGAGGTCTTGCCGGCGGGCGCTCCGGGCTTGGCTCCGGCCTCCCCGCCGGTGGTGTGCGCCACCGTCCCCGGCGTGGAGTCGTCGAACCCCGAGGAGGCCGGATCGGCCCCGGTCGTGGGTCCGGAAGCGTCGCCGTCCAGGCCCGACGGCGCGTTGGCGAGGTTGGTGGTCACCGCCGAGTCGACCGACCGCGACGAGGAATCCATGGCCTGCGAGTCGGGCGTCCCGGTTCCCGTGGCGTGCACGAGCCCCAACGCCCCGCCCCCGGCCGCCAGCACCGCCGCGACCGGCACCGCGGCCCGGAACATCGCCGGCCGCCGCGGCCCGCGATGCCGGCCGCCGGTCGCGCCGCGCAGCGAAGGCGGCAGATCGCCGCCGCCGGCAGAGCGCGCGGCGAATTCGTTGTCCGGACGCCGGACCACCTCGTACCCGACGGCCCGATCGGACAACCGCGCCGGTGCCGGCTGACGGTCGGGTATGCGGAGGTCGGCACCGGGAATCAGCCACTCGGGCTGCACGCGGCGAGGGGCGGCGGCAGGCCGCCGCGGTTCGACCTGGCGGCTGATGATCGAGGTCGGCCGATCGGCGCTCGGCAGCGGGGCCACGGCACGCGGATCGACATCAGACGTCTGCTGCCGGAGTTCGGTCGTCGCGCGGTCGGCGGCTGACGGGCGTCCACCGAATCGCGGATCGACGCCGGGCACCCGCTGCCGCGGCTGGGGCATCCCGCGATCGGCGGCCACCGGCTGCCGGGCGGCCCACGGGTCGAACCCGGGCTGAAGCCCGCGCCGGTCGGAGGACGTTGGGTCGGTGTCAGGCCTGTGCGTCGTACCTCCGGCCGCTTCCCGATCGGCTTCCCGCAACTCGGCGATCTGCCGGGCCCCCGACCACGGGACGTCGCGCATCGCGGACCGTCCCGCCGACGGGTACTGATTCGGCTGCGGCTGCGCCATCGGCCGCGCCGTCGGCCGCGGCTGCGGGACCGGCAGGCCGGCCTCGGGTTGTCGGCGGCCGGCCGTGTTCGGGGACGCCTGTCTGGGGGCCGGGCGCCGGACGCCCTCGTACTCCGCCACGCTGGACTCCTCGGTACTCGGGCCGCGCCCCCCGGGCGCCGGCACTGGGTATGGGTCGTTGTCGCGGGGCCGGGTGCGGCCGGGGTCGGGGCGGGGGAGGGCGGCCTCGGCAGCCGGCAGGCGCACCGGTATCCGGGGTGAATCAGGCTCCGGTGGCTTGTGCCGCGGTGCGGACATTTCTGCCTCCCGATCATCCGTCGGTTGTGTGGCGCAACCGTAGGGTGATCAACGACGTTATCACTCGGATGTTCCCCCGCGGGCCCTATTCGCGCTATCCGCCGGTCCCGCTCACCGCAGCCTGGAGCGCCTTGTCGGTCGCCACGCCGTAGTTGCCCCAGCCGTCGGCCTGACCCGTTCCGCGATGGCGCGTCTGGAAGTCCCACACCGCCGATTCGGTCAAGCCGTCGTAGTTGCCCTTATCGAAGTCGTAGTCGTAGCCGGCCGCCTTCAAGTCTGACTGGAGTTTGGTGACCGCTGGCCCGCTGTCCCCCGGCTTCAGCGGCGTGAACGCCGGCGGCGCGGACGTCGACGGCGTCGTGGGCGGCGTACTGCTCGCAGCAGTGCTCGGCGTCGACGCCGCACTGCTCGGCCGCGAGACCATCGCCGGACTGTTGTTCACGGTCGTACTCGCCGACGTAGAAGGCTTCGGCGACGATGTATGGGTACTGCGAGTCGGCGTGGGCGTGGCCGTCGGCGAGTGGCTCGGCCGCGACGACGCGGTGGCGCCGCTGTCGCCGGGCGGGTCCGGCACGGCGGCATCCGACGTCGGCACGGCGCCCGTCGTGGTGGCATCCCCGCCGGCGCGCGGCGTGGACGACTTCCCTGACCCGCCGGCGAACGTCCCGGCCACCGCCGCCCCGGCCACCACCACGCCGACCAGGATCCCCGCCGCCTTCAGCCGGGTCGCGCGCCCGCCGCCGCGGTGCCGCCCGAACTCGCCGTCGTCGTGGAAGTGCCCCGGCTCGCCCGGCGGCGCGCTGTGGTCGCCGCCGTCGTCGATCGGCACGCTGAGGATCGGCATGGTGGTGGTGAGGTCGCTCATCGGCCGCGGTGGCGCCGGCATGGGGACGTGCTCACCGGGCCCGATCTGCCGGGCGACGGCGCGCGGCGCGGGCAGCGGATTCGGGACGAGACTGCTGCGCTCCGCCTGGGGCCGCTGGTCCGCGAACTCCGCGAACTCCGCGACGTCCGTGACCGGGGTCGACCGCCCCTGCCGCCGTTGATCTTCCTGCCGCTGATGCTTCTGCGCCTTCTCGGCGTGCCGCACGAACGGCCGGACGACGTTCGGCTGCTCCTCCGCCGAGTCGTCCGGCCTCGGCCCGCCGGCCGATCGGCCCGGGGCCCGTCCCGGTCCGCGGCCCTGGCCGCGGGCCGGCTGCCGCCGTCCCGGTTGCTGGTCCATGGGTTCAACCCCCAACCTCGGTCCGCCAGTGATTCAGTGTTTGATCAATCCCCACCGCCCACCCGCGGCGTTGCGGAGAGTACCAGGAAACCCACGCGTCTCACCGCGTACGGTGTCCGATCGCACACGATCGCATACCACGCTCGCTCGAGGCGCACGTCACAGCGCGGCCCGAACCGGGCACCGGAGTAGATTGGAGAAGATTGACCACGAACCGTGACAAACTCGGAGGTAAAGGCGCGGATGACGGAGACAGCGAGCATGGGCCGCGCCCGCCGCTTCCGGGCCCGCATCCCCATGCTGCTGGTCTGGTACCTCCGGATCGTGGCGGCGATGTCGATCGTGTCAGCGCTGTCGCCCAGCACCAGCGAGCGCATCGACCGGCTGCCGGACTACATCCTGTTCAGCCTCGGCTTCCTGCTCGGCGTGCCCTCGCTCGGCTTCGGGGTGCTGATGCTGATGCTCGCCGCGGCGGTGCGGCGGCGTAAACGCGTCGCGTGGTGGCTGCTGGTGGTGCTCGCCGTGTTCGTCGGCCCGCTGGGCTGGATCGGTGTCAGCTATCTGCTGTACGGCGTCACCTGGGCCGATCTGCGGCCGCTGGCGCCGCTGATTCTCTCGTTCCTGATCCAGGCGCTGTTCATGGCGCTGGTCGTCTGGGCGCGCGAGGACTTCTACGCGGTCTTCGACGCCGCGAACTCCCGGCTGGCGCTGATCGTGCTCGCCGTGTCGGCGGGGTTGTCGGCGCTGATCGGGGTCACGCTGGTGGCCTGGAACGACGCCTCTCCGCACACCGACCTCGGCGATGAGGCCCTGTACACGCTCAAGGCGGGTATGGCCGGCACCGGCATCTGGTGGTACGGCACCGCCGTCGAGGTGCCGCACTGGGTGGACGTCACCGTCGACTTCCTGGGCAGCGTGATGGTCCTGGCCGTGGCGTGGGCGCTGTTCCAGCCCCGGCGCGGCAGCGTCCGGCACGATCCGCGGGGCGAGCACCGGCTGCGGGCGCTGCTGGACAAGTTCGGCGACCAGGACTCGCTGGGCTACTTCGCGCTGCGCCGGGACAAGGCGGTGATGTGGTCGCCGACCGGTAAGGCGGCGATCGCCTACCGGCCGGTCGGCGGGGTGTCGCTGGCCGCCGGCGACCCGATCGGGGACGTCGAGGCGTGGCCGGGGGCCGTCGAGGCGTGGCTGGCCGAGGCGCGGGCGCACGCGTGGGTCCCGGCGGTGATGGGCGCTTCGGAGGAGGGCGGCAAGGTCCTGTCCCGGTTCGGCTTGGACGCCGTCGAACTCGGCGACGAGGCGGTGGTCGAGGTCGAGGAGTTCACGCTGGAGGGCCGGGCGATGCGGGTCGTGCGCCAGGCGTACAACCGGGTCGAGCGGGCCGGGTACACGACGCGCATCCGGCGGCACGGCGACATCCCGCGCGCCGAGATGATCCAGCTGGTGCGCCGGGCCGACGACTGGCGCGACGGCGCGGTGGAGCGCGGCTTCTCGATGGCGCTGGGGCGGCTCGGCGACCCGGCGGACGCGCGGTGCGTGATGGTCGAGTGCCTGGACGGCGCCGGGGTTCTCAGGGCCCTGCTGTCGTTCGTGCCGTGGGGCGGCAACGGGCTGTCGCTGGACCTGATGCGGCGCGAGCGCGGCACGGAGAACGGTCTGGTCGAGTTCATGGTCATCGACCTGATCAAGGCCGGCCCGGAGCACGCGGTGGAGCGGATCTCGCTGAACTTCGCGATGTTCCGCAGCGTCTTCGAGCGGTCCGGCCGGCTCGGCGCCGGACCGTTCCTGCGGCTGGCGCGGGTGGTGCTGTCGGTGTTCTCGCGGTGGTGGCAGCTGGAGTCGCTGTACCGGGCGAACACGAAGTACCGGCCGGTGTGGGAGCCGCGTTATCTCTGCTTCCCGAAGGCGCGGGATCTGGCGCGGATCGCGATCGCGGCGGGACGGGCCGAGGGGTTCTTGGCGATGCCGGCGCCGAGGTTCTCGCGGTTTGTGCGGCGTCGGAAGTGCCGGGCGGTGTCGGAGGGGCTGCCTGCTTCCGAGGCTTTGGAACCGGAACGGGAATCGGAGCCGGTGCCCGGCGCGAAATGACGCAGCGTGAGTAGTGCCATGGCGGCGACCAGGACCAGCAGGAGTGAGACGGCTGTGGCGCCGTCGGGATCGTCGGTGAGCAGCAAGTAGACCTTCAGGGGAAGGGTCTGTGTGGTGCCGGGCAGGTTGCCGGCGAAGGTCAGCGTCGCGCCGAACTCGCCGAGGGCCCGGCACCAGGCCAGCACCGCTGCCGCGACCAGCGTGTCGGCGACGATCGGCAGCGTGACGGAGCGGAACGTGCGCCAGGTGGAGGCACCGGCGGTCGCGGCGGCTTCGTGGACGGTCGGGTCGACGGTCGCGAACGCGGCTTCCATGGTGATCACCACGAACGGGAGCGCGACGAAGGTCGCGGCCAGTACGGCGCCGGCGGTGGAGAACGGTAGGACGACGCCGAAATGCTCCAGCAACGGCCCGAGCACGCCCCGGCGCCCGAACGCGGACAGCAGCGCCACCCCGCCGACCGTCGGGGGCAGAACCATGGGGAGCAGGACGAGCGCGTGGACAGCCGTCTTCGCCGCGCTGTGCGGAACGCGGGCCAGCATCCAGGCCAGCGGTACGCCGAGGACGAGCGCGAGGGCGAGCGCGCTCAGGGAACACACCAGGGAGAGGCGCAGCGCTTCCAGCACCGCGGCGTCGGAAAGGTAGTGCGGCAGCCGTGACCACGGAGCGCGCGCCGCGATGCCGACGAGGGGCATTGCGAGGAACAGGACCGCGACGGCAGCCGGGACGAGGAGGGCGGCCGGCGGACGGGGTCTGGTTCTCAGCCGGCGGCGGGCGGCGGGGCGGCGCATGGACCAACGGTAGTCGGTGGCGAGATCGCCTGGTCGCAGCCGCTTGTCGCCCGTTCGCAGCAACTTTCGGGTGAACTCGTTGACGGTTCCGGCCGCCGGCGGCGATGCTGAGCGGCATCGGCTGGGCGCGCGCTCTCTTCTGAGGTCGGTGAGCCCCCGTGGTGGGTGGGGCCGGAACCGTGTGTCAACTGGTTGACGGCCAGGTAGTCGACGGCCGGCTAGCTGACGATCAGGACGCCGGCGAGAACCCCGCCGCCCGCAGAATCCGCTGCCCCTCCGCCGAGGCGAGCCAGGCCACGAACACACCCGCCGCGTCCTTGTTCGCCGAGTCCGCCAGCACCGCGGCGGGGTAGGTCGCGATCACGTTCTGGGCGTCGGGGATGTCGATGGTGGCCACCTTGGAGCCGGCCGACTTCGCGTCGGTGGTGTACACGATGCCGGCGTCGGCCTCGCCCCGTTCGACCAGCGACAGCACCGAGCGGACGTCCGGCTCCTGCGACACCGGCTTCACGCTCGCGTGCGCCGTCGCCAGCGCCTGCTCGGCGTACTTGCCCGCCGGCACCTGCGGGGCGGCCAGGACCACCTTCAGCTTCGGGGACGCCAGGTCGGTCAGGGACTGGACGTGCTCCGGGTCGCCGGGGGCGGTGACGATCGCCAGCCGGTTGTGCGCGATCACCGTCTTGTCGGCCACCGCGTCGCCGAGGCCGTTCATGGTGGCCGAGTCGGCGGTCACCAGCACGTCCGCCGGCGAGCCGGCCTTCACCTGCGCGGCCAGCGTCTGCGAGCCGGCGAAGGAGAACTTCAGCTTCACCCCGGGGTGCTCGGCCTCGAAGCTCTGCGCCGCCTGGTTGAACACGTCGGTGAGCGACGCCGCCGCCAGCACCGTCAACGTCTTCTGCGAGGTCGCGGACTTCGCCGGGGCCGGGGAGCCCGGCGATCCCGGCGAGGACGTGCCGCTCGAACACGCCGTGACGGTCGCCAGGAGCGTCGCCGCCCCCGCACCCGATATCACGCGGGTCCGGTGCTTCCTGAGAACGCTGGTCGTCATGGAGGCCATAGTGTCATCGACGCTGAATGTCGTGCGAGGAGCGCACGAGGGCTGGGACGTCCGCACGGGCTGACACCCAAGCTACCCCCGGGCGTCCCGGCCCGCACCGCGCATGGCGGACCGGCGTCCTCGGCCTGGTCCGCAGGTAGGGCGGATAACGAGGGGACGGGCGCTGGTACCCTTGTCGTATGCGGGCTGTGACGCTGCTTCTTATGTAGCCGCGCTGAAACAGGCCGGAGCGCCGTGAGGCTCCGGATCAGCGCGGCTCCCCTCCATGGCCGGAACGGCCCCGGGGGCTTTTTCTTTTCCAGCCCAGATCTGCATCTGACCAGACGTACCCGCGAGGACTAGAAGACGACTATGAGCGAGCAGACCGCACAGCCCAAGCCTGCGAGCGAGGAGCCCAAGTTCCGCTACACGGCCGCCGTCGCCGCCGAGATCGAGCCGAAGTGGCAGGAGTACTGGGCCGCTCACCACACCTTCCAGGTCCCGAACCACCCGGCCGACATGTCCGAGCCCAAGGCCTACATCCTGGACATGTTCCCCTATCCCTCCGGCGCCGGCCTGCACGTCGGCCACCCGCTGGGCTACATCGCCACCGACGTCCTGGGCCGCTACAAGAAGATGACCGGCCACCACGTCCTGCACACCATCGGCATGGACGCCTTCGGCCTGGCCGCCGAGCAGTACGCGGTCGAGCACGGCGTGCACCCCCGGGTGAGCACCGAGGCCAACATCGCCCGCTACCGCGAGCAGATCCACCGCATCGGCTTCGGCCACGACACCCGGCGCGGCGTGTCGACCATCGACGTGTCCTTCTACAAGTGGACGCAGTGGATCTTCCTGCAGATCTTCAACTCCTGGTACGACCGGGACGCCGGCCGGGCCCGCCCGATCGCGACCCTGATCGAGCGGTTCGCCTCCGGCGAGCGCCGCACCCCGGACGGCCGGGCCTGGGCGTCGCTGTCCGTGCCGGAGCAGGCCGCGGTCATCGACTCCCACCGCCTGGCCTACATCGCCGAGGCGCCGGTGAACTGGTGTCCGGGGCTGGGCACCGTGCTGTCCAACGAGGAGGTCACCGCCGACGGCCGCTCCGAGCGCGGCAACTTCCCGGTGTTCAAGCGCAACCTGCGGCAGTGGATGATGCGCATCACCGAGTACAGCGACCGGCTGCTGGCCGATCTGGACCGGCTGGACTGGCCGGAGCCGATCAAGCTGCAGCAGCGGAACTGGATCGGGCGCTCCGAGGGTGCTCGCGTGCACTTCGGTGTGACGGCGATCGACGGCTCCGAGAAGACCATCGAGATCTTCACCACCCGGCCCGACACCCTGTTCGGCGCCACCTACATGGTGCTGGCCCCGGAGCACGAGCTGGTGGACTCCTTCGTGGCCGCGGAGTGGCCGGCCGGCACGAAGGACGTCTGGACCGGCGGGTTCGCCACCCCGGCCGAGGCCGTCGCCGCCTATCGTGCGCAGGCCGCCGCCAAGACCGAGGTCGAGCGCCAGACCGAGGGCCGGCAGAAGACCGGCGTGTTCACCGGAACCTTCGCGGTGAACCCGGTCGACGGCGAGGGCGTGCCGGTGTTCATCGCCGACTACGTCCTGATGGGCTACGGCACCGGCGCGATCATGGCGGTGCCGGCGCACGACCAGCGCGACTTCGAGTTCGCCCGGGCCTTCGACCTGCCGATGCGGATCGTGGTCTCGGCCCCGGCGGACTGGCCGGCGGACATCGCCGACTGGACCGAGGCCTACGACTCCAAGACCGCGCAGATCACCAACTCCGCCAACGACGAGGTGTCCCTGGAAGGTCTGCCGGTCCCGGCCGCGATCCGCGCCATCTCCGAGTGGCTGCGGGCCAAGGGCATCGGCGAGGGCACCGTCACCTACCGCCTGCGCGACTGGCTGTTCTCGCGGCAGCGCTACTGGGGCGAGCCGTTCCCGATCGTCTACGCGGTCGACGGCCCCGACGCCGGGATCGCGAAGGCCCTGCCGGAGTCGATGCTGCCGCTGGAGCTGCCGGAGGTCGACGACTTCTCGCCGAAGACCTTCGAGGCCGGCGACGTCACCAGCGCCCCCGAGCCGCCGCTGTCGCGCGCCGCCGACTGGGTGAACGTGACGCTGGACCTGGGCGACGGCCCGCGCCAGTACCGGCGCGAGACCAACACCATGCCGCAGTGGGCCGGCTCCTGCTGGTACTACCTGCGCTACCTGTCGCCGGACGACGACAGCCGGTTCGTCGAGGCCGAGGCCGAGAAGTACTGGATGGGGCCGCGGAACCCCGACGACACCGGCGGCGTGGACCTGTACGTCGGCGGCGCGGAGCACGCGGTGCTGCACCTGCTGTACGCGCGGTTCTGGCACAAGGTGCTGTTCGACCTGGGCCACGTCACCAGCGCCGAGCCGTTCCGCAAGCTGTACAACCAGGGCATGATCCAGGGCGCGTCCTACACCGACGCGCGCGGGGTCTACGTCCCGGCCACCGAGGTCGAGGAGATCGACGGAAGGTTCCACTACAAGGGCGAGCCGGTCACGCAGCATTTCGGCAAGATCGGCAAGTCGCTGAAGAACGTCATCTCCCCGGACGACATGATCGACGAGTACAGCGCCGACACCCTGCGCATCTACGAGATGTCGATGGGCCCGCTGGACATGTCCAAGCCCTGGGACACCCGCGCCTCGATCGGCTCGTTCCGCTTCCTGCAGCGGCTGTGGCGCAACGTGGTCGACGAGGAGAACGGCGAGGTCACCGTCACCGACGCCGAGCCCGACGAGGCGACGCTGCGCGTGCTGAACAAGACCATCGACGGCGCGCGCAACGATATGGAGGCCATGCGCTTCAACACCGCCATCAGCAAGCTGATCGAGCTGAACAACCACCTGACCCGCCTGCCGTCGGTGCCGCGCTCGGCGGCGGAGACACTGGTGGTGCTGGTCGCTCCGTTCGCCCCGCACATCGCCGAGGAACTGTGGTCCCGGCTGGGGCACCGCGACACGGTGGCCCACGCGCCCTATCCGGTCGCGGACCCGGCGTACCTGGTCGACGAGACGGTGACGTGCGTGGTGCAGGTGGCCGGCAAGGTCAAGGACCGCCTGGAGGTGCCGCCGGGGATCGCCGAGGACGCGCTGCGCGAGCTGGCGCTGGCTTCGGACGGCGTACAGCGGGCGCTGGAGGGGCGCGGGGTGCGGACGGTGATCGTGCGGGCGCCGAAGCTGGTGAACGTGGTGCCGGCTTAGCTCTCCGCGGTAAGCGCGTGCGGCCCGGTGCCGACCGATTCCTGGTCGGCACCGGGCCGTTTCGCTGTGTGCGGCAGGAGCATCGGTGTCGCGAGGAGCAGCAGACCAGCGGCGGCGAGTGCCGTTCGGGGCCCGGTGCCGGCGGCCAGGAGGCCCCAGGCGGCGGTGAAAACGGCGATGGCCGTCTTGGTGGAGACCGACCAGGCGGACAGTACTCGGGCCACGCGGGTGGAAGCTGTCTGTTCCAGGCGGTATGTCGCCATGATCGGGCTATAGACGGCAGCGCTGGTGATCAGCGCGAGCTCGATGCCCATGACCAGCACCAAGCCCGGCAATCCGGGGCGCAGGAAGGCCAGGCCGATCGGGGGCAGCGCGCGCAGCGTGCCGGCGGTGATCAGGACCCTGTGACGACCGAAGCGGGCCGCCAGCCGAGCGGCCGCGCGCGATCCCGCCAGCCCTCCGACGCAGGGCACCGCGAAGGCCAGCCCGTACTCCCAGGGTGCGAATCCCAGGCGGCCGAGCATCCACACCGCCAACAGCGGCTCCCCAGCCATGATCAGAGCATTGACGGCCATGTTGTTCAGCAGCAACCGACGCAGAACCCTGTCGTTCAGGATGTAGCGCCAGCCATCGAGAAGATCGGTCGGCCGGAAACTCCTGTCCGGGAGCGGTTCGGATCTGGTCTCGCTGCCGCCGATCGCCCGAATCCCCAGTGCCGACAGCAGATAGCTGACCGCGTCGGCGACCACCGTCACCACCGGTCCGAACAGCGCGACCGCCGCCCCGCCGAGGGGCGGCCCGAGAACGATCGCCGTCCACGTCGTGGACTCGAAGCGGCCGTTCGCGATCAGCAGGTCCTCCCGGGCGACGATCGACTTCACATACGCTCCGCTGGCCGCGCCGAACGTGATATCGCAGGCCCCTACCACGATCGACACGGCCAGCAGCTGCGCGAACCCGAGCACGCCGAACGCATACGCCACCGGGATCGTCAGCAGCGCGGCGAACCGGGCCACGTCCATCGCCACCATCACCGGCCGCTTGCGCCGGAACTCGATCCACGGCCCGAGCGGCACGGCCACCAGCGCGCCCACCGCCGTACCGGCCGCCGACATCGCCGCGACCCGCGCGGGGCCGGCGTGCAGGACGCGGATCAGGATGAGGGTGAAGGCGTTGAAGGCCAGCCAGGTGCCGATCGTGCTGACCGTGTACGCGGACCACAGCCATCCGAATCGGCGTCCCAGCCGTCGTCGCTCCACGTCCTCACACCCCAGTATCGACAACCATCCGATGGCCACCGACATCAAAGCGAGCGGGGGAAGGCGAGGTCAAACAACTAACAGGCCCATGAGGTACAACCATTGGTTGTCTGGATACCCTTGCGGCCATGGACCTCGATGCCGTGCGCACCTTCATCTCCGTCGCCGACGCAGGCCGTTTCCAAGAGGCCGCGGCGGAGCTGGAGATCACGCAACAAGCAGTCTCCAAGCGCATCGCGACCTTGGAGAAGGACCTCGGCGCGCGCTTGTTCACCCGGACGGCGCGCGGGGCGCAGCTCACGATCGACGGACAGGCGTTCCTGCCGCATGCCAGGGCCCTGCTTCAGGCGGCGGAGAAGGCGATCTCGTCGGTGCGTCCGGGACGGCGGGCGCTGCGCGTCGACGTGGTCGCCATGCGCAGCGCGGTGGCGGCGTCGCTGCGCGGGTTTCACGAGGCGCGTCCCGACGTCGACCTCGATGTCGTGACCCTGCCCAACGCCGACTCGGCGATCGCCGCCGTGCAGGCCGGGACGATCGACGCGACGTTCCGGTTCGTCGCGGCACCGCGCGGTCTGCCGGCGGACGTGGCGGCCACGCGGGTACTCGACGAGACGCTCGATCTGCTGGTCGGTCCACGCCATGCGCTCGCCACCGCCCGGACGGCGACGCTCCGGCAACTGGTCGGCCACCGCATCTGGATCCCGGGGATCGCGGCCGGCGCCGAGTGGACGCTGTACTACGAGGAACTCGCGTCAGCGTTCGGACTCTCCATCGACGGCATCGGGCCGCACTTCGGCAGCGACCATCTCCTGGACGTGATCGCCGACTCCGCCGACGTGGCCTCGCTCGTCGGGGTCAAGCCGCAACTGGCGTGGCCGGCCGGACACGGTCTGCGCCGCATTCCGCTGCGGGATCCGACGCCGGTGTATCCGCATTCGTTTCTGTGGCGCGGCGACAATCCGCATCCGGGGCTCGCCGCGTTGCGTCGGCATCTCGCGGCCTCGCGCGAGCCCGAGCCGCCGTCCAGCGCCGATCCGGTGTGGACTCCGCCTACTTCGGCGCCACGATGACGCCCAGCACGCCAGGCCCGACATGCGCCCCGATCACCGCACCGACTTCGCAGACTACGACGTCGGCCAACCCCGGCAGACGATCGCGCAGACGTCCGGCCAAGGCATTGGCGCGCTCGGCGGCGTCCAGGTGCTGCACGGCGATCCGGACCGAGGAACCGTCGCCCCCGGCGCGCTCCACCGCGATCTCCTCCAGCCGGGCGATGGCACGGGACGAGGTCCGGACCTTCTCCAGCGGCTCGACGCGGCCGTCCGCCATATGCAGCAACGGCTTCATCGCCAGCGCCGAACCGAGCAGCGCCCGGGCCGAGCCGATGCGGCCGCCGCGGCGCAGGTACTCCAGCGTGTCGACGTAGAAGAAGGCTGAGGCCGTGGCGGCGTGCTTGGCGGCGATGTCGGCGACGGCGTCCAGGTCGTGACGGCCGTCCCGGCCGGCCTCGGCGGCGGCCAGCACCGCGAACCCCAGAGCCATGCCGATGGTGCGGCTGTCCAGTACCCGCACCGGCAGCGGCGCGTCCTTCGCGGCCAGCTCCGCCGACTCCAGCGTGGCCGACAACTCGGCGGAGATGTGCAGCGACACCACACCTTCGGCCCCGGCCTCGGCGGCGGCCCGGTACGCGGCGGCGAAGTCCTCCGGCGACGGCCGCGACGTGGTGGCGGTCTCGTGCGCCCGCAACGCCTCGACCAGCAACTTCCCGGTCGCCGGAGCGGCCTCGCTGTGCGGCGCCCCCCGCACGATCACCTCCAGCGGAACCGCTGTGACACCGAGAGCTGCCGCCGACGCAACGGGCAGACAAGCAGTGGAGTCGGTGACGAGCGCGATACGGGGCATACCGCCGAGGTTATCCGGAGGTGGCGTCCGGGCAAATGGCGGGCGCCGCCACGCGGCGCCGATGACGCAATCGCGACGCGGCGCGAGCTGCGGGAGCGCAGACCGGTCGGCGCGCTCAGCGGCACGGTCCCGGCGCCGACCGAAAGCCGATCGCGCCGGGTACTCCTGCCGCCGACGCTACCGCCGGGCGACTCGGCGGACCAGGACCGCGCCGCCGGTGATCAGAGCGAGGGCAGCCGCTGCGACCATCGCGAGCACAGGCGCGGACATGCCGGTGAAGGGGAGTCCGCCGTGCTTGTGGACCGTGTCGGTCGAGGCCTGCGCTGGTTGGCCGCAGCCTGAGCCGCCGGGACAACCCCCGCCCTCCACCGGCACCGAAGGCCCGGCCGCCGAAGTCACCGGCGCGGCAGGCGGGCCCGCCTGACCCACCAGCGGCGCCGGCGCTGGAGCCGACGGCATCGGCTGTGCCCGGTGCGGACGCGCGGCGGCCGGCTCGGGGACCGACGTCTGCGCCGGACGCACGACCGCGGGCGCGGGCGCGGGCGGCGCGGGCGGTGCAGGCGGAGGCGGCGGAGGCGGCGGCAGGAAGCCCGTGTAGTGCAACACGACCGACCGCTCCAAACTCCCGCCACCCGGCACCCGCGAACTGGCCCGCGCGAGCAGCGTCCGATAACCGAACTCAGCAGACACCACAGCGGTGCACTGCAACGACTGCTCAGGCTCCAGCGACAAATGCCCGTTCACCCCCGCCGGACACGTGACCGGCACCGGATGCGGGGCCAGGTCTTCCAGGTCGACAGTGATATCCCGCAGGTCCGCCTCACCGGGTGTGTCGCTGACCGTGATCGTCACCAGATGCTGAGTACCCACCAGCAGCCGCTGATCCTGGCCCTCCATCGTGGCGAACACCGTCATCCCGGCCCCGCCACCGGCGAAAGCCGGCATTGTGCCGCCCGCCACCGAACCCACGAACGGACTGAGGCCGAGCCCCAAAGCAGCAACCAATCGCAACGAACGCATGCTCCCTGATATCGGAGGACCAGCGTTCTGTTATGCGCGGCGCGCCGTCGTTTCCACCCGATGGCACATTATGCGACCAAGGGTCCACTCATGTGATGAGTGGAGCTCATTGGCTTGGCCTGGGGAGTTCCAGCAGGATGTGGCGTTCCTGAATAACTCAATACCAACAACTTGAGAAAGGCATATCAGGGCTGGAACCGATATCCCATGCCCGGCTCGGTCAACAGATGCTCCGGCCGCGAAGGCTCACGCTCCAACTTCCGCCGCAGCTTCGTGAAGTGGAACCGCAACAGCGGCGTGTCGTTCTCATACCCGTGCCCCCACACCTCGGCCAGCAACTGCTTCGCCGTGACCAGCCGCCCGGCGTTCTTCAGCAGCACCTCGACGATGCCCCACTCGGTCGGCGTCAGGTGCACACCAGCCGGCACGGCCAGCGGCGCCTCAGGAGAGCGCGTCACCGTGTGCGCCGCCACGTCCACCTCGTAATCGCCGATCCGCTGCACCGCCGCCTTGGGCGCATTCCGGTCCGCATGCCGCCGCGCCACCCGCAGCCGCGCCAGCAACTCCTCCATCGAGAACGGCTTCGTCAGGTAGTCGTCCGCCCCCGCGTCCAGCGCCTCGACCTTGTCCGAGGCGTCGGCGCGCCCGGACAGGACCACGATCGGAACCTCGCTCCAGCCCCGCAGCCCCTTGATCACCTCGGCACCGTCCAGATCCGGCAGCCCCAGATCCAGCACCACCAGGTCCGGCAACGTACGCGCGGCCAACGCCAGCGCCGAGGTCCCGTCCACGGCCGTGACCACCTCGTACTTGCGCGCCGTGAGGTTGATCCGCAGCGCCCGCAGCAGCTGCGGCTCGTCGTCTACCACCAGGACCTTGATCACCGGACGGACTCCTCAGCGCCGGTGGACACGGCGACGTCAGCCCCCGCCACCGGCAGCGAAACCACCATCGTCATCCCCCCGCCCGGCGTCTCCTCCGGCGCCACCGTACCGCCCATAGCCTCCACCAGCCCCCGCGACAGCGCCAGCCCCAGCCCCACGCCGGTCGTGTTGTCCCGGTCCCCGAGACGCTGGAACGGCGTGAATATCCGCTCCCAATCCTCCGGCCGGATCCCCGGACCCCGGTCGACGACCCGCAGCTCCACCCGCCCGGCCAGCTCCGAGGCGGTGATCAGCACCGGCGCGTCCGGCGAGCCGTGCTTGAGCGCGTTCGCGATCAGGTTCGCCACCGCCCGCTCCAGCAGCACCGGGTCGGCGGCCACCTCCGGCACGCCGTCCAGGTCCCGGAACTCCACCCGCGACGGATCCGCGCCCAGGGAGTCCAGCGCCATCGCCGCGACGTCCTCGACCGCGACGTCCTCCATCCGCAGGTTCAACGCCCCGGCCTGCAACCGGCTCATGTCCAGCAGGTTGTCCACCAGCCGCGACAACCGGTCCAGCGACTCCTCGGCCCCGGCCAGCAGCTCGGCGCGGTCCTCGGCCGACCACTGCACGGAGGTGTCCCGCAGCGAGGCCACCGACAGCTTCGCCGCCGACAACGGCGTGCGCAGATCATGCGACACCGCCGCCAACAGCGCCGTGCGCATCTTGTCCGCCGCCGCCAGCGGCACCGCCTCGGCCGCCTGCCGCGCCAGCCGCGAGCGCTCCAGCGCCACCGCCGCCTGCGCCGCGAACGCCGTCAGCACATGCTGGTCCGACGCCGGCAGCACGCGCCCGGCCAGCACCAGCATCGCGTCCGGCCCCGCGGGCACCACCACGTCGCCCTCGCCCGGCGTCCGGCACGGCATCGCCCCGGATCCCGACGTCGCCGCCACGATCCGCCACGCCCGAAGGTCGTCGGCCTCGTCCGGCAGCACCGGCGTGTTCGGCTCCGTCCGCTCCAGCAGCGCCACCGACTCCATCCCGAACGTCTCCCGGAACCGCCCCAGCAACGCCCCGATCGCCTCATCCCCGCGCAGCACCGAGCGCGCCAGCTCCGAGAGCGTCTCAGCCTCCGCCGACGCCTTCGCCGCCCGCCGCTCCTGGCGCGCGGCGAAGTCCACGACCGAGGCCACGATCAGCGCCACCACCACGAACACCACCAGCGCCACGATGTTCTGCGGATCGGCGATGGTCAGCCGGTAGAACGGCGAGATGAAGTAGTAGTTCAGCAGCAGCGAGGCCGTCAGCGAGGCGAAGAACGCCGACAGCAGACCGCCCAGCCGCGCCACCGCGACCACCCCGGCCAGGAAGATCAGCACCTGGTTCACCAGATGCAGCTGGGGACGGAAGTTCGCCAACACCAGCGTGAGCACGAGCGGCAGGACCAGCCCGGCCACCGGCCCCCACCAGCGCGGTCCCTTCTCCGGCTGCCGCAGCACCCGGCGCAGCCCGGTCCAGCGGCTCTGCTCGGCCGCCGAACGCTCATGGGTGACCATGTGCACGTCGATGTCGCCGGACAGCTGGACCACGGTCTCGCCGATGCCGTAGCCGCCGAGGAACCGCTCCAGCCGGCCCCGCCGCGACACGCCGACCACCAGCTGCGTGGCGCTCTCGGCGCGCGCGAACTGCATCAGCGCCTCGGGGATGTCGTCGCCGACCACCGAGTGGAAGCTGCCGCCCAGTGACTCCACCAGCTCGCGCTGCTCGGCCAGCCGGGCCGGCGAGGCCCCGGTCAGCCCGTCGGAGCGGGCCACGTGCACCGCCAGCAGGTCCGAGCCCTTGGCGCCGAGCCGCTGCGCGATGCGTGCCCCGCGCCGAATGAGCGTGGCGCCCTCCGGGCCTCCGGTCAGCGCCACCACCACGCGCTCGCGGGTCTCCCAGACCTTGTCGATGCCGTGCTGGCCGCGGTAGCGCTGCAGGGCCTCGTCGACCCGGCCGGCCACCCACAGCAGCGCCAGCTCGCGTAGCGCGCCGAGGTTGCCGGGGCGGAAGTAATTGGACAGCGCCGCGTCGATCTTCTCCGGCTTGTAGATGTTGCCGTGCGCCATCCGGCGGCGCAGCGCCTCCGGCGCCATGTCGATCAGCTCGATCTGGTCGGCCGCCCGCACCACCTCATCGGGCACGGTCTCGCGCTGCGGCACACCGGTGATCTTGTGGACGACGTCGTTGAGCGATTCCAGATGCTGCACGTTGACCGTGGTTATGACGTCGATCCCGGCATCGAGCAGGTCATCGACGTCCTGCCAGCGCTTGGCGTTGCGCGAACCGGGGACGTTGGTGTGCGCGAGCTCGTCGACCAGCGCCACGGCCGGACGCCGGTCCAGCACGGCGTCCAGGTCCATCTCCTCGAACTGCGCGCCCCGGTACTCCATCCTGCGGCGCGGCACGACCTCCAGGCCGTCGACCATCGCCTGGGTGTGCGGCCGGTCGTGGGCCTCGACGAAGCCGACCACCACGTCCCCGCCCCGCTCGGCGCGGCGCTGGCCCTCGTCGAGCATGTGGTACGTCTTGCCGACGCCCGGGGCGGCGCCGAGGTAGACGCGCAGTCGGCCGCGCGCGCTCATCGTCCGATCACTCCCACCGCCATCACGTGGTCGATCGTCGCACGCGCGGACGTTCGTCGAGGTCCGTCAGCGTTTGCATTGCGTTTGCGATGGTTCTGCGACGTATCCGCGAGGCGAACTACAGCCGAGTGAACGGCCCGCTCTCGTAGACCACCCGGCCGCCGACCACGGTCAGCACCGACTCCAGCGCCGCGAGCTCGGTGTCGGGAACACTGAAGTAGTCCGCAGAGAGCACCGCGAAGTCCGCGAGCATCCCCGGCTCCAGCGATCCGCGCCGCCGCTGCTGCCCGGTGAACCACGCGCTGCCCTCGGTGAACAGCCGCAGAGCGAGCGTCCGGTCCAGCCGATGCTCCGGCCGCCACATCTCCAGTCCGCCGAGGGTCGTCCCGGTGGTGAACCAGCGCAGCGCCTCCCACGGGTTCGCCGCCGCCATCCACGTGCCGTCCGTACCGCCGCCGACCGGCACGCCGCGGGTCAGCATCTCCAGCACCGGCTGCACGCGCCGCGCAGCCTCGGGGCCGTACCGCTTCAGGAAGTGCTCGCCCCGGTAGGCCATCCGGTGCTGCGCCGTGATCCCGCCGCCGAGCGCCGCGACTCGGTCGATGGTCTCCGGCAGGATCGTCTCGGCGTGCTCCACGGCCCAGCGCAGGCCGTCGAACGGCACGTCCCGGTCCACCTTCTCCAGTACGGCCAGGAACCGTTGGATCGACTCGTCGTAGGTGGCGTGGAAGCTGAACGGCCACCGGCGCTCCACCAGTAGCCGCACCACCGGCTCCAGGTGCTGCCCCATCGCTTCCGACAACTCCGGACGCGGCTGGGTGAAGTTGGAGAAGTCCACGCCGTCCAGTGTCAGCGCCTCGCCGACGCCGTTGAACCACAGCAGGTCGTCGGTGCCCAGATCGAGTCGCTCGGTGAGGGTGTCCAGTTCCGTGCGTTCCTGGCCGGGGTGCGAGGCGAACACGTTCAGTGCCGCGCGCACGTTCAGCCGGTTCTGGACCCGCAGCGTCCGCAGTGCGCCGTAGCAGTCCGGGAAACCGGTGGCGCCGGCGTCGATCGCGCCGGTCACGCCGAGCCGGTTCAGGTCGCGCACGAAGCGGTGTGTGGAGTTGACGCGCTCATCCTCGTCCAGCTGCGGCGCGTGGGCCGCGGCGAGCGCCAGCACGGCCGGACTGGGCTTGGCGATCAGCATCCCGGTGGGATTCCCGGCGGCGTCGCGGTGGATCTCACCACCGGGCGGGTCCGGGGTGTCCTTTCCGTAGCCGAGAGCACGCACCGCGGCCCGGTTCAGGAAGGCGGCGGCGTCCAGGAACACCACCATGACCGGCACGTCGGCGGAGACCGAATCGATCTCGGCCCGCGTCGGCAGTCGGTGCTCGGCGAACTGGTTCTCCGACCACCCGCCGATCACCTGCACCCACTGGCCGGGCCCGGCCACCGCGGCGCGCTCGCGCAGCAGCCGCAGGCCGTCGGCCAGCGAGGGGACGCCGTCCCAGCGCACTTGCAGGTTCCAGCTGTTCCCGGCGTCGGCCAGGTGCAGGTGCGAGTCGTGCAGGCCGGGGACGACCGTGCGGCCGCCGAGGTCGACCACCTCGGTCGACGGCCCCAGCAGCACCGCCGTCTCCCGGTCGTCGCCGACCGCGGCGATCTCGTCGCCGACCACGGCCAGCGACGACGCCACGGTCCCGGCGGCGTCCAGCGTGTGGATCCGCCCTGCTCGGACGATCAGGTCGGCCTGGCGGATCACCGGTAGGTCGCTCATGGCGGACACCCGTGTGTTCTTTCCGAATGGTCGTACGCGGCCGACTTGGCCGCTTTCCCCACGGATCGTAGGCGGACCGCTCTCTACCCGCATGTTTGGGACGCATGCGCATCCGCGGCCCGCGCGCTTGCATCGTGCTTGCGACGGCGGTCGGCGCGATCCGCGCGGCTTGACTGATCCGCACATCCCATTCCCCGAGGCAAGGAGTACTGATGGCCGACGTGGTTTTCGGCGGCGTCACGATCGCGTTCTTCGCGCTTCTCGCGCTGATCGTCAAGGGGGTCGAACGCCTTGAGCGCTGAGAATGTCGTCGGCCTCGTCGTGTCGGTCCTGCTGGTCGGATACCTGATAGCGGCCCTGATCCGTCCGGAGAGATTCTGATGTCGGACACCTGGGCCGGTGCGCTGCAAGTCGCGGCTCTGATATTCCTGCTGGCCGTTTCCTATCGGCCGCTGGGCGATTACCTGGCACACATCCTCACCACGAGGAAGCACCTTCGTGCCGAGAAGGCCCTCTACAAAACGATCGGCGTGGATCCCGAGGCGGATCAGACGTGGGGCGTGTACCTGCGTTCGGTGTTCGCGATCTCGGCTGTCGGCGTCCTGCTGCTGTACCTGATCCTGCGCGTCCAGCACCACCTGATGATGGCGCTCGGGATGCCGAAGATGCAGGCGGATCTGGCCTACAACACCGCTGCCTCGTTCGTCACCAACACCAACTGGCAGAACTACTACGGCGAGAACACCCTGGGCTACCTGGCCCAGATGATCGGCCTGACGGTCCAGAACTTCGTGTCGGCAGCGGTCGGCATCGCGGTGGTCGCCACTTTGATCCGCGGCTTCACCCGGAACCGGACCGACCGGCTGGGCAACTTCTGGGTCGACCTCACCCGCGTCCTGATCCGGCTGATGCTGCCGTTCTCCATCGTGTTCGCGCTGGTCCTGATCGCCGGCGGCGTCACCCAATCCCTGGGCGACCATATGACCGTCGTGCACACGGTCAACGGCGATCAGAGCCTTTACACCGCCGGGACCGGTTCCCAGGAGGCCATCAAACTCCTGGGAACCAACGGCGGCGGCGTCTTCGATGCCAACAGCGCGCATCCCTTCGAGAACCCCGACGGCTTCACGAACCTGATCGAGATCTACCTGCTGCTGGTCATCGGCTTCGCGCTGCCGCGCACGTTCGGCAGGATGGTCGGCTCGCACAAGCAGGGCTACACGATCGTCGCGGTGATGGCGGTGATCTGGCTGGGCTCGCTGGCGTTCTCGACCTTCTTCGAGATGCACCACCACGGCCTCGACCTGGCCACGGGGCACGCCGCGCTGGAGGGCAAGGAGACCCGGTTCGGGATCCCGGCCTCGGCCCTGTTCATGACCGGCACGACGCTGACGTCGACCGGCGCCGTGAACTCGACGCACGACTCCTACTCGCCGCTCGGCGGCGGGGCCGCGATGGTCGACATCATGCTCGGCGAGATCGCGCCCGGCGGTACCGGATCAGGGCTCTACGGCATGCTCGTCCTGGCCATCGTCACGGTGTTCATCGCCGGTCTGATGGTCGGCCGGACACCGGAGTATCTGGGCAAGAAGATCCGCCCGGCGGAGATGAAGTACGCCGCGCTCTACATCCTCACCACGCCCGCCATCGTCCTGATCTTCGCCGGCATCGCGATGGCGCTGCCCGGCGAGACCGCTCGGATGACCAACTCCGGGCCGCACGGTTTCTCCGAGGTCTTATACGCCTTCACCTCCATGGGCAACAACAACGGATCGGCGTTCGCGGGCCTCGGCGGCGACACCACCTGGTTCAACACCGCCGGCGCCCTGGCCATGCTGTTCGGGCGCTTCCTGCCGATGGTCTGGGTGCTGGCCCTGGCCGGCTCGCTGGCCCGGCAGCGGCCGGTGCCGGAGTCCTCCGGCACGCTCAAGACGGCCTCGCCGCTGTTCGCCGGGATGCTGCTCGGCACCGTGCTGCTGGTCGTCGGCCTCACCTACTTCCCGGCCCTGTCGCTGGGCCCGCTCGCTGAAGGACTCCACTGATGTCTGTCCCTGCCTCTGAGACCTCACATCGCATCGGTGGCGGCTTCTTGGACCCGCGGATGTTGGGCAAGTCGCTGCCGGAGGCCATGCGCAAACTCGACCCCCGGGCCATGGTCAAGAACCCGGTCATGTTCGTGGTCGAGATCGGCTCGGCCTTGACCACTTGGCAGGCGATCGCGCACCCGTCGGTGTTCGCGTGGGTGATCACCGTGTGGCTGTGGCTGACGGTCGTCTTCGCCAACCTCGCCGAGGCGGTGGCCGAGGGTCGCGGCAAGGCGCAGGCCGCGACGTTGCGCAAGGCCAAGACCACCACGGCCGCCCGCAAACTGGCCTCCTGGTCCCCGGGGAACGCGGGCCCTGAGACCGAAGTCCCCGGAACCGATCTCCAGCCCGGCGACTTCGTCGTGATCGAGGCCGGGCAGGTCATCCCCGGTGACGGTGACGTCGTCGAGGGCGTGGCCAGCGTCGACGAGTCGGCGATCACCGGCGAGTCGGCCCCGGTGATCCGGGAGTCCGGCGGCGATCGCTCGGCGGTCACCGGCGGCACCAGAGCGCTGTCCGACCGGATCGTCGTGAGGATCACCGCCAAGCCCGGCGAGACGTTCATCGACCGGATGATCGGTCTGGTCGAGGGCGCCAACCGGCAGAAGACGCCGAACGAGCTGGCGCTGAGCGTACTGCTGGCCTCGCTGACCATCGTGTTCCTGCTGGCGGTCGTGACGCTGCAGCCGATGGCCACCTGGGCCGGGGCCGCGCAGTCGCTGGTCGTGATGATCGCGCTGCTGGTGGCGCTGATCCCGACGACGATCGGGGCCCTGCTCAGCGCCATCGGCATCGCCGGGATGGACCGCCTGGTGCAGCGCAACGTGCTGGCGATGTCCGGCCGCGCGGTCGAGGCCGCCGGCGATATCAACACGCTGCTGCTGGACAAGACCGGGACCATCACGCTGGGCAACCGTCAGGCTTCTGAATTCCTCCCGGTGCGGGGTGTCGACGCCTCGGCTCTGGCCGATGCCGCACAGCTGTCTTCGCTGGCCGACGAGACGCCGGAGGGCCGCTCGATCGTGGTGCTGGCGAAGTCGGCGTACGGCTTGCGGGAGCGGCACTCCGGCGAATTGGGCGGTGCGGAGTTCGTGCCGTTCACCGCGCAGACGCGGATGTCCGGCGTGAACCTGGCCGACGGCCACCAGGTCCGCAAGGGCGCCGGATCGGCGGTCAGGAAATGGGTGCGCGACAGTGGCGGGCACCCCACCGACGAGGTCGGCTCCCTGGTCGACGCCATCTCCGCGGCCGGCGGCACCCCGCTGGTCGTCGCCGAGCACGTCCCCGGCCGGCCCGCGCGCACGCTCGGCGTCATCCACCTGAAGGACGTCGTCAAGGACGGCATCCGGGAGCGCTTCGCCGAGCTGCGGGCGATGGGCATCAGGACCGTCATGATCACCGGCGACAACCCGCTGACCGCCGCGGCCATCGCCGCCGAGGCCGGGGTCGACGACTTCCTGGCCGAGGCCACGCCGGAGGACAAGATGGCGAGGATCTTGGCCGAGCAGGAGGGCGGCAAGCTGGTCGCGATGACCGGCGACGGCACCAACGACGCCCCGGCCCTGGCCCAGGCCGACGTCGGCGTGGCCATGAACACCGGCACCTCGGCCGCCAAGGAGGCCGGGAACATGGTGGACTGATCACCCGCGGGGCGCTGACCACGTTCTCCATCGCCAACGACGTAGCGAAGTACTTCGCGATCATCCCGGCGATGTTCACGGTGGTCTATCCGGGCCTGCACGTGCTGAACGTCATGGGGCTGCACTCGCCGAAGTCGGCGATCACCAGCGCCGTCATCTTCAATGCCTTGATCATCATCGGCCTGATCCCGCTGGCGCTGCGCGGTGTCCGCTACAAGCCCTCGTCCGCCTCGGCGCTGCTGCGCCGCAACCTGTTGGTTTACGGCCTCGGCGGACTGGCGCTGCCGTTCGTCGGCATCAAGCTGATCGACCTGATCGTCCAGTTCCTCCCCGGGCTGAAGTAGGAAGCGACACCGTCATGAAGAATGCAGGAGCAGCACTGCGGCGACACATCGCCGCCATCCGGGCGATGCTGGTGTTCACGGTGGTCCTCGGGATCGCCTACCCGCTGCTGATCACCGGTATTGCGCAGCTGGCTCTCAAGGACAAGGCCAACGGTTCGCTGGTCAAGGACGCCTCGGGCCGCGTCGTCGGCTCGTCGCTGTTATGCCAGCAGTACGTGGACCGCGATGGGAACGCGCTCCCGCAGTACTTTCAGGCACGTCCCTCGAACGCCTCGGATTCCTCGAACCCGAAGGATCCCGGCTGCGACTACGCCTGGTCCGGCGGCAGCAACCGGGGCACCACCGACCCGACGCTGAAGGAGACCATCAGAGCACGCATCGACGCCTACGCCAGGGCTTACAACGTGGACCCGGCCAAGGTGCCCGAGGACGCGGTCACGGCCTCCGGCTCCGGCGAGGACCCCGGCATCTCGGTCGCCAACGCCGACCTCCAGGCGCCGTCGGTGGCCAGGGCGCGCGGCCTGAATGTGACAACCGTCCAGCAGCTGATCAAAGAGAACACCCACGGCCGCGCCCTGGGATTCCTCGGCGAGCAGTACGTGGACGTGGTAACCCTCGACCTCGACCTCGACAAGCGCGCGGGGGCGAGCCCGTGACCTGCATCCGGGTCGTCGACATGAACCGCGAGCGCGTTTTCCAGTGCCTTCGCTGTCGGGGTCTTAAGCGTTTCCATAACGACTGTTCTCTGCCAAGGTAGGGCCCTGACCAGCGGCGGGCGTTGGTCTTCGGTGGGGGAACGCGGGCCTGCGGCGTCGATGGCGTCGAGCTGAGGCGCGTGCACGGCCCTGGGAGGGGAATCATGCTTCGGCAGCGATGGGCGTCGGCTTTGGCCTGCGCGGTTACGGTTCTGGTGGCGGCCGCGTGTCAGTCGGCCACCTCGGGTTTGGCGGCACGGCAGGCGGCCGCTGCCGGGAGCACTATTTCGAGCTCCGCGGCGGTGACGTCGACCAGCTCAGCAGCAGCTCTCGCCGACACTTCGACTTCATCCTCGGCGCCGGTCCCGGCCGCGCCGACCTCGACTTCGCACTCTGCGACGCCGGCTCCGTCCCAGGCCGCGCCGCACGGCACGACCGCCGCCGCTCCGTCCACGAGCGCCAGGACGACTGGCGCGCCGCCTTCGACCTCGCACTCCACCCAACCCTCGACCTCGCACTCCGCGGCGCCGAGCACCTCGAAGCCGGCGGCGGTCAGCGGCGGCTGCATCCACCATGCGACCATCGACGATGGAACGGCCCGCTGCGGTGCGGGAGAGCCGCACCCGGACGGCGCCATGGCCCAGTGCCACGACGGCACCTTCAGCGACAGCACGTCGCCGTCAGGCACGTGCTCGCACCACAAGGGCGTCGCGGTTTGGTACTACTGAACTGCTGCTGAGCTCTGCGGCGAGCGACCTGCCGAACGTCTTCCGCTCGTCGCAGAGCCCTGCGCCGTCTACGGCAGCGAGTCGACGACCTCCGCGATCGACCGCCGCCGCCCGGTATAGAACGGCACCTCCTCGCGCACGTGCCGCCGGGTCTCCGAGCCGCGCAGGTGCCGCATCAGGTCGACGATCCGATCCAGGTCATCGGCCTCGAAGGCGAGGATCCACTCGTAGTCGCCGAGCGCGAACGCCGGCACCGTGTTGGCCCGCACGTCCGGGTACTCCCGCGACATCATGCCGTGCTCGGCCAGCAGCCGGCGGCGCTCGGCGTCGGGCAGCAGGTACCACTCGTAGCTGCGGATGAACGGATACACCGCGACGTAGGCGCGTGAGTGTTCGTCGGCGATGAACGCCGGGATATGGCTCTTGTTGAACTCCGCCGGGCGGTGCAGCGCCATCTGCGACCACACCGGCTCGGTCAGGCGGCCGAACGCGGTGCGGCGGAAGCGCTGGTAGGCGTCCTGCAGCTGGTCGGAATTCTCGGCGTGCAGCCAGAGCATGACGTCGGCGTCGTGCCGGAAGCCGGCCACGTCGTACACGCCGCGCACCACGACGTCGTCCTTGGCCAGGGTCTCGAACAGCGCCTCGACCTCGGCGGCCAGCTCCGCGCGCGCGTCCTCGGCGGCCGGCAGCTCGGCCCGCACCTTGAACACCGACCACATCGCGTAGCGGGTGACCTCGTTCAGCTCCACGGCCCGCTTGCCGATGCGGACGTTGCTCACCACGCCGGCGGGGCGCTCGGGACGCTCGTTCGTGTTGTCGCTCATGTCCTTATTCTTCCTCATGGGTGATCTCTCGGGCCGCACGCGAAGCGGAGGCCACACACGCCGCGATCCCGACGCCGTCATACGCCGCCCCGCACACGGCCAAACCCGGCTGCGAGGCGACGGCCGCGAGGATGCGCCCTACCCGCGCCACGTGTCCGACCGCGTACTGCGGAAGCCCACCGCCCCAGCGCTGCACGTGCCAGTCGACCGGTTCGCCGAGCGCGTTCGGCCCCAAGGCTTTGCGCAGGTCGGCCAGCGCGAGCGCGGACAGCTCGGCGTCCTCGCGCCGCAAGTCCGCGCTCTCGCGATGCCGTCCGACCGACGCGCGGATCACGGTCTTGCCGGACTCGGCCAGCCAGGACCATTTGACGCTGGAGAACGTCGAAGCCTTGATGAACCGGCGGTCGGCCGGCGGCACCAGGAACCCGGAGCCCGCGGGCAGGGCGGTGGCGTCGTCGAACACGAACGTCGCCAGCGCGACCGAGGCGTATTCGATGTCTGCGAGCTCCGCGGCCGCCGCCGGAGCGACGTCCCGGAGCAGGCGGGCCGCCGGAGCGCCGGGCACGGCGACGACGACCGCGTCGAACTCGTGCGCCTCGGCGGCCGGCACCGGTCCGCAGACCAGCCGCCAGCCGTCCGGTGTGCGACTCAGCTCCCTGACCATCGTCGAGGCCAGCACCGTGACCCCGGCCTTCTCGCAGGCCTGCGCCAGCACCGCCGGGAACCGCCCGACGCCGCCCCGGATGCCGGCGAACACCGGCTTCGGATTCGCCGCGGCGGCCTGCGCGGCCAGGATCTTGGACACCGCCTCGTCCACCGGCTCGCCGGACTCATAGGCCGGGACCAGCGCCGGGATCGCGGCCCGCAGCGAGATCTCGTCGGCGCTCCCGGCGTAGACGCCGCCGAGCAGCGGCTCGACCAGCCGGTCCACGACTTCGGGTCCGAACCGGTCGGCGACGTACCGGCCCACCGCGACGTCGTCGGTCTCCGCCTCGGCCCGCAGCCGCGCGCGCGAGGGCAGCGCCGGACCGGATTCGGCCCGCTTCAGCCCGGCCCGCGACAGCAATCCGGCCAGCACTCGCGGATCGCCCGGAATCCCCATCAGGTGGCCCTTGGGCATCGGCACCAGCTCGCCACGGCTCCATACCGACGCCGAGGCCGTCGCCGGGTGCACGACGTCCTCGGCCAGGCCCACGGCGCGCACCAGATCGACGGCCTCGGGCCGCCGGTTCAGGATCGACTCGGCGCCCAGGTCCACCCCGACCCCGCCGACCTCGCCCACCGCCAGCTTGCCGCCGAGCCGCGGGGAACCTTCGAACACCGTCACGGCCGCCTCGGGCGCCGACTGCTTGACGAACCACGCCGCCGCCAGCCCCGAGATGCCGCCGCCGATCACCGCGATGGTGCGGGGGCGACCGCTCGGCGTGTCCGGGGTCGAACCCTGAGACGCCGTCTCGGCCGAGCCGGCCGAGCGAACCGCGGTCGCCGAACCCGCCGAGCCCGCCGCACTCATCGCAGCCCCCTGTGTCGTGCCCACCGCCGCCTGTCTTTCCGCCTCAGCGCGCCGACGCCTCGTGCACCAGCTCGACCACCCGCGCCAGCGTGTCCGGATCCATCTCCGGCATCACCCCGTGCCCCAGGTTGAAGATGTGGCCCGGCGCCTGCGCACCCTCGCGCAGCACCTCCCGCACCCTGGTCTCGATCGCCGGCCACGGCGCGAAAATCACCGCCGGGTCCAGGTTGCCCTGCACCGCGTAGCCGGGGCCGATCCGCCGCGACGCCTCGTCCAGCGGCACCCGCCAGTCCACGCCGACCACGTCCGCGCCCGCCGCCGCCATCAGCGGCAGCAGCTCGCCGGTGCCGACGCCGAAGTGGATGCGCGGCACGCCGAGGTCGGCCACCGCCGCGAGCACCTTGGCGCTGTGCGGCATCACATAGCGCTGATAATCGCGCGGCGACAGCGCCCCGACCCAGGAGTCGAACAGCTGCACGATACTGGCGCCGGCCTCGATCTGCACCCGCAGGAACCCGGCGGTCAGGTCGGCCAGCCGGTCCAGCAGCGCGGCGAACAGCTCCGGCGCGCCGAGCATCATCGCCTTGGTCTTCTCAAGGTTCTTCGACGGCCCGCCCTCGATGAGGTAGCTGGCGACCGTGAACGGCGCCCCGCCGAAGCCGATCAGCGGCTTCGGGCCCAGCTCGCCGACCAGCTGCCGGACCGCCTCGGTGACGAACCACAGGTCCGCGTCCGGGTCCAGCGGCCGGATCTGCTCCAGCCCGGCGAAGTCGCGCACCGGGTTGGCGATCACCGGGCCGACGTCCGGCTTGATCTCCAGGTCCACGCCGATCGCCTTCAGCGGCAGCACGATGTCGCTGAAGAAGACCGCGGCGTCCACGCCGTAGCGGCGCACCGGCTGCAACGTGATCTCGGTCACCAGGTCCGGGCGCATGCACGATTCGAGCATCGGGATCCCGGCGCGCACCTTGCGGTACTCCGGCAGCGCGCGACCGGCCTGCCGCATGAACCACACCGGTGTGCGGGAGACCGGCTCCCGGCGCGCAGCGCGCAGCAAATCGCTGTCGTAAGCGGCGGATCGCCCTTCGACCGGCGGCCTCTCCTCGCGAGGTCCAGGCACTTGCTGCTCGACCTTCTCAATAGCCGACAGGTTCGGCGCCGCCGCGCGATTCGGGCTCTCGGTCACACTCTCGCGCACAGCATCACTCCTGTCGTCGGTCACACCTCGATGGTCGCACGCTCACGCGGGTGCTCGGCGCCGGGGTGGCAAAGCTCATGGGGGCTTACCGACCGCATGTCGGCAAGCCGGCGTCGGCGCTCCTTGAGAAATCATGCCGCCGCCCGGGGAGAGCGGGCATCCGCCAGCGTGCCTCACGGATTCCGCGGGCAGCGGCGGCGTACGCTTCACCCATGGCACCCAGCCGCCCGGGCGAATCGCGGGAGTTCGCCGAGGCGGTCGCGGCGTTGTCCGGGGCGTCGCTCCCGGCCGCGATCGACCTCGAGACCCTGCCCGCCCCGGTCAACCTCGCCCCCCACGCGCACGCCATCGGCGGCGCGGTCGTCGTCGTGTCCGCGGCGTCCGCCGACGGCGAGGAAGACCTGGCCACCGGCCGCCTGGTGCTGCTGCACCGCCCCGGCGGGCACGAGGAGTGGCGCGGCGCCTGGCGCTTCGTGGCGCTGGTCGAGGCCGATCTGGAGGCGGAGATCGCCGAGGACCCGCTGCTGGCCGAGGTCGGCTGGTCCTGGCTGCTGGAGTCGCTGGCCGAGCACGGCGCCCACTACATCGCCGAGGGCGGCACGGTCTCCCGGTCGTCCTCGCGCGGCTTCGGCGGCTTGTCCGGCCGTCCGGCCACCACCGCCGTCGAGGTGCGCGCCTCCTGGACGCCGGTCCCCGCCCCGGACGGCCGCGGCGGCGGCAGCAGCGGTAGCGGTATCGATTTCGCCGCGCACCTGGCGGCGTGGTGCGGGCTGATGATGATGTGCGCCGGTCTGCCACCGGAGTACGAGGGCGTGGCGAACCTCCCGCCCGCCGGGTCCCGCCGGTAGCCGGCTGCCCGGCGAGTCCCTCCCGGCCCCTCGCGGCGATCGCCGTCCCGGCCGGTTCCGGCCGCCTCATTCTGTTACGCCGCGAACCCCTGAACGGCCGAGCCGACTCCCTCGGACGGCCCATCCTCGGACCCCTCGCACCCGTTCCGCCTCAGTGATCGCGGAACCGCACGTAGATCGCATGCGGAGCGGCCGCCGAGACCGTCGTCGCCGCCTCCCCGCCATCGGACTCGCACCGGCCATCCTCCGCCGCGAACCGCGTCACACCAGGTCAGAGGCAGTTTTCAGATCATCATATGGCCGACCGGATCCCGGTCTGTGAACTTGCGGGCATTAGCCCTAAAGGTGCCTGCTTGATCTGCCGATGACCTGAATGGACCGATCCGCGAAGTAGTGGACCGGCCGCTGAGCAACTAGCTCGCAGCACGCAGCCCCAGGAGGAGGTTCGGTGTCGGTTCTCGTCGACAACACCGCCAACCTGATCGCATACCGACCGGCCCGGCTGACCGCGATGGTCGTCGTCGCCGACCCCCGCGTCCGCCAGTCGGTGACCCGGCACCTGTGGGCGCTCGGCGTCCGCGACGTCCTGGAGGCGCAGACCGCCGCCGAGGCGCGGAGCCGGATGTCCGCCACCCGCGACCTGGCGGTCGTGGACATCCACCTGCCCGACGGATCCGGCCTGCAACTGCTGGCCGAGATGCGGGCCGCCGGCTGGGCCGGCGGCCTGGCCGTCTCCGCCGCCGACGACGCCGGCGCCGTGCGCGCGGCGCTGGCCAGCGGCGTGCGCGGCTTCGTCATCACCGGCGCCCGTCCGGTCGCCGCCGGCCGCCCGGCGATGGCCGGGGTGCACGCCGCCAGCGCCAACCGGGTCCGCCCGGCCGGGGGCCTGCCGCCCGGAGCCGCCGCCCTGGCCGGATCCGGCGGCGGCGCGCAGGCGGCGCACGCCGGCTGCCGCGACCTGTCCGCACGCGAGATCGAGGTCCTGCGCCTGGTCGCCGACGGCCGCTCCAACAAGGCCATCGGCCAGGCCATGGGCCTGTCCGCGCTGACCGTGAAGAGCCACCTGGCCCGGATCGCGCGCAAGCTCGGCACCGGGGACCGGGCCGGCATGGTGGCCGTCGCGTTGCGCGGCGGGACCATTCACTGACACCGGTCGTTACTGTAAGGACGTGACGAGTTCCAGCACGCCGGGCGGACCGGCCAGCCCCCAGCCGACAACGGAGGGCGTCGAACCGCCCCGCACCCTGGTCCCGCTGCTGGAACCGCGTGAGGGGCTGCCGCCCGTCACGAACACCGCCGAGGCGCTGGCCGCCGCCGTCGTGAAGCTCTCGGCCGGCATCGGCCCGATCGCCGTCGACGCCGAGCGCGCCAGCGGCTACAAGTACAGCCAGCGCGCCTACCTGGTGCAGATACGCCGCCAGGGCGCCGGCACGTTCCTCATCGACCCGATCGCCTGCCCGGACCTGTCGGCCCTGGCCGGTGACGCCCCGGCGCTGGCCGGCGCCGAATGGGTGCTGCACGCCGCCAGCCAGGACCTGGTGTGCCTGGCCGAGGTCGGCATGATCCCGCCGGCCCGCCGCCCCGACGGCACCGGCGGGCTGTTCGACACCGAGCTCGGCGCGCGCCTGGCCGGCCACGACCGCGTCGGCCTGGGTCCGCTGGTCGCCGAGGTGCTGGGCCTGGAGCTGGAGAAGGGCCACTCGGCCTCGGACTGGTCCACCCGGCCGCTGCCGGAGGCCTGGCTGCGCTACGCCGCCCTGGACGTCGAGGTGCTGGTCGAGGTTCGCGACATCCTGGAGGACGAGCTGCGCTCCGCCGGCAAGCTCGACTGGGCGCGGCAGGAGTTCGACGCCGTGTCCGCGGCCCCGCCGCCCCGGCCGCGGGTCGAGCCCTGGCGCCGCACCTCCGGACTGCACAAGGTGCGCCGCCCGCGCCAGCTGGCCGTGGTGCGCGCGCTGTGGGAGTCCCGCGACGAACTGGCCCGGCGCCGGGACATGACGCCGACCCGGGTGCTGCCGGACCAGGCCATCATCGACACCGCCCTGACGTTGCCCACCAGCGCCGCGCAGATGCGCACGATCCCGGGCTTCAGCGGCCGGATGCGCTCCGGGGACGTGCCGCGCTACTTCGACGCCCTCACCCGGGCCCGCCAGCTCAAGGAAACCGAGCTGCCCCGCCCCGGCGCCGCCCCGAGCGACGGTCCGCCACCGGTGCGCGCGTGGGCCGACAAGGACCCCGCGGCCGCGCAGCGCCTGACGGCGGCCCGCGAGGCGGTGGCCGCGCTGGCCGAGCGGCTCGATCTGCCGGTGGAGAACCTGCTGGCCCCGGACGCCCTGCGCCGGCTGTGCTGGGCGCCGCCGATGCCGGAGCCGGACGCCGGGCAGGTGGCCGCGTTCCTGACCGCCGCCGGGGCGCGGACGTGGCAGGTGGAGTTGACGGCCGAGGCGATCGGGGAGGCGTTGCGCGAGGCCGCGGCCAAGGCCGCGGCGCGGGAGCAGGTGTCGGAGAACGGGTAGCGGGTGGCCGATGGGGTTTGAGCGCGCGATGCCGTGACTGCGCTTGACCGTGCTTGACCGTGACCGTGCTTGACCGTGACCGTGCTTGACCGTGACCGTGCTTGACCGTGACCGTGCTTGACCGTTGGCCGTGCTTAACCGTCCGCGGCCTGCTCGGCGTCATACACCTCCCGGTATTTGCGAATCCGGCCGGCGTTGTCGGCGGCCCAGTTCACCATCGCCAGCGCCGGCACCAGCAAGCCGTGGCCCAGGTCGGTGAGCTCGTACTCGACCCGCGGCGGCACCTCGGCGTAGACGGTCCGCGTGATGAGCCCGTCGCGCTCCAGCTGCCGCAGGTTCAGCGTCAGCATCCGCTGCGAGATCCCGCCGATCATGTGTTGCAGAGCGCTGAATCGCAGCGGCCCCTCGTGCAGCGCGCCGATGATCATCAAGCTCCACTTGTCGCCGATCCGGCCCAGCAGGCCTCGGACGAACTCGTTCTCCGCCCCGTGCTCCTGGCACACCGTCGGCGGCCGAAGCCGTGTCTCCGGGTTCGTCACCTGCGCTCCTTCTCACCTGGACGGTCACATCGATGTGCCTGACCGCACACCCGTGTGCCTTTTGTATGACTTTCTTCGGTCATCCATCATGGGGTCACGCACAAAGGGTAACCATTAACCCGAAGGAGCATCCACCCATGGCCACGCTGCTGCACATCGACGCCTCGCTCTTCCCCGGTGAGGCCAGCGCCTCGCGCACCGTCACCGCCGCCTTCGCCGACGCCTGGCGCGCGGCCCATCCCGACGGCACCGTCGTCCACCGCGATCTGGCCGCCGAGCCGCTGCCGCACATCGATGTCGTGACGGTCTCGGCCGCCTTCGCCGACCCGGCCGCGCACACCGCGGAGCAGGCCGCCGCGCACGCCGCGCGCCTGGCGCTGATCGAGCAGTCCGAGGCCGCCGACGCCATCGTGATCGGCGCCCCGATGTACAACTTCGGCGTGGCCTCCTCGCTGAAGGCGTGGATCGACCACGTCATCATGCACGGCCGCACGCTGGGGGAGGGGACGCAGTCGCTGGCCGGCAAGCCGGTGGTGATCGTGGCCTCCCGCGGCGGTTCCTACGAGCCCGGGGCCCCGCGTGCGGAAATGGAGTTCGTGAAGAACTACCTGGCCGGTGTGTTCTCCGTGCACCTGGGCATCACGCCGGAGTTCATCACGATCGAGCTGACGCTGGCCCCGGTCAAGCCGGAGATGGCCGACCTCATCCCGCTGGCCGAGCAGTCCCGGGCCGACGCGCTGGCCGCCGCCGACGCGAAGGCGCGCGAACTGGTGGCGCTGCTGGCCGACGCCGAGAAGACCACAGTCGGCGTCTGAGCTGCGCCGTCACTCTCCTGCACGCGGCCGTTCGAGTGACAGCGTCCACCTCTCGCGGAACCCCGCGGGACCGGTGACCGCTGTCACGGACGGCCGCACTCGCCGTTCGTTGTTACCCGCGAGTAGCATGGACGGAGAATCGTTCCGCGTGGAGGAGAGCCAACGTGCCTCAGACCCAGAGGGCCGTGCGACAAGTGGTCTTTGTCGACGGCGTCCGCACCCCCTTCGGCAAGGCCGGCCCGAAGGGCGTCTATGCCGAGACCAGGGCGGATGACCTGGTCATCCGCTGCATCCGCGAGCTGCTGCGGCGCAACCCGCGGCTGCCGGCCGAGCGTGTGGACGACGTGGCGATCGCCGCCACCACCCAGATCGGCGACCAGGGCCTGACCCTGGGCCGGGTCGCCGGGCTGCTGGCGGGCCTGCCCAAGACCGTCCCGGGCTACTCCATCGACCGCATGTGCGCCGGCGCGATGACCGCCGTGACCACCACCGCCGGCGGCATCGCCTTCGGGGCCTATGACGTGGTCGTGGCCGGCGGCGTGGAGCACATGGGCCGGCACCCGATGGGCGAGGGCGTGGACCCCAACCCGCGGATCGTCGCCGAGAAGCTGGTCGACCCCTCCGCGCTGGTCATGGGCTCCACCGCGGAGAACCTGCACGACCGCTTCCCGGAGCTGACCAAGGAGCGCTGCGACGCGTTCGCCGCCGCGTCCCAGGAGAAGTACGCCAAGGCGCTCGCCGACGGGAAGTTCCAGGACGTCCTGGTCCCGATGGCGGCCCGGCACGCCGAGCAGGGCTACAGCCTGGTCACCGCCGACGAGCCGCCGCGCCCGGACACCACCGTGGAGGGCCTGGCCACGCTCAAGACGCCGTTCCGGGTGCGCGGCCGGGTCACCGCGGGCAACGCCGCCGGCCTGAACGACGGCGCCACCGCCTGCCTGCTGGCCGCCGAGGACGTCGCCGAGGAGCTGGGCCTGCCGGTCCGGATGCGCCTGGTCTCCTACGCCTACGTCGGCGTCGAGCCGGAGGTCATGGGCGTCGGCCCGATCCCGGCCACCGAGAAGGCGCTGGCCAAGGCCGGCATGACCATCGGGGACATCGGCCTGTTCGAGCTGAACGAGGCGTTCGCGGTGCAGGTCGTGGCGTTCCTGGAGCACTTCGGCATCGCCGACGACGACCCGCGCGTGAACCTCTACGGCGGCGCCATCGCCATGGGCCACCCGCTGGCGTCCTCCGGGGTGCGGCTGATGACGCAGCTGGCGCAGCAGTTCGAGGAGCACCCCGAGGTCCGCTACGGCCTGACCGCGATGTGTGTCGGAATCGGTATGGGCGGCGCGGTCATCTGGGAGAATCCCCACTGGAACGGAGACGCGAAGTGACGCAGGACCTTGAGAAGCTCGCTTCGGAGCTCTTCCCGGACGAGGTGGTCACCAAGGCCCCGGTCCAGTTCTTCGACCTGCCCGGCGGCTCCGGCCGGTTCGCGCTGATCACCCTGGACAACGGCTTCGACCACACCAAGCCGAACACCTTCGGCCCCGGCGGCCTGGTGCAGCTCGGCGCGGCGATCGAGCAGATCGAGGCCGCGGCCGCGAAGGGGGAGATCGTCGGCGCCGGCGTCACCGGCAAGCCGTTCATCTTCGCGGTCGGCGCGGACCTCAAGGGCGTCGAGGTCGTGCGGAACCGCGAGCAGGCGCACGCGATCGGCAAGGCCGGCCACGACACCTTCAAGCGGCTCTCGGCGCTGCCGGTGCCCTCCTTCGCCTTCATCAACGGCGCGGCCATGGGCGGCGGCGTCGAGGTCGCGCTGGCCTGCACCTACCGGACCATCTCCGCCGGCGTCCCGGCGCTGGCCTTCCCCGAGTGCTTCCTCGGCCTGGTCCCCGGCTGGGGCGGCTGCACGCTGCTGCCCAAGCTGATCGGCCCGGACGCCGCGGTCACCGTCATCATCGAGAACGCGCTGTCGCAGAACCGGATGCTCAAGGGCCCCAAGGCTTTCGAGCTCGGCATCGCCGACGCGATGTTCGAGCCGGTCGCGTTCCTGGAGGAGTCGGTCGCCTGGGCCGAGCAGGTCATCACCGGCGCCGTCGCGGTCTCCCGCAAGGAGTTCAGCGCGGACGACTACGCCGCCGCTGTCGCGCGCGGACGTCAGATCGCCGATTCGAAGGTGCATGGCGCCGCCCCGGCCCCGTACCGGGCGCTGGACATCATCGCGAAGGCGGCCACCGTCTCCGACGACGAGGGCTTCGACCTCGAAGACGAGGCGCTCGCCGACCTGATCATGACCGACGAGCTGCGGGCCGGGCTCTACGCGTTCAACCTGACCCAGAAGCGGGCCAAGAAGCCGTTCGGCGCCCCGGACAAGGCGCTGGCCCGGCCGGTCACCAAGGTCGGCGTGGTCGGCGCGGGGCTGATGGCCTCGCAGTTCGCGCTGCTGTTCGTGCAGCGGCTGCAGGTGCCGGTCGTGCTGACCGACATCGACCAGGAGCGGGTGGACAAGGGCGTCGGCTATGTGCACGAGCAGATCGGCCTGCTCCAGCTCAAGGGCCGGCTGAACCAGGACCAGGCGAATCGTCTCAAGGCCCTGGTATCCGGCTCGCTGACCAAGGACGCGTTCGCCGACGCCGACTTCGTCATCGAGGCGGTGTTCGAGGAGATGTCGGTCAAGCAGCAGGTGTTCGCCGAGGTCGAGGCCGTGGTCCGGGAGGACTGCGTGCTGGCCACCAACACCTCCTCGCTGTCGGTGACCGAGATGGCGTCCAAGCTCAAGCACCCCGAGCGGGTCGTCGGCTTCCACTTCTTCAACCCGGTGGCCGTGCTGCCGCTGCTGGAGATCGTGCGCGCCGAGCAGACCGACGACGCCTCGCTGGCGACGGCGTTCGCGGTCGGCAAGACGCTGAAGAAGTCGTGTGTGCTGGTCAAGGACGCGCCGGCGTTCGTCGTGAACCGGCTGCTGACCCGCTTCCTCGGCGAGGTCACCGCCGCCGTGGACGAGGGCACGCCGATCGAGGTGGCCGACCGGGCGCTGGAGCCGCTGGGGCTGCCGATGTCGCCGTTCGTGCTGCTGGAGCTGGTCGGGCCGGCGGTCGCGCTGCACGTCGCGGAGACCTTGCACGCCGCCTTCCCCGGCCGGTTCGGCGTCTCGCCGAACCTCGGCAAGATGGTCGCGGCCGGTAAGAAGGCCGTCTACCGGTGGGACACCGGGGCGCCGGTGATCGACCCGGAGGTGCTGGAGCTGTTCCAGGCGGGCACTTCGGACTCGGACTCGGACTCGAACGAGGAGCAGGTCCGCGAGCGCGCGCTGCGGGCGATGGCGCAGGAAGTGGACCTGATGCTGGCCGAGGGCGTGGTCGGCGAGGCGCAGGACATCGACCTGTGCATGCTGCTCGGCGCCGGCTGGCCGTTCCATCTCGGCGGCATCACGCCGTACCTGGACCGGACCGGAGTGTCCGAGATCGTCACCGGTCACAGGTTCCTGACACCCGGGGTGGCTTCCCTTGCCGAGTAAGGGTACTTAGAGTGTGTGGCGCCCCTGTCCCCCGCCGGACGGGGGCGCCTGTCGTTCACCGCCTCGCGCCGTGAGGTCCCGCGCGAGGGTCCACGCTCTGACATAGCGTTCGTGTTCCGCGATCAGCGGGGCGAAAAGCAGCTGGTCGGCGGCACTGCGCACGCGCTCGGTCATCCGCTCGGCCACCTTGCCGCGCAGCGCGGCGGCGGCCTTGCGCGCGGCCGGCCGGCACAGAGCGTCCAGTACCGCGCCGCCGGCCAGGGCGGCCAGCAGCACCAGGACCGGGAACGGGATCGCGCCGGTGTCCGGCAGGCTGGAGTGCGCGGCCCCGCCGGTCAGGACGTAGACGACGGAGCCGCCGGCGCCGACGAGCGCGCCGGTCAGCAGCATCCAGTGCAGCACCTGGACCGCGGTCCACCAGCGGGGGACCAGGCGCGGCCCGACCTCGGTGCCGGACAGGGTGGCGTCGAGGGTGTCGGCCAGGGTCTGCACGCAGTGCTCTCCGATGCCGCGCATCTGCCGGGCCCACAGGCGCGGGAGGGCGCCGGCGACGCGCTCCACGGCGGCGTTCACGGCGGCTTCGACGTCGTCGTGCTGCACCGGCGGCGGCGCGGTCTCGGCGGCCACCGGGGCGGTCCAGGGGGCGTAGCGGGACTCCTCGCCACCGCGGAGGCGGGACACCAGGGCCATGACGGCGTGCCGGAGCGGCCAGCCGGTGACGACGGAGGCGCGGCGGCGGTAGGTGGCCTCCAGGAGGTCGGACAGGGCGCGCATGCTGGTGCTCTCGCCGATGGCGGCCAGGGTGGCGGTCTTGGCCGCTTCGGTGAGGCCCGAGGCGGCTTGTTCGCTTCCGTCTCCGGTCGCGCTCGCCGGTGCCAGCTCGGCGGCGACGAGCGCGGCGGCGCGGTCGACGTCGGCCGCGCTGCGGGCCAAGGCGGCCTGCTTGCGCCAGATCCGTTCGGCTATCAGGTCTCTGAGCTCCTGGAGCCCTTCCCCGGTCCGGGTGGAGGTCACCAGCAGCGGGACGGCTTCCAGCCCGGGTTCGGCCAGCAGCCTTCTGAGATCCTGCGCGACCGCCTTGGCGTCCGCCGCGGCCAGCTCGTCACTCTTGTTGAGGATCACCACCAGCGTCTCCTGGTGGTGATCCAGCTGCTTGAGGTAGCGCTCGTGCCAGGAAGCGTCGGCGTACTTCTGCGGATCGGTGACGAACAGCAGCAGGTCGGCCGCCGCGGCCGCGCGGTCGGTCTCGTCGCGGTGCGCCCGCACGGCCGAATCGTGGTCCGGCAGGTCGATCAGCACCAGCGGCGCCAGCTCGGGCTCGGCCCGCCGATGCGCCCCGTCCAGCAGCGAGCCTCTCAGGGTCCTGTTGTGGGTGGCGACCCCGATGCGGTCCAGCAGGGCGGCGGCCCCTTCGGCCCGATCGGGATCCCAGATGCATGCCAGACCGGCGGTCGTGGTCGGCCGGATCGCCCCCACCGGCGCCAGATCGAAGCGAATCAGGGCGTTGAACAGCGACGACTTGCCACTCCCGGTCGCCCCCGCGATGGCGGTCACGACGTGATCGGGCGACAGCGCGATGCGCTCGTGCACCCGCAGCAGAATGCGGCCGACTTCATCGGCGACGGGAGCGGGAAGCCGGTCCTCGGTGTCCTTCAGGAGGTTTTCGAGGGCCGTCAGCCGGGCGGTGAGGGCGCGCGGGTCCGCCGGGCTGCTCGCGTCCGCCTGCGCCCGCGCCATTGCCTCTGCCACTACCTCTGCCTTCTCGACATCGCGTTCTCTGCCGGGTTTGGTATCGACTTCCATCCCTAGTCTTTCTCGCTGCGAGCCCTGGCCAGGGCCGTCCGGGCGTCGTCCAGTGCCCGGGCCTGGCCGGGGTCGAGAGCATAGGCCGCCAACTGCTCGCGGTGCACATCCGCGGCGCGGTCGAGGAGCCGGGCGTTGCCGTCCTTGAGCCCGGCGACGGCCGTGACCAGCAGCCGCTCGGCGTCCTCGGCCCCGAACATGGCGCGGAGCAGCCCCAGCGCCGCCCCGGCCGCCGAGTCGGCCCGGTGCAGCTTGCTCCCCTCGGCTCCTCTCGGCTCGCCTTCCCCTGCTCCTGCCGCTCCTGCCGCTCCTTCCACGCCACCGGCCAGCGCCGCCACCCCCAGCACCAGCGCCGCACTGCGGATACCGGCACCCGTCGGCCCGATCGTGCGCGTGGTGCGCCGCGACCGCGCCTGGTCCCGGATGGCCCCCGGCAGGCTGTCGAGCCACGCGGCCGCCGCGCGCGCCGGATCCAAGGCCCTGCGCGCGGCTTCATCAGGGCTCCGCGGCTTCGGGGCTCCGGGCGTCAGCTCCCACTGATCGGCGGTCTTGCGCGCGGCCCGCTCCAACGCCGCCCGATACGCCCGGGCAACGGTCTCCACCAACGCGGCACGCAACGGCGCGGTCCCAGCCCCATGCCCCGCCTGATTGTGGAACCGCTCACTCCAATCCGCCGCCTTGCCCGCCTTCTTACTCTCCGCCCCCGCCCCGAACAGCGCACTGATCCGCCCCGACCCCAACACCTCCTGCCACCGAATCCGCACCTCACCCCCGAACAACTCCCCACCATCCACCAACCCCCGAAACCTCACCCGTTCAGCGGTGTGCACCCTCTCCAAACCCTGATGCAATACCTCTAGAGCCAACCGCTGCCCCTCCCAGGCACCGGCCACCTCCCCCACGAGCCTCTGAACGTGATCGAGCCGCCCGGCCACCCCCAGCCGCCCGATCCGCACCCTCCCCGCGGTGTCCGCCCCCGCCTCCCTGAGCCACCCCCACAACCCGGCCACCACCTCGCCGGGCAACACCCCACGCCCCACCCCCGCGCCCCCGGCAGGCCCGCCCGCGCGCCCGAGCCCGCCGTCCCCATAGCCCCCCACTTCCTCCACTTCCTCCACCACGAACAAAGGAGCCGCCGCCAACCCGTTCACCCGCAACAAGTCCGCAAACGCCCCCTCCACCTCCCCGACAACCGACCCCCCAACCCGCCCCAACACCACCGCCACCGGCACCCCCCGCCCCTCGACCCCCCGCAACACCCGCCATACCGCAGCATCCGCATACCGCTCCGCACTCACCACCGCCACCACCACATCCGCGGCCCGCACCACCCCCGCCGCGTCGCCATCAGCCGTGTCCACTACTGCAACACCACGAGGGAGGGAGGGGGAGGGGAGGGGGGAAGAAAGGAAAGGCGCGAGCGCCGCCGGCACCCGGTCGGCGAGCGCGGCTGCACGCCGGGCGGTGGGTGCGGCGGTGGGTGGTGCGGTTGCCGGTGCCGGCGACGCGGCCGGCGCTGTCGACACGGCCGACGTAGCCAACGCTACCGGTGCGGTCGCTGCGCGCGGCGTGGCCGAGTCGGCTATCGCGGCGCGTGCGGCCGAGGTGTCCGGCTCGACCGACGTGTCGGGCGCCACCGACGTGTGTGGGGCGATCGAAGTCTGCGGCACGTCCGTCGTGGCTGACGCGATGGACTCGGCCGGCGGCTGCGGTGCCGTCGGCGTGCCAGTCGCCGCTGCCGCGCCGGAGGTGCCCGGTGCGGCTGGC
>JAEKKI010000143.1 GCA_019510485.1 Catenulisporales bacterium
CGGGGCTGTGAAGCAGACCCCCAAAGCCCTGCTGCTGGACTCCGGCGGCGTCCTGATGCGGCCCATCGGCGGCCGATGGAACCCGCGTGCCGACTTCGAACCGACGGTCCGGACATATGCGTCGGTCACCGACGACCAGCTGGCCGAGGCTGTCGCGGAGGGCGACCGGTTCCTGGCCGCGACGACCTCGACCCCTGACTTGGACGATTACCACCGGGCGATGCTCGCACGCATCGGCGTGCCGGCCACCCCGGACCTGTTGGCCGAGCTGGTCAAGGAGGTCCCGCCGACCACGGTGCTGGAGACGTTCCCGGACGTGCTCCCGGCCCTGACCACGATGCGCGAACGCGGCGTGCCGATGGCCGTGGTCTCGGACGCCTGGCCGAACCTTCCGGACCTGCACGACGCCCTGGGCCTGTCCGGGTTCTTCGACGCCTACGCCATCTCGGCGGTGCTGGGCTGCAGCAAGCCGGATCCGCGGATGTACCGGCACGCCTGCGACGCGCTGGGCCTGTCACCGGCCGAGTGCCTGTTCGTCGACGACGATCCGGAGCTGGTGGCGGCGGCCATCGGCCTGGAATATCAGGGCCGCGCGATGGTACGGGAGCCCGGGGCCGCGGGGCCGGCCGGCGTGCCGGCCATCAACTCCCTGACGGAGCTGCTCGATCTGGTGTGACCGAGCCGGTGGGCGGGCGCCGACGTCGCGCGCCCGCCCACGTCCGCCGGACGGCGGGTCGGCCGGCGCCGTGCCGCCTTGCTCCGTTCGGGGACATTCCAGGGGCTCTGGTAGAACTCGATCATCCCCAGTAGCCTTCGTGACCGTGGCATACGGGTACGGGGATCGCCGACGCGAAGACGACGAAGACCTGGCGCGCCCTCGTGCCCTGATATCAAAGCCCGCGCTCCCGCCGCGCCTGCGCGGCCGCCGGGCGCCGGACCCGCGCTGGGTCGCGGGCCTGGGCATCGGCCTGGCCGCCATCCTCGCCCTGGGCTGGATCGGCCGCGGCGTCGCGCCCTTCTGGCCGAACTTCGCCCTGAACACCGCCGCCGACCTGATCGGCGCCGTGTTCACCATCTACGTGATCACGCCGATCATCGAGCGGGCCGGGCAGGGCGGGGTCCGGGAGCACGCCGAGCTGGACTACTCGCAGTTCCTGGACAGCGCGGCGCGCGCCACCAGCGTGGTGCGCATCCTGGACACCTACTCCAACCTGCTGGCCGAGCCGCACGCGGAGCGGTTCGAGACAGTGGTCTGCGACGCGCTGGCCCGCGGCGTCTCGGTCCGGGTGCTGCTGATCAACCCCACGACCCTGGCCGCCGAGCAGCGCGAGCTGGAGCTGGGGCACGCCGACGAGCTGCGGCCGATGCTGGACCGCAATCTGGAGACCGTCGCGCGCATCCACCGCTCCTTCGAGCAGGAGGGCGGTCCGCGCGGCCGCGGCGCCGCCGCCGACTTCCAGGTGCGGCTCTACTCTTCGGGTCCTGATGTGACGATGTACCGGTGGGACGACCGCGCGCTGGTGTCGTTCTATCCCGTCGGCAAGCTCTCCGGCCGCTCCACCCAGCTGGAGGTGACCGTCGACACGCCGCTGGGCGCCTTCGTCAACAACCGCTTCCAGGCCGTCTGGGCCGCCGCCGCGCCGCATCAGGCGCTGACCCCGGTCACCGTCGCCGACGATCGCATCGAGCGTACCTATCTGGTCCGCTTCGTCGACCTGGAGGACGGCCGCTATGTCGCCTCCCGGCGCGTGCAGCGCTTCCTGCGGCGCGCCCTCGGCGAGGTCACCGCCACCAACGACGGACGGATCTTCCGGCTGGAGAGCGCCGATCGCCCGGTTCACGGCGCGCGGCTGGACGCGGAGTTCCGGAGGGTCTACGGGGAGATCCCCGACACGACATATCTTCACCTTCGGACCAGAGAGCCTTCCGTCACACGCGTCGGATAACGTCGGTCCGTGCAGCACACCACCGTCGGCCGAGCCGTCGGGATCACCCGCTTCCACGCCCTGGGGCCGAACCGGCTCGACGACATCGCCGCCAAGTTCGGGCTCGATGCCGGGCTGACCGAGAGCGTGCGCTTGTTCTCGCTGGTCCTGCCCTTCCGGGTCAACGAGTACGTCCTCAGCGAGCTGATCGACTGGTCCGCTCCGGACGCCGATCCGATCTTCCACCTGTTCTTCCCGCAGCCCGGCATGCTCTCCCCGCAGGACGAACACCTGCTGGTCACCGCACGGGACAGCGGCGATCCGGCGCGGCTGGCCCGGGTCGTGGCGGACATCCGGGCCGGGATGAACCCGCATCCGGAGCATCAGCTGGACCTGAACGTCCCGCACGACGACCAGGGCCCGGTGCCCGGAACCCAGCACAAGTACGAGCAGACGCTGCTGTACTTCCCCGCGGCCGGCCAGACCTGTCACGCCTACTGCACCTACTGCTTCCGCTGGGCGCAGTTCGTCGGCGAGCCGGAGCTGCGCTTCGCCGCCGCCGACCCGGCGCGCGCCGTCGGCTATCTGCGGCGGCACCCGGAGATCACCGACGTGCTGGTCACCGGCGGCGATCCGATGGTGATGTCGGCCGAGCGGCTGCGGCAGCATCTGGAGCCGTTCCTGGCCGTGGAGTCGGTGCAGACGCTGCGCATCGGCACCAAGTCCGTGGCGAGCTGGCCGCACCGCTACGTCAGCGACCACGACGCCGACGCGACGCTGCGGCTGTTCGAGCAGATCACCGACGCGGGCAAGACCCTGGCCGTGATGGCGCACCTGAGCCACCCGGTCGAGCTGGAGCCGGCCGTCGCGCGCACCGCGCTGGCCCGCATCCGCGACACCGGCGCCGTGCTCTACTGCCAGGCCCCGGTGATCGGCCGGGTCAACGACGACGCCGCGGCGTGGTCCCGGCTGTGGCGGGCCGAGCTGCGGGCCGGCGCGGTGCCGTACTACATGTTCGTGGCCCGCGACACCGGGCCGCGCGACTACTTCAAGGTGCCGCTGGCCCGCGCCGCCGAGCTCTTCCGCGACGCCTACAGCACGCTGCCGGGCCTGGCGCGGACCGTGCGCGGACCGGTGATGTCCACGACCGGTGGGAAGATCGTGGTGGACGGGGTGGTCACCGAGCCGGATCCCGCGGGTGCCGGGCCCGGCGGCGGCACGTTCTTCGAGCTCCGCTATCTCCAGGCGCGCGACCCCCGGCTGGTCGGCCGGCCGTTCCGGGCCGGGTTCAGCGCCGAGGCCGCCTGGATCGACGACCTCGAACTCGCCGTGGGCACCCCGGAGGACATCCGGGCCGCGGTGCGGGCCGGTCACGACTAAGGGCACGAACAGGACCACCGCCAGGACCGCCGCCAGGACCGCCATCGGTGTCATCCCTGAGGTCACGACTGGGAAGCATTGATCGCCCGCCCCGAAGCCGTCCCCTACCCTGGGGCGGTGAACACACCGACGGCCAAACCCTTCGCGCCGGCCACCTCGGCGACGGTCCGCGAGCTGAATCTGCGGACCGTGTGGGGCGTGATCGGGGCCAGCGCGCCGATCTCGCGGGCGGAGATCTCGCGGGCGACCGGGATCTCCAAGCCGACGGTGTCCGCGGTGCTGGAGGACCTGCTGCAGATCGGGCTGGTGGTCGAGACCACCGATGCTTCGCGCGGGTTCACCTATGGCGCGGTGTTCTTCAAACCGCGGCCGGAAGCGGCGTACGCGGTGGCGTTCGACATCGGCGCGCGCCACCTGCGCGGGGCGCTGGCCGGCCTGGACGGCGCCGAGGTGGTGCGGCGCGACGCCGACGTGGACGGCCTGGACGCGCCCGGGATGGTGCCGGCGGCCGTCGAGCTGGCAGGTGAACTCGCCGACGCCGCCGGGGTGCCCCGGGAGTCGGTACGGCACGCCGTGATCGGCGTACCCGGGGTGGTGGACCGGCACGACGGCCGGGTCTGGCAGGCCGCGAACGTGGGCGGGATGGAGGGCTTCGCCGCGCAGGAGCAGTTCAGCGCGGCGTTGCGGGTACCGGTCACGGTCGAGAACGACATCAACCTGGCGGCCCACGGCGAATACGCGCACGGCAGCGGCGGCAGCGCCGACAGCTTCCTGTTCCTGTCCATCGGCACCGGCGTCGGCGCCGGACTGGTCCTGGGCGGCAACCTGCACCGCGGCTTCAAGGGCGCGGCCGGCGAGCTGGACAGCGCGTTCGAGCCCGAATACACCGACGTGGGCGGGGGTGAGCCGGAGCTGTCCGTGCCGGTCCGCAGCGACCCCTGCGCGGCGGCGATCCTGCGCTACGCGGCGGAGAAGCTGTCCGGGGAGGCGGAGCTGACCATGGAGCGGGTGTTCGAGCTGGCGCGGGCCGGCGACGCGGCGGCACTGGACGTGGTAGGTGAGGAGGCCCGGCGGATCGCGAACTACGCCGCCGTGGCCTCGGCGGTGGTGGACATGGAGCTGGTGGTGCTCGGCGGCGGCATCGGCCTGAACGGCGACCTGCTGCTGGCGCCGGTCGCCGAGCAGCTGGCGGCCCGCCTGCGGTATCCGCCGCGGGTGGAGACCTCGACCCTGGGCAACGGCGCGGTGCTGGCCGGAGCCGCGGCGTTGGGTGCGTCGCTCACGGTCGAGCAGCTGATCCGCGAATACTTCGGCTGAGGCCTGAAGCGCCTCCGGTACCTCAACGGCCTGAAACAGGCCGATATACAACGGTGCGGACGGCTAATGTGGAAGTACGGGAATGGTGGGGGTGAACCATGGCTGACCGTACGAAGCCGCGGACCTGGCGCGGCCTGGCATTGATCCTGACGATGGCGTTGCTGCTCGTGACGGGCTGCCAATCCGACAAGGATTCCAGCAGTTCCCACGGCTCCGGCGGCGCGGCCGCGGCGGTGGTCTCCGATCCGACGACGGCCAAGTCGCAGGGCGGCTCCGACAGCACCGAAAAGCTGTGCGGCACGCCGCCGTGCGTGCGCTATGTGTCGCGCAGCGAGACCAAGACCCTGTCCGAGACGCTGACCGATCATCCGGTGGCCAGCACCGTCGTGCTGCACATCGCGCTGTCGGCGCTGTGCGGCGGGATCCTGTGCCTGCTCGGCGAGGGCGTGAGCCTGCCGATCCTGGCGCACAAGGCGAACGACGCCGCCGCCCAGCACGCCTGTCTGAAAGTCGGCATCCTGCCGGACAAGGACAAGAAGTGGCAGCTGGTGGACATCACCGCTTCGAACCAGAAGCCCAACTGCACCGACTGACAGCGAATCAGGCTTCTACTCGTAGAACCGGTACACCGCCTGCGCTTGGCAGGCCGGCCGCTTCTTGCCGTCGATCTCCACCTCGAGGTCGACGACCACCTCGACGCCGCCGCGCACCTCGGAGACCGAGACGATGGTGCCGGCGGCGCGGATCTTGGCGCCGACGTGGACCGGGGTGCGGAAGCGCAGGCTGTTCAGGCCGCAGTTCACCGCCATGCCGACGTTCTCGACGGTCAGCAGTTCGGTCCACAGCGGGATCAGCAGCGCCACGGTGAGGTAGCCGTGGGCGATGGTTCCGCCGAACGGCCCGGAGGCGGCGCGCTCGGGGTCGGTGTGGATCCACTGGTGGTCGTCGGTGGCCTCGGCGAAGGTGTTCACCCGCTCCTGGGTGATCTCCAGCCAGGAGCTGTGCCCCAGGTCGACCGGGCCCGGGCCCAGCGTGCGGAGTTCGGGGATGCCGGAGACGGCGCGGGGCACGCGGGCTCAGCCCCCGGCCCGGGTGACGCCGTCGGACGCGCGTCCCGCGAGCAGCACACCGGTAGCGACCGGTAAAGCGAGTGTCCCCCTCATGGCGATGATGCTATCGGTCGGCGGCCTCCCGCACGTCGGAACGAGACGCCGCCTACCATCAGGGGTTTTACTCGATCCGCTCCCCGCGCTCGGCCTTCAGCGCCAGCGACTCAGGCACCTCGAACCGCTCGCCGTACTTCTCGCGCAGCTCCTTCGCCCGCGCCACGAAGCCGGTGACGCCGCCGTCGTAGCCGTTGATGTACTGGATCACGCCGCCGGTCCAGGCCGGGAAGCCGATGCCCAGGATCGAGCCGATGTTCGCCTCGGCGACCGAACGCAGCACGCCCTCGTCCAGGCAGCGCACCGAATCCAGCGCCTCGGCGAAGAGCATGCGCTCCTTCATGTCCTCGAACGGGATCCGGTGGCCCGGCTTGCCGAAGTGCTCGGCCAGACCCGGCCACAGCCCCGCGCGCTCCCCATCTACGTATTCGTAGAAACCCGCGCCGGAAGAGCGGCCGCCGCGCCCGAAGTCGTCGACCATGCGGTTGATCACCGCCTCCGAGCCGTGTTCCACCCAGTCCGGACCGGCCGCGGCGCGGGCCTCCTCGCGGATCTTCTGCGGCAGGGTCAGCGTCAGCTCGTCCATCAGCCGCAGCGGCGGCGCGGGGTAGCCGGCCTGGGAGCCCGCCTGCTCGATGGAGTTGGAGTCCAAGCCCTCGCCCACCATCGCCACCGCCTCGTCCAGGAAGCGGCCGATGACGCGGGAGGTGAAGAAGCCGCGGCTGTCGTTGACGATGACCGGGGTCTTGCGGATCTGCTTGGCGAGGTCGAAGGCCTTGGCGACGGCGGCGTCGGAGGTCTGCGATCCGGCGATGATCTCCAGCAGCGGCATCTTGTCCACCGGGGAGAAGAAATGCAGGCCGATGAAGTCGGCCGGGCGGCGCACGGCGGCGGCCAGGCCGGTGATCGGCAGCGTGGAGGTGTTCGAGCCCAGCAGCGCGTCCGGGGCGACGACGTCCTGGATCTCGGCGAACACCTTGCCCTTCAGCTCCGGCGACTCGAACACGGCCTCGATGACCAGGTCGGCGCCGGCCGCGTCGCGCGCCGTGGCGGTCGGGTGGATGCGGGCCAGCACCTCGTCGGCCGCCTCGCGCGTCATCTTCCCGCGCGCCACCGCCTTGTCCAGCAGTCCGGCCGAGTACGCCTTGCCCTTCTCGGCGGCCTCGACGCTGACATCCTTCAGCACGACCTCGATCCCGCCGCGCGCGCAGACATAGGCGATCCCGGCGCCCATCATCCCGGCGCCGAGGACCGCGACCTTCGTGGCCCGCCAGGGCTCGAAGCCGGAGGGACGTGACGCGCCGTTGGTCACCTTCTGCATGTCGAAGAAGAACGCCTGCGTCATGTTCTTCGCCACCTGGCCACCGCTTTTGGGGCCAGCACAGACCAGCTCGACGAAGTACCGCGCCTCGACCGTCATCGCGTTGTCGAAGTCCAGGCGCGCGCCCTCGACGGCGGCGGCCAGGATGTTGCGCGGCGCGGGGTAGTTCGCACCCTTGAGCTGCTTGCGCAGATTCGCCGGGAACGCCGGGAGGTTCGCGGCGAACTTCGGGTTCTTCGGATCGCCGCCGGGGATCTTATAGCCGGGTGCGTCCCAGGGCTGAGCGGCATCGGGATTCGCCAGTACCCACGCTTTCGCGGTGGCCAACAGTTCCTCAGGTGTGTTCGCGACTTCGTGCACGAGTCCGACTTCCCGTGCCGCCCGCGGCTCATAACGCTGCCCTTGAAGCAGGACTTTGAGAAGCGCGTCGGCGATTCCCAGCAGCCGCACCGATCGCACGACGCCGCCGGCGCCGGGCAGCAAGCCGAGCGTGACCTCGGGCAAGCCGATCTCCGAGCCCTTGGCGTCCAGCGCGATCCGGTGGTGGCAGGCCAGCGCGATCTCCAGGCCGCCGCCGAGCGCGGCGCCGTTGATCGCGGCCGCGACCGGACGGCCCAGCGTCTCCAGCCGCCGCAGCAGAGCCTTGATCTGAACGTTGCGCGCCATCACCTCGGCGGCGTCTTCCGGGCGGGCGCGGATCAGCTCGTTGAGATCGCCGCCGGCGAAGAAGGTCTTCTTGGCGCTGGTGACCACCACCCCCGCGATCTGCTCCTTCTCGGCCTCCAGCCGGTCCAGAACCGGTCCGAGGGCCTCGACGAAGGCGCGGTTCATCGTGTTGGCGGACTGGCCGGGGGCGTCCATGGTCAGGACGACCACGCTGTCGGCGTCCCGCTCCCAGCGGATGTGATTCTGCTCGCTCATGGTGTTCGAACCCTGTTCCTCAGACCCGCTCGATGATGGTGGCGACGCCCATTCCGCCGCCGACGCACAGCGTCACCAGGCCGCGCCGCAAGTCCCGGCGTTCCAGCTCGTCCACGATGGTGCCGAGCAGCATCGCGCCGGTGGCGCCCAGCGGATGGCCGAGGGCGATCGCGCCGCCGTTGACGTTCACCGACTCCTGCGGGAAGCCCATCTCACGCACGTAGCGCAGCACCACGGCCGCGAACGCCTCGTTGATCTCGACCAGGTCGATGTCGTCGATCGTGAGCCCGGCCTTGGCCAGCGCCTTGCGGGAGGCCGGCGCCGGACCGGTGAGCATGATCGTGGAGTCCGCGCCGGACACGGCGGTGGCGACGATGCGGGCGCGCGGGGTCAGCCCCGCGACCTCGCCCGCGCGCTCGTTGCCGACCAGCACCAGCGCGGCGCCGTCGACGATGCCGGAGGAGTTGCCGGCGTGGTGGACGTGATCGATCCGCTCCACCCAGTGGTACTTCTGCAGCGCCACGGCGTCGAAGCCGCCGAGGTCGCCGATGACGTCGAACGACGGCTTGAGCGCGGCCAGCGTCTCGACGGTGGTGCCGGGGCGGATGAACTCGTCCTCCTCCAAGATCGTCAGGCCGTTGCGATCACGGACCGGGATCACCGAGTTCTTGAAGTGGCCGGCGGCGCGGGCGGCGGCGGCCAGCTCCTGCGAGCGCGCGGCGAAGGCGTCGACGTCGGTCCGGGAGAAGCCCTCGATGGTGGCGATCAGGTCGGCGCCGACGCCCTGCGGGATGAAGGAGATGTCGTAGGCGGTCTCCGGGTCCTCGAACCAGGCGCCGCCGTCGGAGGCCATCGGCACCCGGGACATCGATTCCACGCCGCCGGCCAGCAGCAGATCGTCGCCGAGGCCCGAGGCCACCTTCTGCGCGGCGATGTTCACCGCCTCCAGGCCCGAGGCGCAGAACCGGTTGAGCTGGAAGCCCGCGGTGGTGTCCGGCAGCCCGGCGGCCAGCGCCGCGATCTTGGCGATGTCCGAGCCCTGCTCGCCGATCGGCGTCACCACGCCGAGGATGACGTCCTCGATCAGCGCCGGGTCCAGGTTCGGGTGCCGGCTCCGCATCTCGTCGATGAGGCCCACCACCAAAGAGATGGGTTTGACGGTGTGCAGCGAGCCGTTTCGCTTGCCCCGGCCGCGCGGTGTCCGGATCGCGTCGTAGATGTACGCGTTCGGCATCGCAGTGTCCTTCCTATCTGTGACTGACCGCCACCCGCCGCTAGAGCGAGCGGGCGATCAGTTCCTTCATGATCTCATTGGCGCCGCCGTAGATGCGCTGGATCCGGCCGTCGGCGAACAGCCGGGCGATGGGGTATTCGAGCATGTAGCCGTAGCCGCCGTGCAGCTGGACGCAGCGGTCCACGACCTCGGTCTGCCGGTCGGTGATCCAGTACTTGGCCATCGAGGCGGTCGCGGCGTCGAGCTCGCCGGCCAGGTGCTTGGCGACGCAGTCGTCGAAGAAGACCCGCGCCACGCGGGCGATCGTGGCGCACTCGGCCAGCTCGAAGCGGGTGTTCTGGAGCTTGAACAGCGGCTTGCCGAACGCCTCGCGCTGCTTGGTGTAGGCGACGGTGTGATCGACGGCGGCCTCCAGCATCGCCATGCCGATGGCCGCGACGAGCAGGCGTTCCTGCGGCAGTTGCACCATGAGCTGAACGAAGCCCTGGCCCTCGTCGCCGCCGAGCAGGTTCTCGGCCGGGACCCGCAGGCCGTCGAAGAAGAGTTCGGCGGTGTCGGTGCTGTGCTGGCCGACCTTCTTCAGGACGCGGCCGCGCTGGAAGCCGGGGGTGTCGTCGCCGACTTCGACCGCGAACAGGGAGACGCCGTGCGCGCCCTGGGCGGGATCGGTCTTGGCCGCGACGATGAGCAGGCCGGCGTTGCGGCCGTTGGTGATGAAGGTCTTGGCGCCGCTGAGGATGTAGTCGCCGGTTTGCGGATCGCGGATCGCCTTCGTGGCGATGTTCTGCAGGTCCGAACCGGTGCCGGGCTCGGTCATCGCGATGGCCCCGATCAGCTCCCCGGCCGCCATCCGCGGCAGCCAGCGGAGCTTCTGCTCCTCGGTGGCGTAGGCGTTGACGTAGTGCGCGACGATGCCGGAGTGCACGGCGATCGCCATGGCACCGGCGCCGGAAGCCATCTGGGCCTCGATGATGGCGACCTCGTGCGCGAAGGTCCCGCCCCCGCCGCCGTGCTCCTCGGGGATGGACGCGCACAACAGCCCGAGCTTCCCGGCCGCCTGCCAGATGTCCGGGCTCGGGAAGCCCTGCTCGGCGAACTCGTCCTCCCGGGGCAACGCCTCGTTGACGAAGAAGGACTTCGCCAGCTCGCGCACCGCCTCCACGTCATCGGTCGCCCAGGGCGATCCGCTCATCACCATCTCCCTGTCTGCCGAGGCCTACTGCCTAACCGTGATTAACATCGCCGGTCCCGGACGCCGGCGTCAAGAGCACCGCGAGCATCAGTGCCCGCAGCCGCCCCGCCAACCCGGGCCGGTCGGCGAGGCGGCGGGTGCGGGCGGTGTCGTTGACGACGGCGAACGCGGCCAGGACGCGGATGCGGACCTCTTCCGGCGACTGCTCCGGGCGCGCGGCGGCGAGCAGGGCGGCCCAGTGCGCGGCGTAGGCGCGTTGGAAGCGGCGGGTCTCGGCGCGGTCGCGGTCGGGGAGGTTGTGGCCTTCGGTGAAGTAGGCGGCGACTAGGTCGCGGGAGGTTAGGACGGTGGTTACGTAGCGGGTGGTTAGGGCGGCCAGGGCTGATTCGGCGGTGAGCCGGTCGGTGGCTGCGCTCGGGGAGTGCGCCGGTTCCGGCTCGGCGGCCGGCGGCTCGTCCGATGTGAGCCGCAGCCGCTCCCCTATTCGCTCCGTGATCGTGCGCAGCAGGTCCGTCTTGCCCGCGAAGTGGCTGTAGATGCTCGGTCCCGCGATCCCGGCCGCGGCACCGATCTCCTCCAATGTCACCGCGTGATAGCCGCGATCCCAGAACAGGCGTGCCGCAGCCGCGAGGATGCGTTCTCTGCGATCCGCCGAGTCAATTCTCTGGGGCCTGTTATCCATGGCGGCAGCGTCGAACTCCGCCGACGCCACCCCCATCGCGATCCCGGCCAGCAACTCCTCGAACGCCGCACGCGGCAGCCGCACCCGATGATCCGAGATACTCCCCAACACGCTCAGCGCCGCCCACGACATGAGCTCCGCATCCCCCGGTTCCAGCTCCGGGCGCAACCTCCGCAGCTCGACGACAGCCGCCTGCGAAGCCTCCCCCATCCGCTTGGCCAACTCCGCCGCGTCCTCGGGCGCCAAATGCCGGTACTCCCGGCGCCACATCACCCCGAACTCCGGGCGCCGGATCACGAAGGCGGCCAGGTCGCGGTACGTCGTCCGCAGCCGTTGCGCCGGGTCGGAAGTCTGGGCCAGGCCGGCGGCGACCGCGCGCGCCATCTCGTCGAAGCCGGAGCGCACCACCTCGGCCAGAATGGCCTGCTTGCCCGGGAAGTGGCGGTAGATCGCGGGACCCGACAGACCGGCCGCCGCGGCGATGTCGCCGACCGTGACGTTGTGGTACCCGTCGCGGGCGAACAGAGCGGCAGCGATCGCGGTCAGCTGCTCGCGCCGCGTCACCCCCGCACTGGTCCGGGTCGTCATACCGACAGCTTGATCCGATCCCGGCGCGCAGGACAAGACGCGAAAGCCGAACCCGCCTCAGTGCCCGCCCGGATCGATCGACGGGCCGGCGAACACTTCGGCGAGGGAGCGTCTCGGCCCGAGCACCCACAGGTAACGATCACGTCAAAGTCTTGTCCATATACCAAACGAGTTTGACCAGTCCGCGAAACCCGACCTATGTTCTAGGCATGTCCTCCCTCGTCACAGTCGGCCTCGCGTTCCTCGAACGCGCGCTGCTCGCTGTGACGAATCACTGCGTCGCGGACGTCCTCTGTAGCCATGGCCGCCAGCCGACCTGTGCCCCGCCGGCGCACAACGTCCTGTAAAGCGCATCCTCGTCAGCGTGCGCCGCGCCACCCGGCACGCGCCCTGCTGTACCGCTACATCTCCATCTCGTCTCACCGTTCGAGAGGTTTTCCCATGCGGAAAATACCTGTCTTCTCGGCTGCCCTGGCGCTTGTGCTCGCCGGGACCGCCGCGTGCTCGTCATCGAGTTCGCCGTCCTCCGGCAAGGGTCCGCAGGCCGCCGCCTTCGACCCCAAGACCTGCCAGGGCGGCACGCTGGAAGTGCTGAACCAGGGCGGCATCAGCCACCTGGACCCGGCGCGGCTGTACACCTCCGGTGGCGGCAACATCCCCTCGCTGCTGTTCCGCACGCTCACCACGCGGAACCGGCTGCCCGGCGAGGCCGGGGCCAAGCCCGCGCCGGACCTGGCCACCGACCTCGGGACGCCCAGCGACGGCGCGAAGACGTGGACGTACCACCTGAAGGACGGCATCTCCTTCGAGGACGGCACGCCGATCACGGCGCAGGACGTGAAGTACGGCATCGAGCGCTCCTTCGCCCCCGAGCTGCCCGGCGGCGCGCCGTATCTGCGCGACTGGCTGGTGGACGCCGCGAACTACCAGGGCCCGTATAAGCAGCCCGAGGGCATCGCGGCGATCGAGACCCCGGATCCGAAGACCATCGTCTTCCACCTGAGCAAGCCCGAGGGCGACTTCCCGCTGCTGGCCACGGCGACGCAGTTCGCGCCGGTGCCCAAGGCGAAGGACACCGGGGCCGACTACGAGAAGCACCCGGTCTCCTCCGGCCCCTACATGGTCGCCGGCTATGAGAAGAAGAAGTCGTTGCAGCTGGTGCGCAACCCGCACTGGTCCGCGGCCAGTGACACGCTGCGCTACGCGTGCCCGGACAAGATCGACGTGACCTCCGGCCTGGAGGCGGCGGTCATCAACCAGCGCATCGCCACCGGCACCGGCCAGGACGCGAACGCCGTCACCACCGACGCCCAGGTCGGCCCGGACCAGCTGGCACAGCTGAACAGCAACCCGCAGCTGGCCAAGCGGGTCTCCAAGGGCGAGTTCCCGGCGACCTACTACCTGGCGTTCGACACCAAGATCAAGCCGTTCGACGACATCCGGGTGCGCGAGGCGATCTCCTACGCGGTGAACCGCACCACCGTGGTCAACGCCGCCGGCGGCACCGCCGTGGCCGGCGCCTCGACCACCTTCCTGCCGCCGCAGAAGGCGCTGGGCTACCAGCCCTACGACTACTTCCCGGCCGGCCCGACGGGCGACCCGGCCAAGGCCAAGGAGCTGCTGACGCAGGCCGGTTATGCCAACGGCCTGACGATCACGCTGTTCCACGAGGCCGACGACGCCGAGAACCTCGGCCCGAAGGTCGCCACGGCGTTGCAGGACGCGTTGAAGGCCGCGGGCATCACGGTGAACCTGAAGCCGGTCGACGACTCCACCTACCGCGACGTGACCGGCAAGCCCAGCACCGAGCCCGGGATCTCGCTCCAGTACTGGGGTGCGGACTGGCCCTCGGGCGCCCCGTTCCTGATCCCGGTCTTCGACGGGCGGCAGATCATCGACAGCGGCGGCAACTTCAACCTGGCGCAGCTGAACGACCCGGCGGTGAACGCCGAGATCGACGCGATCAACCAGATCACCGACCCCGCCGCGGCCCAGGCCCGCTGGGGCGCGCTGGACGCCAAGCTCGGGCAGCAGGCACTGACGGTGCCGCTGATGCACGAGAAGGACGTCTACCTGGTGGGCAAGAATGTCAAGAACGCGGTGCCGGACGGCTGGCGCGGCCAGTACGACCTGGCCCGCATCTCGGTGAAGTAGGTCATTTCGTTGACGGTCCCGATCGAGGTGGCGGTGGGTTCCGACCTGCCGCCGCCCCCGCTGTCCCGGTTCGCGGCCTGGCGCCGCCTGCGCCAGGACAAGGCCGCCGCCACCGGCATGGTCATCATCGCGGTGATGGTGCTGGTGGCGGTCTTCGCGCCGGTGCTCACGGCTCTGGAGGGCCAGGACACCACGACGCAGCACTCCGACCTGATCGACTCCGCCTCCGGCGGCACGCCGATCGGCTCGCTCGGCGGCGTCAGCGGCAGCCACTGGCTGGGCGTGGAGCCGCAGACCGGTCGCGACCTGTTCGCGCGCCTGGTCTTCGGCGCCCGCATCTCGCTGGGCGTCGCCCTGGGCGCCACGCTGCTCCAGGTGCTGATCGGGGTGGGGATCGGCATCGCGTCCGGGCTCGGCGGCCGGCTGGTGGACGGGGTGCTGGGCCGGCTGACCGACCTGACGCTGGCGTTCCCGTATGTGATGTTCGCGATCGCGCTGATGGCGATCGTGCCGGGCTCGATCCCGCGGCCGCTGATTCTCGCCGTGGTCATCGCGCTGCTCGGCTGGGGTTCCACGGCCCGGCTGGCGCGCGGTCAGACGCTGTCGCTGAAGACCCGGGACTTCGTGGCCGCCGCCAAGCTCTCGGGCGCGCCGCCGTTGCGGGTGGCCAGGCGGGAGATCCTGCCGGGCTTGGTGACCCCGATCCTCACCTACGCCGCGCTGCTGGTACCGGCGAACATGATCTCCGAGGCCGGGCTGTCGTTCCTGGGCGTCGGAGTGCGGCCGCCGACGCCGTCGTGGGGCGAGATGCTCTCGCACGGCACCACCTGGTTCCGGCCCGATGTGATGTACGTGCTGGTGCCCGGCGGCGCGCTGTTCCTGACGCTGCTGGCGTTCACGCTGCTGGCCGACGGCGTGCGCCGCACGCTGGACCCGAAGAACGTCGAGGTGGCGCCGTGATCGGCTACCTTGCCAGACGTCTGATCGGCGCGGTGGTGGTCCTGCTGGCGTTGTCGGCGATCGTCTACGGGCTCTTCTACGCCGCACCCTCCAATCCAGCGCTGCTGGCCTGCGGCAAGGGCTGCACGCCGGACCGGCTGGCGGTGGTGAAGTCCTCGCTGGGCTTGGACAAGCCGCTGGTGGACCAGTACTTGTCCTTCCTGCACGGAATCTTCTTCGGGCACGACTATTCCTCCGGCCCCAGCGTCCGGAAGTGCCCGGCGCCCTGCCTGGGCTACTCCTTCGAGACCGACCAGCCGGTGACCTCGATCCTGAGCAGCGCGCTGCCGGTGTCGGCGTCGCTGGCGCTGGGCGCGATGGCGTTGTCGCTGCTGCTGGGGATCGGCTCCGGGCTGGTCACCGTGCTCAGCCGGCGGCGCTGGCTGGACCACGCGCTGAACGCGGTGGTGCTGGCCGGCTACGCCACGCCGGTGTTCCTGGTGGCGCTGGTGCTGCTCATCATCTTCTGCTCGGACCTGCAGTGGCTGCCGTTCCCCACGTACGTGCCGCTGACGCAGAACCCTGCCGAGTGGGCCCGGAACCTGCTGCTGCCGTGGACCGCGCTGGCGCTGATCCAGGCCGCGGCCTATGCGCGGATGACGCGTGCGCAGACGCTGGAGACGCTCGGCGAGGACCACGTCCGCACCGCGCGCGCCTACGGCCTGTCCGAGCGCCGGGTGATCGGCCGGCACGTGCTGCGCGGGGCGCTGACGCCGCTGGTCACGATGGCCGCGATCGACCTGGCCCAGGTCATGACCTCGGCGGTGCTGACCGAGACCATGTTCGGCCTGCCGGGCATCGGCCAGACGCTGGTCGGCGCGGTCGGCAGCACCGACCTGCCGGTGATCGTCGGCGTGACGGTCACCGCCGGGACCATCTACATCCTGGCCAACGCCTTCGCCGACATCCTCTACGCGGCGATCGACCCCCGAGTGGAGCTGGCATGAGTTCGCCGAGCGCGGTGCTGGAAGTCAGGGGTCTGGGTATCGACTTCCCGGTGCGCGGCGGCGAGGTGGTGGGCGCCGTCAAGGATCTGAGTTTCTCGGTGCGGGCCGGCGCGGCGCTGGGGATCGTGGGCCAGTCCGGCTCCGGCAAGAGCGCCACAGCGCTGGCGCTGCTCGGGCTGCACCGCGGGACCCCGGCACGGGTGTCGGGGCAGGTGTGGGTGGACGGCGTCGACGTGGTGGCGGCCTCGGACGCCGAGGTGCGCGCGCTGCGGGCCTCGCGGATCGCGATGGTGTTCCAGGATCCGCTGACCGCGCTGGACCCGTTCCACACCATCGGGGACCAGATCGCCGAGGTGTACCGGGTTCATACGAAGGCTTCGCGGGCCGAGGCGCGGGCGCGGGCGATCGAGGTGCTGGAGCAGGTGCGCATCGCGGACGCCGCCAGGCGCTACCGCGCGCATCCGCACGAGTTCTCCGGCGGCATGCGGCAGCGGGCGCTGATCGCGATGGCGCTGGCCTGCCGGCCGAAGGTGCTGGTCGCGGACGAGCCGACGACGGCGCTGGACGTCACCGTGCAGGCGCAGATCCTGGACCTGCTGGACGAGGTGCGCGCCGAGACCGGTATGGCGCTGGTGCTGATCAGCCACGACCTCGGTGTGGTCGCCGGAACCGCTGACGAGGTCGTGGTCATGCACGAGGGCGTCGCGGTGGAGCGCGGCACGGCGGAGAAGGTGCTGCTCGATCCCCAGGACCCTTATACGCAGGGGCTGCTGGCGGCGATGCCACGGCTGGATTCCCCTTTGCCGGAACGGGATGCGGCCGCCTCCGAGCCTGAGACTCTGGTCCGGATCGAGGACGTCACCAAGCACTACCGGCGCGGCGGGGCGTTGTCGGGGCGGCGTACCGAGCCGGTACCGGCGGTGGACGGCGTCAGCCTGGAGCTGCGGGCCGGGGAGACGCTCGGCGTGGTCGGCGAGAGCGGGAGCGGCAAGACGACGCTGGCGCGGATGCTGGTGCGGCTGCTGGAGCCGTCGGCCGGCCGGGTGGTGTTCGCCGGGACGGACATCTCGGCGCTCGGCGAGCGCCGGTTGCGGCCGCTGCGGCGGGACTTGCAGATGGTGTTCCAGGACCCGTTGTCGTCGCTGAATCCCCGCCGCTCGGTCGGGGAGATCATCGCCGACCCGCTGCGGATCGCCGGGGAGTCGTCGGACGCTCAGATCCGGGCCGCGGTGCGGGAGCTGATGACGAAGGTCGGTTTGGATCCGAAGTCCTATGACCGGTTCCCGCACGAGTTCTCCGGCGGCATGCGGCAGCGCGTCGGCATCGCGCGGGCTCTGGCGCCGCGGCCGCGGCTGCTGGTGTGCGACGAGCCGGTGGCGTCGCTGGATGTGTCGACGCAGGCGGTGATCCTGGAGCTGCTGCGGGATGTGCAGCGGGAGTACGGCCTGACGGTGGTGTTCGTCGCGCACGACCTGGCGGTGGTGCGGCAGATCGCCGACCGGGTGGCGGTGATGCGGTTCGGGCGGATCGTGGAGCTGGCGGACTCCGGGACGTTGTTCTCGGCTCCGCAGCATGAGTACACGCGGACGCTGCTGGACGCGGTTCCGGTGGTGGATCCGGTGGCGGCGCGGGAGAAGCGGGAGCGGCGGCGGTCGGCGGCGGCGATCGCGTGAGGCCGGGTCGGCGGAATCAGGCGTCTGCGGCTTCGGTGTCGGACGGGCCTGGGTTCGCGTTCGCGCTCGCGCTTGCGCGGGCCGGTCGCCGTAGCCGCAACCGCCATCCCGCGTACGCCACCGCGCCGAGCGGTATCGGCAGCACGTAAGTCAGGGCCCTGGCGAGCAGCACGGCGGTGGTGACGCGCGCGGCGGAGGCGGGATCGAGGGAGGCGACCAGGTACGCCCCCACACCCCACTCGATGACGCCGACGCCGCCCGGCGTGACCGGCACCAGGGACAGCACCCGGGCCAGGGCGAAACCGGCCAGGCAGCGGCTCCACGGCACCTGCGACTGCGGGACCCCGCAGGCCAGCAGGCAGGTCTGGAACACCAACAGCCAGCCCAGGTCGTTGCCGACGCTGGCCAGCGTCAGGCGGCAGCTGCGGGTGCGCAGCAGATCGACGGCGTCGTCGCGGAACCGCAGCACGGCGGCGGCGACCGTGGTGGGGCCGGTGCGCCGCAGCATCCTGAACAACCGGTCGGTCCAGCGCTGCGCCCCGCGCCCGACCGCCCGCGCCGCCCGCTCATCGCGCAGTGACCGGCGCACCACCACGACTCCGGCCAGGAACAGGCCCGCGCACATCGCCGCGCCCAGGCACAGCGTGGCGACCGCTCCGGTGCCCGACGTCAGCCGCCCGGTGGCGGCCAGGACCCCGACGGCCACGGCCGGGGTCGCGAGCTTGGCCAGTGTGCTCCACACACCGGTGACACCGGTGTAGACGGCGAACGAGCGCGCGCTCAGACCCCAGCTGGACAGCATGCGCCAGCTCACGCCGACCGACACCGCTCCCCCGGCCGGGACGGTGTTGGCCACGGCGGTGGAGGCCAGGTTGACCGCGGCCGCGCGGCGCAGGGGCAGTCCGGGGATGGCGGCCGCGATGAACAGCCAGTTCGCGAGGAGGTTCACCGCCGCGGCGAGCAGGAGCACGACGGCCCAGCCGGATGTCAGGGCTCGGATGGTGCTCAGGACGTCGCGGTAGGGCGCCAGTTTGGGCAGCCCGTAGGCGAATGCCAGGACGCAGACGGCCGTCGGCACCAGAAACGCCACCGCGCGCCGTCCGCGCGGGCTCGAAATCCCCATCCCCATGTCCCCTCCCCTGAACAAAGGTGAGGCTAGCCGAAGTGGCGGGTCAATGCCTTGGTGATTTGGCGCTGTCAGCTCGCCGCGCTTGTGTTGTGCACCCGCAGCTGGACGGCGACGGCGCTCAGCAGCGGCACCGGGACGCCTAGCGCGTCGGCCCGAGTCACCAGGTCGCCCAAGATCTGCTCGGCCTCCACGGCGTTTCCGGTGCTGCCGTCGCGGCGGCCGAAGTCGAGGCCCGAATCAGACCTGCCGATCGCCTCGGCGGCGAGCCGCCACGACGGTGCCGACGCCGGCGAGCAATGCGGTCAGCGCGGTGACGGCGCCGAGCGCGGCGGACATCGGGACGCCGGTGTCGGGGAGACGGGCGGCTTTTGCGGCGATGCGGTGGAAGGGGAGATGGTGCCGCGGCTTCTTCGGGGCGGAGGCCGGGGCCGATTCGGCAGGCGCGGGGTGGGGCGCGGTCAGTTTCGGGGCCGAGATCGCCGGAGCCATGGCCGCGGCCGAAGCGGCTTGCGGCCCGGCGGCATGTGATGCGACAGCATGCGGCGCGGCCCGTCCGGTGACGCGCGCCGCCTGGGCCGGCACCTTGTCGGCGGCCACGCGGATGCCGGTGGATCCGGTGTCCAGCAGCAGCCGCAGCGACGCCCCGCCGATGCTGACCGTGAGCACCGGCCGCGGTGCGATCGCCGGATCCGCCACCGAGAACGGGATCGGCCCGCCGGGAACGGCGACAGCCCGCGCCGATCCCGCCGGCGCCGCCAAAGCCGCACCCACCAGGCCGATCGCAGCCGCCGCTGCCGTGAACCGTGTGGCCAAAGGTCTGATCCGTCCGCCGAATACCGCCGAAGACCCGCCCACTGTGGGCGATCAGGGTCCGGCGACAGAAATCGCTTGCTCTGAACGGGCGAACCGCGTCGGCGCACGCTGGCGGCCGGGGCCCGGCCGTGACAGCGTGAGGGAAGCAGCGAATCCGCGAACACCCGTGCGAGGTGAGGTCCCATGAAGCCGACCCAAGCCACCGTCGGCGCGCCGTGCTGGGTCGAGCTCGGCACCGGGGACGTCGCGGAGTCCGGACGGTTCTACAGCGGCCTGTTCGGCTGGACCGTGGAGACCGACCCGCGCGAGGAGGCGGGCGGCTACGCGGTGTGCTCGCTCGGTGGCGTTCCGGTGGCCGCGATGTCCCCGCTCTACGCGCCGGGCCAGCCGGTCGCCTGGACGGTGACCTTCGCGGTGGCTGACGCCGATACCACCGCCGTCCGGGCCGGCGAGCAGGGCGGCACCCTGATCATGGCCCCGATGGACGTCTTCGACGCCGGCCGCTTCTCGGTCCTGCAGGACCCCACCGGCGCGCTGTTCTGCATCTGGCAGCCCCGGAACTTTCAGGGCTTCGGCCTGTGGGACGAGCCGAACGCCGCCGGCTGGGCCGAACTGGCCACCGGCGACGTCCCGGCCGCCACCGCCTTCTACCAGTCGCTCCTCGGCTGGTCGGTCAGCGCCGACGGCTACCCGCACCTGGGCGTCGACGACTGGACGTTCGGCGGCGTCCAGGAGCTGGACAGCACCGGGACGCCCGCCGACGTGCCGTCGCACTGGCTGCTGTATTTCAAAACCGAGGACATCGCCGCCGCGGTGGAGAAGGCGGCGTCGCTCGGCGCGCAGACGCTGATGGGGCCGGTCGACAAGCCCGGCACCCGCCACCTCGCGGTGCTGCGCGACCCCCAGGGCGCGGTGTTCGCGCTCTATCAAGCCGTGCGGTGAGCTTCGTCCGTCAGGACGCCGTACGAAGCCTGGACAGTGCCTCGGCAAGGATCACATCGGCGTCGGCGTCGCTGCGCCGCTCGCGAACGTAGGCCAGGTGGGTCTTGAACGGGCCCGGCAGCACCCGCGTCGGCGGGTTGTCCCGATCGGGACCCGCGGGCCGGTCGCAAGCGTGGCAGTCCCAGGTCTCGGGGATGTCCGCCGACGCCGCGAAGGTCGGAGCCGTCATGTGACCGCCGGCGCACCAGAACGTCACAGCCACCCGCGCCACCGAAGGACCCCGTTCCGTCTCGCCCCTCGGTCCCGCACCTATCCTGCTCCCCCGGATGCCGTTACCGCGCGTCATGGAGCCTCCTTTACAGCGACCGGCCCCGGACCCAACTGGTCGAACCGCGCCGCTGAGTCGACAGTACGCCCTCAGGGCGTTCCCGATCAGCGATTGGGGCAATCGCCGCACGGTCGAGCCCGCATTGTGATCAGTAGTGGCTTCCGGCCATGCCGCAGCCGCCGGTGTTCGTCCGACTCCCCGGCGACCGCTTCGAACCGCCCACCCGGATCTGGCGGATGACCGTTTTCGTAGACGCCTGACACGCGATTGTTACGGTCCGCCTTCGACCGTTCACGCATGGCGTATGAGAACTTAGGAATCCGGCGACCCGCCCGTCAAGGGTTCCGAGGGTCACCACGCGCCGCGTCAGGGCGAACCAGACGCCTGATTCGTAAAGTTTCGGTAAATTCTCTGTGCGCATTCGAGCGCTGGCGCATCAGCACGCCAGCACGCTGATTCGGGTGTCGGACGCCACATGTCCGCCCCCCGGGTTCGGCGGCCCGCTCCACGCCTCTGCCCAGCGCAACCCTCACGCCGGGCGGGATCGGCCCGCCGGCACCATCGCAGGAGGAGTCACCGTGCGCCGACGACCCATCTCGCGCCTCCGCAAACGCCTGATCGCCCTCGCGCTGGCAGCGGCGACGGTGACCTTCGGCACGACGGCCGCCGCGCCCAGCGCCTCGGCCGCCGCCGGCATCACCGACGGCGGCTTCGAGGCCGGCAGCCTGACCGGCTGGACCACCAGCGGCATCACCTCGGTCACCACGTCCGGTCCGCACTCCGGGACCTACGCCGCGATGGTGGGATCGGCTACCCCCGCGAACACGTCGTCGATCACACAGTCGTTCACGGCCCCGGCTGGCAGCCCGGCACTGAGCTTTTGGTACGACGTGTTCTGCACCGACACCGTGACCTACGACTGGGCCACCGCGACGCTGGTCGACACCACGACCAACACCACGACCACGGTGCTGGCCAAGACCTGCACGAACGGCGCGGGCTGGAAGCAGGTCACGAAGACCCTCACGCCGAACGACAACTACACGCTCACGCTGACCACCAAGGACGACGACTACCCGGGCGACCCGACCTACACGCTGTATGACGACGTCGCGCTGTCCGGCGGTGTGCCGACCAACGACTTCTCCATCAGCGCCAGCCCGGCCTCGGCCACGGTGAACGCCGGCGCCTCGGCCACCTCGACCGTCTCCACCGCGGTCACCGCCGGCGGTGCGCAGTCCGTGACCCTGTCGGCCTCCGGCCTGCCCTCCGGCGCGACCGCGTCCTTCAGCGCGAACCCGATCACCTCCGGGTCCTCCTCGACGCTGACGGTCAGCACCGCGAGCAGCACTCCCGGCGGCACGTATCCGATCACCGTCACCGGCACCGGCGCCTCGGCCACGCACACCGCGCCGTTCACGCTGACCGTGAACGGCACCGGACCGTCGCTGATCCAGGTGAGCACGGACCCGTTCACCGACACCGACGCCCAGCACGCGACCCACGTCGAGCCGGACACGTATTCCTTCGGCACCACCGTGGTCGCGGCCTACCAGACCGGCCGGGTCTACGGCGGCGGCTCCTCCGACGTCGGCTGGGCCACCTCGACGGACTCCGGCACCACCTGGACCCACGGCTTCCTGCCCGGGATCACGGTGAACTCCGGCGGCGGCAGCTACGCGCAGGTCTCCGACGCGTCAGTGGCCTACGACGCCAAGCACAACGTGTGGCTGATCTCCAGCCTGCCCATCGACTCCTCCGGCGGCGCCGACGGCGTGCTGGTCAACCGCTCCACGAATGGCGGCACCACCTGGGGCTACCCGGTCAAAGCGGTCGGCTTCGACGGCCAGAGCTATGACAAGAACTGGACCGTCTGCGACAACACCGCGACCAGCCCGCACTACGGCAACTGCTACACCGAGGCCGACATCACCTCCTCGGGCAACGCCGAGATCATGTCGGCCTCCACCGACGGCGGACTGACCTGGTCGCCGGCAGCGCGCCCGGCGGGCTCCCCCTCGGGTCTGGGCGGCCAGCCGGTGGTGCAGCCCAACGGCAACGTCGTGGTGCCGTACTCCGCCAACGGCTCCTCGATCGCGGCGTTCACCTCCACCAACGGCGGCAGCAGCTGGGGCTCCCCGGTGACCGTGGCCACCGTCAACTCGCACGGCGTGGCCGGCGGGCTGCGCGACGGCGAGGGCCTGCCCTCGGCCGAGGTGGACGGGGCCGGCAAGGTCTTCGTGGCCTGGCAGGACTGCCGGTTCCGCTCCGGCTGCCCGGCCAACGACATCGTGTACTCGACATCGACCAACGGCACCGGTTGGTCGGCCGTGACCCGGGTCCCGATCGACGCCACCACCTCCGGCGTCGAGCACATGATCCCCGGCCTCGGTGTCGACCGCTCGACCTCGGGCTCGACGGCCAAGATCGGGCTGTACTACTACTTCTACTCCCATGCCAACTGCACGGCTTCCACGTGCCAGATGTACGTCGGGTTCATCTCCTCGGCCAACGGCGGGAGCACGTGGAGCGCCGCGCAGACGGTCGCCGGGCCGATGACGATGGCGCAGATCGCGAACACCAGTCAGGGGCGCATGGTCGGGGACTACATTTCGTGCTCCGTCGTGAACGGCAAGAGCGAGGCGGTCTTCGCGGTGGGCAAAGCTTCCACGAACGGCCAGGCCTTCAACGAGGCCATGTATTCGGTGGCCGGCGGCTTGGCCCTGCGGGCGGGGACGACCGCGTCGAGCACGGGCCCGGTTTTCGGCCGGGCCAACGGCGATCCCGGGGCGCGGGGGCTGCTGAAGGCTCAGTGATCTGCTGATTCGGTGATCTGCTGATCTAATGTGCTGGGCTCTCGTCATCGCGACGGGAGTCCCGCCTGTCTTTCGTCAGCACTCGAAGACCGACCAGCAGATGTCGTTCCGCAGCCGCTGATCGTCGAGAACGAGTTCGCGGATCTCCTCGGGGAGCTGTTCTCGCTGCCATCGGCATTCTCGCCTGCCGGCGCTGTCGCTCTCAGCCTTCGGAGCCGCCGCCCGCGCCGCCTTGATCGCGTAGGCGGCGGCTCCGAGCTCGTGCGCGGCGACGTGCGCCACCGCCGCCGCCTGACCGGCGGCGAACGCGGCGTGCCGGGCAGCCCCGCTCAACACCCTCGCCGCGGCCATCGCATGCCCGCCCGCCGCCCGGGATTCGGACATCTTGGTCTGGCCGCGCGTCCACGCCCGGATCTGCTCGATCGCCTCGCGGGGCCGGGTATCGGCGGGCTGCGCCGCTTCGAACAGGGGCAGAACGTGTTCCGCGCATACCGCGGCCCACAGCGCCAGGAGACGGTGGTCGTCGTCGGTGAGCGCTCCCCCGCGCCGGATGGTGATGAAGCGGGGATCGCGTTCCTGGGGGAGGATCACGGGTCAAGTCTGCCATTCGCAAAGTCTTGATGCTCTAACCTGAACCTGGCAGCAGGCATCTACGTGATGTCGGATGACGCGTCAAGCGTCGATGACTACAGGGGGTCTCGTGCAGCGAATAGTCGGCGGCCGATACGAGCTCTTCGAAGAACTGGGCAGCGGGGCGTTCGGCCGAGTGTGGCACGGGCGGGATCTGACACTGGGGACCGAAATCGCGGTCAAGGAGATCTGGCCGGCCGCGGTATCAGAGGCCGACCAGAACCTGTGGCTTGTTCAGGTGGAGCGGGAAAACCGCCGTGTCGCGCAGCTGGGTGAGCACCTGCACATCGTCACCGTACGCGATGTCGTGGTCGACGACGGCAAGCTGTGGATCATCATGGACCATGTCGCCGGCCGGACGCTGGCGCAGGTGCTCGCCGAGTCCGGACCGCTGCCGGTCGAGCAGGTGGACAGGATCGCGCGCGGGCTGCTGTCGGCGCTCGCCGCCGCGCACGAGAAGGAGATCGTGCACCGTGATGTGAAGCCGGGCAACGTCTTCCTCAGCCAGGACGGCAGGGCATTGCTCACCGGCTTCGGGATCGCGGTCGACGCCCCGGTCACGGCGAGCGACGCGCGGGCGGGAACGCTCGAATACCTGCCGCCCGAACGCGTCAACGGAGCGGGCGCCACTGCCGCCGGCGACTTGTACTCGCTGGGAGTGATGCTGTTCCAGGCCGCTGAGGGATTCTCGCCGTTCCGCCGGGGGACGCCGGCCGAAACACTGACCGCCGTGGTGCGCGACCCGGCGCCCGTGCCGGGGCGCGCCGGGCGGCTGGCGCCGCTCATCTCGGCGCTGCTGGCGAAGGATCCGGCGGCGCGGCCGACCGCGACGCGGGCGCTTGAGGGGCTTGGGGCGCCTTGGCCCGCTACCGCGACCGGAGGGGGAGGCGGAACCGGAGGCGGACGCAAGCGCAAGCCGGTCGGGTTGATCGCTGCCGTGGCCGCTCTCACCGCTGCGGTCGTCACGGTGGCCGCCATCGTCCTGAGCTCCGGGGACTCCGGCTCTCCCACGACTGCCGTAGCGGCCACCGCCGGCACAAGTCACAGCACGGGCCTTTCGGTCTCGCCGTCGTCATCGTCACCGTCACCGTCGTCGTCGTCAACGTCATCGTCATCGTCAACAACGACGACAGCCGCGAACGGAGGCGATTCGGTCCCGCCGTCGTCGCAGGACCCGGACGCCCCGGGATCCATGACGATATGGCTGGCTTCCGGCACCGAGACTCTATGGCCGCAGGCAGTCGACGCCGCCATCACCGCCTTCCACCAGACGTACCCGAAGGTCTCCGTCAAAGTGGCGTACCTGCCGTGGGACACCTTGGCGCCCAAGCTTTCCACGTCCCTGGCCTCCAACACACCACCGGACGTCATGGAAGTCTCCACCACCTTCTCCTCGAAGCTCATCGCCGCGGGCCGGCTGAAGGACCTCACAGCGGACAAGGCCACGTTCGACAACTCGTCCACGTGGCGCGAAGTCCTGACCAACTCCTGCACGGCGAACGGCCGGCTCTTCTGCGTGCCCTACTTCGCGGCCAAGCGTGACGGGACGATCCTGGGCGGCTCGGACCTGGCCATCCCCGCCGCGGCAAGGCACCCTGAGTGGTCCCGGGCCTGGATCAAAGCCTTCACGTCCACAGCCGTGGAGCGGCAGTTCGCAGCGGTCGGCAAATCATCCGGCGCCTCCGTCACCGTCCTGGCGAACAGCACCGCCATCGTGCCCTGATGGGATGTCCGCACTGAAAGTTTCGGCTCGCCGAGTGCCGGCACCGCCGGTGACCAGCGGCGTTCCTTGACACACCGTCCGGGCGCGGTTACACATCCCATGTCTTCCACTCGCACATCGCCGCCCGCGCGGCGGGATCGTCTGCGCTCGCAAGTCGCGGGCACTCACCGAGAGGCTTGACCCGGATGTCAAGAACTACACGCCGCGCCGGTCTGGTCGGCGCCCTGGCCGGCGCCCTGGGACTGGCGCTGGTGGTGATGCCGGCGGCACCCGCGTCGGCCGCCAACGAAACGGTCCAGAAGTGGCTGACCACCTCGGACCTGAGCCAGCACCTGACCCAGCAGGCCAACCTCGGCTTCTCGGCCGGGTCCGGCTCGGCGACCATCACCGTGGACAGCTCTCAGAGCTTTCAAAGCATCGTCGGCTTCGGCGCCGCGATGACGGACAGCTCGGCCTGGCTGCTGTCCAACAAGCTGAACGCCACCGCGCACACCAACCTGATGAACGCGCTGTTCAGCCCGAGTCAGGGCATCGGCATGAGCTGGCTCCGGGTCCCGATGGGCTCCTCGGACTTCTCCGCCACCGCGCAGCCGTACTCCTACGACGACAACCTCTCGGTCTCCACCGGCACCACGGTCGGCGTGGGCTCCGGACGCTGCCTGGACGACACCGGCAATCCCGCGAACGGCGTGCAGGTCGTCATCCGGGACTGCACCAGCGGCAACGCCAACCAGCAGTTCGCTTACACCAGCGCCTCCGAGCTGCAGATCGCCGGCAAGTGTCTGGACGCCAACGGCAAGGGCACCACTTCGGGCACCAAAGTGATCTTGTACAACTGCAACGGCCAGACGAACCAGCAGTGGAAGCTCAACATCAACGGCACGATCACCGGCGTGCAGTCCGGGCTGTGCCTGGACGTCTCCGGGGCGTCCACGGCCAACGGCGCGCTGATCCAGCTGTGGACCTGCAACGGCCAGAGCAACCAGGCCTGGACCCGTCCCGATCCGACGCTCGCGAGCTTCTCGATCGCGCACGACCTCGGCTACATCATCCCCGACCTCAAAGAGGCGATGGCGCTCAACCCCGGCCTGAAGCTCATGGCCAACCCGTGGAGCCCTCCGGGATGGATGAAGACGAACGGCCAGATGAACAACGTCAACAACGCCGGATCCCTGCTCCCCTCCAGCTATGGACCGCTGGCGCAGTACTTCGTGAAGTTCCTCCAGGGCTATGCCGCGCAGGGCGTCCCGATCTATGCGATCACCCCGCAGAATGAACCGTCCTACGCCACGGCCTACCCCGGCATGCAGTTCAGCGTGCAGAACGAGGCCAGCTTCGTCGCCAACAACCTCGGCCCCGCCGTGGCCCAGGCGAACCTGTCCCCGGCGATCCTCGGCACCGACTTCAACACCAACGTGCTCAGCAGCTACGCCCAGCCCTTGATGCAGGACGCCGGCGCCAGCAAGTACCTGGCCGGCACGGCCTGGCACTGCTACGCGGGCAACCTCGGCGCCATCAGCACCATGCAGTCGGCCTTCCCGACCAAGGACAACTACGAGACCGAGTGCTCCGACGGCATCGACCCGCAGAACGCGATCGAGACCTTCATCCAGAGCACCCGCAACTGGGCCCGGACCGCCACGATGTGGAACGTCGCCCAGGACCAGAACAACGGCCCGGTGATCCCCGGCGGCTGCAACGCCTGCACCCCGCTGGTCACGATCGACCAGAACACCGGGAACGTGAAGTACGACGCCGGCTACTACTCCGTCGGCCACTTCAGCAAGTTCGTGCCGCCCGGCGCCAAGCGCATCGCCTCGACCACCACCGGGAATCTCGACGACGTGGCGTTCCAGAACCCCGACGGATCGCTGGTGCTGATCGTCGACAACACCTCCGGCTCGACGCAGTCGTTCAACACGACCTGGGGCGGGCAGCACTTCAGCGACTCGCTGCCCGCGCACGGCATCGCCACCTACAAGTGGACGCCGAGCGGGACGGCGGCCAGTGTGAAGTAGACGGCGCCAGACCACCGCGATTCCGGCCGCCTTCCTTTCGGGGAGGGCGGCCGGAACCATGCTCCCGACTGGTGGCCGCGGCCGGGTAAACCCTTTGCCCTTCGATCTCGTTCGATGCGAGTCTCTCCATACCCTCGATCGAAGCGCTTCGATAGGAACGTTCGCCTTGCCAGTCCTCGCTCGCCGCGTCCGCCTCCTGCGCGCCCTCGGCGCCGCGCGGCCACTGCTGACCGCGGCGCTCTGCGCCGTCTTCCTCCTCAACGCTCTGATCCCGGCCGCGTCCGCCGTCACGACGGCGATCCTGGTGTCCCGGATCAGCGGTCACGCGCATTCCGGGCTGCTCGGCTCGGCCGTGCTCCCGCTGCTGCTGTTCGGCGCGGTCATGGTGGCCGGGCACGCCGCCGAGGCGGCTTCGACCCCGTTGGACGTGCTGGCCAGGGCCCGTATCGACGGCGCGCACCGGGCGGAGCTGGCCCGGCTGGCCTCCGCCGATCCGACGATCGACCGGTTGGAGCGGCCGCGGGTCCAGCAGCTGATCCGGATCGCGCGGGCCGATCCGCAGAACTGGACCGAGCACACGCCCGGCGAAGGCGCGCTCGGCCAGCTCCACTGGACAGCCGGACTCATCGGCGCCGCCGCCTCGTGTGCGGTGCTGGCCCGCTACGCGTGGTGGCTCGTGCCCTTGCTGCTCATCCCCGCCGCCCTGAACCGCTACTTCGGCAACCGGATCGGCGGTCGCTTCTCCGACGCCTGGCGGGCCGGGATCCCGTACGGCATGCACGGGACGGCCTGGGAGGAGGCGCTGACGTCCACCGCGGAGGGCAAGGACATCCGCCTGTTCGGCATCGAGGAGTGGTCGGTCGCGAAGATCCAGCGCCATATCAGGGAGATGCTGGAGCCGGTGTGGGAGCTCGGCAGCCGGGGGCGGCGGGCGAATCTGCGGCGCTTCCTGCTCATCGCCGGGCCGCTGGTCCTGGCCTACGCGGCGGTCGCCGACGGGACGGTGCACGGGCACGCGACCGTCGCCGTCGAGACCGCGGTGCTGGCCTCGGGCTGGTCGCTGTACCAGGCGTTCGGGTCCAGCGAGGACATGCACCGCATGACCGCCGCGCTGGAGTCGCTCGACGCCTTCGACCAGGTCGCCGCGGTGTTGCGGTCTGCACCCGACCATCCGGCTGACGATCCGGCTGACGATCCGGCTGACGATCCGGCTGACAAACCGGCCGACAACTCAGCCGGCACACCGCCGGGGCCTGACTCGCGAACCCATGCTCCGGCATCGTCCCCGGACGCCGTCCCCCTGGTCCGCTTCGAAGACGTCTGCTTCGCCTACCCCGGGACGACCCGCCAGGTGACCGACCACCTCGACCTGGAGATCCGCCCGCACGAGCTGTTGGCCGTCGTCGGCCTCAACGGCGCCGGCAAGTCGACGATGATCAAGCTCCTGGCGGGCCTGTACACGCCGACCGCCGGCCGGATCACCGCCGACGGCGTGGATATCAGGGAGCTGGGGCCGCCGGCCTGGCGGGACCGGATGTCGGTCGTCTTCCAGGACTTCGTCCGCTACCACCTCACCGTCGCGCAGAACGTCGCGCTCGGCCACGGGAGCGTGCCGCTGGACCGGGCCGCCCTTTCGGCCGCCGCGGACGACGCCGGGCTCGGCGACGTCCTGGACCGGCTGCCGGACGGCTGGGAGACGCCGCTGTCCCGGACCAGGACCGGCGGCGCCGACCTGTCCGGCGGCCAGTGGCAGCAGGTGGTCCTGGCCCGGGCCCTGTACGCGGTCCGTACCGGCGCGCGCCTGCTGGTCCTCGACGAGCCGACCGCGCACCTGGACGTCCGCACCGAGTTCGAGGTCTTCAACCGGCTCGCGGCGCGCCGGGGGGAGACGAGCGTCGTCCTGATCTCGCACCGCCTTTCCACGGTGCGCCAGGCCGACCGCATCGTGCTGCTGGAGAACGGGCGGATCGCCGAGTCCGGCAGCCACGACGAGCTGATCGCGGCCGGCGGCGCCTACGCGGAGATGTTCGCGATCCAGGCCGAGCGGTTCCAGCACGGCTACGACGACCGTGCCGATTTCGATGACGAGTACGACGGCGCCGAGTACCACGACCTCACCGGAGAGGCAGCCGCCCATGGCTGACAACGCAGCGCTCATCGCCGCCACCGAGCGAACCCGCTACCCGCTACGGCGCTACGCGGCTCTATGGCGGGAGCTGTTCGGCCTGGCATGGCGCCGGATGCCGCGGGAAGTGGTGATCTACTTCGCCGCCAACGTCCTCGTCCTGGCCGTCGTCGCCGGCACGGCGCTGGCCCTGCGCTGGACCGTGGACGCGACGATCCACGGCCGGGCGGGCTCGGCCGTCCTCGGCGCGGTCGTCGCGGCGCTCGCCTACGCCGTCAACGTCGTCCTGTTGGACATGGTCCTGTTCCCGGTCCCGCTCATCGAGCAGCCCGGGATGCTGGACCTGCATCCGCGGACGCTCAGCGATCTGGCGGCGATGGAGACCCTGGACCACCTGGAACGCTCCGACGTCCTGGACCGGGTCACGATCGTCCGCAACTCGGCCTGGCTGATCATGGCGGGCTTCTGGGCCTCGATCGGCGTGGTGTTCGCCGTCGCGCAGCTGGTGGTGACGCTGGTGCTGCTCGGCACCGTCAGCCCGTGGCTGTTGTTCCTGCTGGTCTTCGCCGCGGTCCCGCTGTGGTGCGACCGGCGCGGCAGCGCGGCGGTGTCGAAGGCCGAGCTGGACACCGCCGAGACCTTCCGGCTCCAGCGGCACCTGTTCGAGCTGTCGACGAAGCCGGCGGCGGCCAAGGAGATCAGGGTCGCCGGCTCCGGACCGGAGATCGTGCGGCTGCAGAACCAGGCCTGGCAGGAGACGATGAACGGCCGGGTCCGCGCGTTGGCGGTGGGCGCCGCCTGGAAGTTCGCCGGCTGGCTGGTCTTCAGCATCGGCTTCGTCGGCGGGCTCGCGCTGGTCGTCGAGCGGGCGGCGCACGGCACCGGCAGCGTCGGCGACCTGGTGCTGGCGGTGACCGTCGCGGCGAACCTTCGCAACACCCTGCACGGCGTCGTGGTCAGGGCCACGGGGGTGGCGCAGGTGCGCAGGTACATCGAGCCGCTGTTCTGGATGCGCGACCACCTCGCCGAGGACCGCGCCCGGCGCGCCGGGACGCGCCCGGCGCCGCAGGTGCTCAGCGACGGCATCACCTTCGACGGCGTCGACTACGCCTACCCGGGCACGGGCAGGTTGGCGCTGGACGGTGTCAGCGTCCATCTGCCGGCCGGCTCCGTGGTCGCCGTCGTCGGCGAGTACGGCTCGGGCAAGACGACGCTGGTGAAGCTGCTGGCCAAGTTCTACCGGCCCGATGCCGGCCGCGTCACCGTCGACGGGACCGATCTGGGCGAGCTGGAGACGAGGGCGTGGCGGTCCAGGATCAGCGCGGCGTTCCAGGACTTCGGACGGTTCGCCACCACCTTCGCCGAGAACGTCGGGCTGGGCGATCTCGCGCACCTGGACGACGGCGAGCGCGTCGCGGCGGCGGTGCGGGAGGCGGACGCGGACCGCGTGCTGCGGCGGCTGCCGCAGGGCTATGACACGCTCCTGGGCCGCGACATCGGCGGGCTGGAGCTGTCCGAGGGGCAGTGGCAGAAGGTCGCGCTGGCCAGGGCCTCGATGCGGTCCGAGCCGCTGCTGTTCGTCCTGGACGAGCCGACGGCGTCGCTGGACGCGCCGAGCGAGCAGGAGATCTTCCAGCGTCACATGGCCCGGGCCCGGGAGGTGGGGGCCAGGACCGGCGCCATCACCGTCATCGTGTCCCATCGGTTCTCGACGGTGACCGGGGCCGACCGGATCCTGGTGCTGGACAAGGGGAAGCTGGTGGAATCCGGGCCGCACGATGAGCTGATGGCGCTCGGCGGCCGATACGCCGATCTTTACGGCATCCAGGCCGCCGCCTACTCCGCGACCGCTCCGTGATGGATGCGATGCGGCCTTACGTCAACGTCTCCGGGCGGCCGGGCTCCGGGGCGAGCGCGGCCGCCACCACGACCGCCTCCATCTCCCGGGCGAACGTCTCGACCTGCGTCACCTGGAAGGAGCAGGTGTCCGTCCAGATCTGGAGATACACCGCGGGAGAGACGTCATCGGGGCCCAGGCGTTCCTCCAGCACCGGTTCGGAATCGACCTGGAGGTACAGGGCGCCGTCGAACACCGAGGCCTTGCGGCCCCAGTACCACCTGCTCAACGGCAGCACCCGCGCCACGTCCGCCGCCCGGGGAACGGGGGCGGCGCGCTGGTCGTCCCCGGCTCCGGCTCCGCCTTTGTCCCGGCGATCGTTGACGTGCCACTCGATGTCCAGCCGCCCCCCGCGCCGCTCGGCGGCCTCGGTCAGCATGCGGTCGCGCTCGTCCGGGTCGTAGTACGCGGCGAAGGAGGCGCCGGTCACCGCCTTCTCGGCGCGCGCCACGACCTCGTCGAAGTCGGCGTCGGCGACGTCGACCACGCAGATCCCGTCCTGCGACACCTGCGAGGCCAGATCGGCGAAGCCGGGCCGGAACCGGTTGCCGACCACGATCTGCGCCACGCTCGGATCCCGTTTGAAGACCCGGGCCACGGCCACCGAGTAGGCGGCCATCAGCACATGTGTCGTGCCGATCCCGGTCCGCGCCGCGACCACCCGCATCGCCAATTCCATCGCCGGGGAATAGCCGACCAGCTCCCAATAGCGGGGCTCGCGGCGCCGGGGCGGCTCAGGGGGCTGCCACGCGGCGAGCCGGTCGAGCTGCACCGCCCAGTGCCGGACCGCGCGGGCGCTCAGCCTGCGTCCGGCGGGCGAGGCCTGCGCCCGCGCCACTTCCAGGACGCTCGGCGCCGGCGGCGGCGGTGCGGTCGCCGCCCCGCGCGCGCCGCCGGCCCGGTCGAAGTGCCGCACGTCCCGGCCCAGGGCTCGGATACCGGCGCCGTCCAAGAGCACGTGGCTGTAGCCGATCACCAGGTAGGCCGGCTTGCCCCAGCGCTGGACGACGCCCATCCGCACCGGGAACTCGTTCTCGTAGTCGAACCGTTCGATCTCGTAGCGTGAATGCAGTTCCTCCGCCGCCGCGGCGGGATCGCCGCGTTCGTCGTCGACGTCGACGACGTGCAGCGGCACCTCTCCGGAGCTGACGACCACCTGCCGCGGTCGGGGCTTGTCCCCTTTCGGGTCCGTGTCGAACCGCAGCCGCGTGCGTAACGCCGGATGGCGGCTGACCAGGAAGCGCAGCATCCCGACCAGCTCCACCAGCGGCGTGCCGTCGTCCAGCGGCAGGGTCAGCACGATGTTCATCGTCCGGCCGGTCTGCCGGGTCCGGCGCCAGATTCCCAGCTGGCCCCACGTCAGATCCTCGGCGCCGGCGCCGTCTCCGTCGAAGGCGACCTGGATCACACCCACCGTGACGGCCACACCCGGTCTCCCCTCCAGGCGGCGAACGAATTCGAGCTCTCACATAAACGAGAACCGCTTCGGTGGAGCAAGTTCGACCGGCGCTTCGATGCCAGGACCTTTGTATGGGCGGTCGGCGGGGTGAAAGTTTCACTCCGCCGGCCTTCTCAGGGCTGAATGTTCTCCAGGTCTTCAAGGAGGCTGGGTTGCGTCGGCTTCCAGCCGAGCGTCGCCCGCGTGTAGGCGCTGGACGCCGGCTGGTCCATCGCGAAGATCGGGCCGAACGGGCCGAAGGTGTCCTGCGGCACTTCCTGGACCGGCAGGCCCAGGCGCCGGCCGATGACCGCCGCGATGTCCCGCACCGCATCGCCCTCGTCGCTGACGGCGTGCCAGGTCGTCCCGGCCGGTGCCGACTCCAGGGCCAGCCGGAACAGGACCGCGGCGTCGCGCGCGTGCACGGCCGGCCAGCGCTGGGTGCCGTCGCCCGGATAGCCGGCGACTCCGGTGCGCCGGGCGGTGTCGGTCAGCAGGCCGGCGAAGCCGCCTCGGCCCTCGTTGTGGACCGTGCGCGGCATGCGGACGGCTGTGCAGCGCACGCCGCGCGATGCGAGATCAAGGAGGGCCAGCAGCGTGCGGCCGCGGCCGGCGAGCGGTCCGCCGGTGGGCAGCGGGTCGGCCTCGGTGGAGGCGCGTCCCGGCATCGGGGGCGTGCCGGAGACCGCGACGATCGGGCGGTCGCTTCCGATGAGCGCCTCCCCCAGCGTGGCGACGGCGGCGCTCTCCTCGGCGATGGACTGCGCGAGCGCCTCGGGGGTGCTGTAGTCGCGGCCGAACGCCAGGCTGATCACGCCGTCGGCTTGGGCGGCGCCGGCCCGCAGGACGTCGAGGTCGGCCAGCGCTCCGGGCAGCGGCTCGGCGCCGGCGTCCTTAAGGGCTTGCACGGCGGCGTCCGAGCGGGCCAGGGCGAGGACGGTGTGGCCGTTGGCGACCAGTTCGGCGACGACGGCGGAGCCGATGGTGCCGGTGCCGCCGGTGACGAAGACATGCATGTGGTACTCCCCGGAAGTGATGGGACTGTTGTCGCATCACTCTACACGGTGATGGGATATGTGTCCCATCGCTTTGGCGGGACTCGGGTCCCATCACCTATCCTGGAGTCATGGCTCGATGGGAACCGGGAGCGACCGAGCGCCTCGTGATCGCGGCCGTCGACCTGTTCACCGAGCAGGGCTACGACGCCACCACGGTGGCGCAGATCGCCGAACGGGCCGGCGTCACCCGGAGCACCTTCTTCCGGCACTTCTCCGACAAGCGCGAAATCCTGGTCGCCGGCCAGCAGACGCTGAGCAAGCTGCTCGCCGACGGGATCACCGAGGCCCCCGCGGAGGCCGGCCCGCTCCAAGCGGTCGCCGCCGGCCTGGAGCGCGCGTCGGGCGCGATCGGGCGGACGAACCGCGAGCTCGCCCCGCGCATCAAGGCGGCGGTGGCGGCCAGCACCGAGCTTCAGGAGCGGCATGCGCTCAAGAGCGTCGGGATGGCGGCCGCCATGACAGCCGCGCTCGTCGCGCGCGGGGTGCCCGAGCCGACGGCGCATCTGGCGGGCGAGTTGGGGGTCCTGGCGTTCAAGCGGGGCCACGCTCAGTGGGCTGAGAGCGATGCTGATGACGACAAGGGGCTTGCTTACCATGCGCTGGCCGCCTTGGCGGAGTTGCGCGCGGCGACTGCATCGCTGGGATGATCCAGCCTCGCCGAGCGCGACGGCGAAAGCTCCCGGCCCTGCCCGGGTCTTCGTGCACAGGCCGCGGTCGCGCACGCTCCGGCTTCTACGTCGAGGTGATCGTCAGGACCGCGCGGCCTGAGGTGCCGGTGACCCCGGGCGGCGCCAGGCAGGCGAGCAGGTCGACGCTCAGATCGGTGACGATCAGGGTCGCCGCGTCGCCGGCGAACTCGCCGCCGGTGATCGCGCCGGTGGCCAGGACCACGGTCTGTCCGGCGGGATGGGTGGCGGTCCGGGTGAACGTGAAGGTGCTGCTGCGGCCGTTGTTCCAGTCCAGGGTCAAAACGCCGGTCCCGGTGTTGTCCAGGGTCAGGCAGGAGATGGTGTTCGTCAGCGTCACGGTGCTGGTGCCCGCCGTCACGCCGGGGTCCGTGGAGATGCACTGCGCCAGCGCATAGCGCGCCGTGGCCGCCACCGGCCGCGGGGCTAGCAGCAGCCCCGGCGAGTAGCTCACGGAGTGCGACCCCGTGCAGGTCACAGCCGCCGCCGCGGCCCTCGCGGGAGCGGACGCCGTGGTCAGAGCGAAAGTGGCGCCGAGCGCGAGGGCGCCGAGGAACGCCGCCGCTCCTCGCACGGGCCGCAGCGGGGAGATCGTGGGCATCGCATCCTGCCTTCGCGGGGTCGAAACCTGAGGTCGGAGCATTCGAATAATGCGATGCTAGGCGGCGACAGCCTGGCGTGGCATCGCCCTTTCGAGTGAAAAACGTCCCTATCGGGCCTGTCGGGTGAAAGGGCAGGAAAGGCCCGCAGGTGTACATCGCTCATGATGCGACCTAACCCGGCAGAGGGAAACACAATGGACGACATCACCGCGAAGCGGCTCGTCTTCGCCATGCTGGACGCCGACGGGGACGGGTTGATCTCCAGGGACGAGTACTTCGCACGCACCGAACGCGTGGCGGCGGCGACGGGCCGCTCGGCCGAGGATCCCCTGGTCGTCGCGGCGCGCGCGGCCGGGCGGGGAGCCTGGGCGGCGATGGACGCCGACGGCGACGGCGCAGTGACGTTCGAGGAGTACGCGGCCTGGGCCGGCGCGGAAGCCTTCGACGAGGTCTGCGAGCCGGTACTCGCCGGGTTGTTCGACCTCGCCGACACCGATCAGGACGGCGCGCTGAGCCTCCCGGAGTTCACCCTGCTGCGCACGGCGCTGGGGAACCCGGTGAGCAACATCGAGTCGGCCTTCGCCGCGCTGGACGCCGACGGCGATGGATACGTCAGCCGCCAGGACTATCTCACTTCGGTGCGCGCACACGTCAGCGGAGAGAACTCCCCCATGGGCGAGGCCCTGTACAGCAGGGAGTTGGCCGGCGCGGCGGGCGCGAACGACTGATCAGGGCCGATCACGGCGGGATCGGCCCTGCTGCGGATCTTAAGGACTGCCTGAGAATTCAGCGGCTCGTCGCCCCTGCCTTCCTGCAGGGTCATGGCCGGTGATCCGCCCTCGGTCGCCGCTGATGGATCCAGTTCCCGCGACGTGACATCTCACAGGGTGAGTAATCGGATTCTGTATGGCGAACCGGCTGCTAGCTTCCAAGGCATGGCGGATGACGGCGATGCCCTCACGAACCCGAGCTCGCCGGATCAAAGCCTCGCCAACCCGCACGTGCTCCTGGCCAACGCCCGCGACAGGGGAGCGCTGCTGCTCGGCTTCGTGCCGCCCCGCCTGACCACCGGCCCTGAGCGCGTGCGCGAGATCGCCGAGGCCACGCTCGCCCGCCTGAACTCCCTCGACGTCGACGGCCTCGCGCTCTACGACATCGACGACGAGAGCGACCGCAACCCGGCCGAGCGTCCCTTCCCCTACCTCCCGACCATGGATCCGGCGACCTACCACGCCGAGTACCTCGGCGCCTGGGACCGCCCCACCGTCATCTACCGCTGCGTCGGCAAGTACAGCGGCACCGAGCTCCGCACCTGGCTCCAGCAGGCGGACGCTCGCCGCGTCCACTCCGTGTTCGTCGGCGCGTCGTCGAAGGACAAGGACGTCCGGACCAGCCTGTCGCAAGCCCAGGCCCTCCGGCGTGGCGTCCGCCCCGACCTGCCGCTCGGCGGCGTCGCCATCACCGAGCGCACGGAGGAGCACCTGCGTCTGATCGCCAAGCAGGCCGCGGGCTGCACCTTCTTCATCTCCCAGGTCGTCTACAACGTCGACGCGGCCAAGAGCCTCGTCTCCGACTACTACTACGCGTGCCGCGAGCGCGGCCTGGCCCCGTGCCCGATCCTGTTCACCATCTCGGTCTGCGGCTCGGTCAAGACGCTCGCCTTCCTCAAGTGGCTCGGTGTAGACGTCCCGGGCTGGCTGGCGAACTCCCTGCGACACGCGGACGATACCCTCGCCGAGTCCTACGAGCACTGCGTCGCCACCGCCCGCGACCTGACCGCCTTCTGCCGCAAACTCGGCATGCCCTTCGGCTTCCTGATCGAGAGCGTGTCGATCCGCCGGGTCGAGATCGAGGCGGCGGCGGCGCTGGCGCGCGAGGTGGGAGTGCTGCTCGGCCGCCGGGCCTCGTGAAGGCGGGGATCCGGTAACTACAAGCTCAGACCACCTGCGAGCACCTGCCGAGCATTCGAGACCGAGCAACAGCCAGTGTCGGCAGCGCAGCTGCCCGAGTCGCGCGCGCCGCAATCGACGGGCTGGCTCATTTTACCACTTGCGCTCAGCCAGCTCGCGAACCAGTTGACAGGACCGACTACCCACCCGTGCCGCAGGCGCTGAACACACTCGAGGCCGAACACCGTGTGTCAGGTACGCGACTCCTCAAGGCCGGGCCTCGACCGATCCTCACAGAGCGTGACGAGGCCCGGCCGTAGTCGTCTTGGGTCATCCTCGGACTCGCCATCACCACCATCTCCATCCACTGCGGGCTCTGGTGGCTGGCATGGATGCTGCAAGAACGCGTCTACGCGACACGACCCACGTCTCCCGAAAATCTGTCTCCCGATCGCGCGAACCGCGGACAATAGTGGTTCCGGCAACGATCGCCAACGATGCGAGGGGACAGGTCCATGCCGCTTGACTGGAGCCGTGTCGGCGCGGGGAACAACAAGCCATTGCTGCGCCCTCGGGACGTCTACGCGGCTCTTCCCAACCGCCCCTGGTCGTATCTGCGGCATGAGCAGGGCGAAGTCTTGGACAAGTGGTTCGAACGTCGAGATGATCGCGACATCGTCATCAAGCAGAACACGGGCGGCGGGAAGACCGTCGATGCGCTCCTCATCGCGCAAAGCACTCTGAATGAAGGGCTCGGGCCCGCCGTCTACCTAGCCCCCGACACCTATCTCGCGAAACAGGTTCGAGCAGAGGCAGATCGCCTAGGAATCCCGACCACAGACGACGCCGAGGACTTCAAGTTCCGCCAGGGGAAGGCGATCCTCGTCGCAACGTTCCAGAAGC
>JAEKKI010000076.1 GCA_019510485.1 Catenulisporales bacterium
CGACCAGCGCGCCGCCGCTGTTGCCGTTGTTGATCGCCGCCGAGGTCTGGATGGCGTCGCCGACCGTGATGGCGCCGCCGCCGGCGGAGTCCTTGGACGTCACGGTGCGGCCCAGCGCCGAGACGATGCCCTGGGTCACGGTGCCGGTCAGGCCCAGCGGACTGCCCATCGCCAGCACGATCTGGCCGACCTTGAGCTTGGTCGAGTCGCCGAACTTCGCCGGCTTCAGGGTGCTGCCGCCGCCGCTGACCCGGATCACCGCGATGTCGCCGCTCGGGTAGGCGCCGACCAGGGAGGCGGTCAGCGGGGCGCCGCCGGTGGGCTGCGTGACCGTGAACTTGGTGGCGGTTCCGACGACGTGCGCGTTGGTGATGATGTCGCCCTTGGCGTCGTAGACCACGCCGGAGCCCAGGCCGCCGGTCGTGCTGATCTGCACCACCGACGGCAGCGCGTCGCTGACGACGCGCTCGTAGTCCGATTGCAGCGAGTCCGTGCTCGTCCGAGGGTTCTGCGACCCGGCGGTGGACGACGAGGTGGACCCGGCCGGTGTGGAGCCGGCGGACTTCGGCTTCCCGCTGCCGCTGCCACAGCCGGCGGCCGCCAGCACGAGCAGGGACGCCGCCGCGGCGGCCGCGCTTTTGGTCAGGCGCTGGTTCATCGGGACCTCGCTGAGTCGGGGGAGGGACCACCGGTGGGAATGCACCGCCGAAGGCCGGCCCAAACGCCGATGGCGTCGAATGTGTGACCGGCCCTGACCCCGCCTTGTGACAGAATCCGGCGCAGTCGGCAACTACAGGTGTGAGCGAGACGACGACGCAGCCACGACGACAGCCTCGGACCCGGTCCCGGAACGAGCAGCCGCATCCGCCGGAGCCCCGACGGCCTCCGGCGGACCACGACCCGGCCGTCGGCTTCGAGCACCTGTACCGGTCCCAGATCGACACGGTGACCGCCTACTTCGCCCGGCGCAGCACCGATCCGCAGACGGTCGCCGACCTGACCGCGGACACCTTCGTCGAGGCGATCACCTCCTACACCTCCTTCGACCCCCGCCGCGGCACCGAGCGCGCCTGGCTGTTCGGCATCGCCCGCCGGGTGTTCGCCGAGCACTGCGAGGCGCACGCCCGGGCCCGCGAGCGCACGGCCCGCCTGGCCGGACGCCGCGAGCTGGCCGCGGACCACGTCGGGGAACTCCTCGACCGCATCGACGCCGAGCGTGTCGGCCGCCGCCTGGTCACCGAGCTGACCCGGCTGCCGGCCCTGGACCGCCAGGCGGTGGAGCTGGTCGACCTCGCGGGGTTGAAGGCCAAGGAGGCGGCGGGAGTGCTCGGCATCTCCCCGGGCGCGGTGCGCATGCGGTTGATGCGCGCCAGAGCCCGACTGCGAAGGGCGCACGAGCGCCCGGAAGTGGAGGAAACACCATGACCAAGTTCGCCGACCACCTGTACGAGAACCTGATGGCCGAGCACGGCCACGCGCTCACGGCCGCCCCGGCCGAGAGCCCGGCGGCCGCCCCCGCGGCCCGCCGCCGCCTCGCCCGCCCGGCCTGGGCCACCGCGGGCACCGTCGCGGCGGCCGGCACCGCCGCCCTGGGCTTCACCGTCTTCGGCGGGACCGCCTCGGCCTACGCCGTGACGGACAACCACGACGGCACCCTGACCGTGAAGGTCGACAAGCCCAGCGGCATCGCCGGCGCCAACAACGAGCTGAAGCACAAGGGCTCCAGGGTCGTCGTCATCCAGGCGAAGGACGGCTGCCCCTCGATCGAGAGCTTCGCCGCTCCGGAGCACGGCAACGGGAAGGAGACCATCGGCATCAAACTCGGCAACGGCGGCACTCCCGGCAGCATCACCGTCCAGGCGTCGGGCGTGCCCGCGGGCCAGACGGCGCTGGTGGCGTTCAAGTTCGACGGCGGCAAGGTCACCGCGGCCATGGTCCCGGTCAAGGACCCGGTCCCGACCTGTGTGAGCATGCCGGCACCGCCGCCGGCCGGCAGCGGCGGCGTGGTCGACGGCCACGGTGGCGGCGTGCAGGACCACAGGGGCCCGGGCGACCAGGCCGGGCTGGACGAGTCGACGAAGTAGGAACGCGCGCCGGCCCGAAAGGGGCGGCCTTGATCGGGGGCGAGCGCCCCGAGCCGGTGGTAGGGCGCCGGCTCGGGGCGTTCGGCGTGCGGCCGATCGCCCCGCATTTCTGGTTAAGGCCCTTTCGCAGACTCTTGACGGCTCTTCGCGGCTTCAGTAGCGTGCACCCCGATCTCGTTAGGAAACTTTCCTAATTTATATCGCGCACGCTCCCAGCCGCCGAGCCCCCTGGAGGAGCCGGACATGAGATCTCCGCACACGCTTCGCAGGCACCGCACCGGGATCCGCGCGTTCGGAGCGGCGGGCATCGCCGCCGCGGTCCTGGCCGGCGTGGTCCAGATGACGACCCAGCCGGCGCTCGCCGATCCGGCGGCCGGGTCCGGCACGGTCCAGAACCTCGGCGCCACCACCGGCTGGAAGGTCCTCACCAGCGCCACCGCCACCCAGACCGGCGCCCAGATCTCCACGCCCGGCTTCGCCACGAAGGGCTGGCTGACCGTGGCGAACGACGGGGGCGGTGCCCCGGGCACCGAAATCAGCGCCCTGCTCCAGAACGGCACCTGCCCGAACGTCTACTTCTCCACGACCATGAAGAGCTGCTTCGGCCAGATGACGAAGATCGGCGCCGACACCATCGCGCAGTTCTCCGTCCCCTGGTGGTACCGCACCGACTTCACCGCGCCGCCCTCCGGCCAGGCCGCGCGGCTGGTCCTGAACGGTGTGGTCGGCACTGCCGACGTCTGGGTGAACGGCGCGCGCGTCGCCGCGGCGGCCGGCGTCACCGGCGACTACGTCAAGAACGTCTTCGACATCACCGCCAAGCTGGTCGGCGGCACCAACTCCCTGGCGATCGAGGTGCATCCGAACAACCCGGCGAAGATGCTGACCCTCGACAACGTCGACTGGAGCCAGATCCCGCCGGACAACAACACCGGGATCCAGTTCCCGGTCCAGCTCCAGACCGGCGGCCCGCTGATCGTCGAGGACGCCCACGTCAACCAGAGCACCGCGCCCGACCTGTCCAGCAGCGCCCTGACGGTCAAGGGGTCGGTGGTCAACGTCACCGCCTCCGCCCAGACCGGTACGGTCACCGCCACCATCACCCCGCCCGGCGGCGGCTCGCCGATCA
>JAEKKI010000077.1 GCA_019510485.1 Catenulisporales bacterium
GCTGCGGCCGCTGCGCCGGGACATCCAGATGGTGTTCCAGGACCCGCAGTCCTCGCTGAACCCGCGGCACACCGTCGGCACCATCGTCGGCGCGCCGTTCCACATCCAGGGCATCCAGACCCCCAACGGCGTCAAGCGCGCCGTGCAGGACCTGCTGTCCCTGGTGGGCCTGTCCCCGGAGCACTACAACCGCTATCCGCACGAGTTCTCCGGCGGTCAGCGCCAGCGCATCGGCATCGCCCGGGCGCTGGCCCTGAAGCCCAAGCTGATCATCGCCGACGAGCCGGTCTCGGCCCTGGACGTGTCGATCCAGGCGCAGGTCATGAACCTGCTGGAGGACCTGCAGCACGAGCTGAACCTGGCGTACGTGTTCATCGCCCACGACCTGTCGGTGGTGCGCCACATCTCCGACCGGGTCGCGGTGATGTACCTGGGCAAGATCGTGGAGATCGCGGACCAGGCGGACCTGTACACCAAGCCGCACCACCCGTACACCAACGCCCTGCTGTCGGCGGTCCCGATCCCGGACCCGGACCGCAAGGGCGGCAAGGCCGAGGGCCAGCGCGAGCGCATCCGGCTGGTGGGCGACGTCCCCTCGCCGATCAACCCGCCGCCGGCCTGCCGGTTCAACACCCGGTGCTGGAAGGCGCAGGACATCTGCCGGACGCAGGAGCCGCCGCTGCTGCAGCTCGGTCCGCTGTCCGACGCCGGGTACGCGCACCAGGTCGCGTGCCACTTCCCGGAGAACGCGTAGGGGAGCGGCGCGGCGCTCGGTTCGAGGGCGCCGGTTCGTGGGCCCGGTGGGAGCTTCCGCTCCCGCCGGGCTTTCGGCATTGTGGGGCGCGTGTTCTCCACCGAGCCTGATACCGACGCGATCGCCGAAACCGGCATCGATACCGATAACGACATAGCAGCCGCCGGTGATGCGGATGCTGATATAGCAGACCAGAGGGATGCCGACGAGCCGTTCTTCGGGATGCACAGTGAGGGGCTGGTGCTCACCGGCCTCGCCCTGGGCCCGGGACTGCGGCGGGCGGCGCGGGTGTGCATCGCGGCCGCCCTCGGGCTCGGCGTGCTGTTCTGGCTCGTCCTGGTGGCCGTCTACGGCTATCGGGTGTTCGTCCGGGGCGGTGATGTGAACCCTGATATGCCGCACCTGCGGGACGTGCGGCCGTGGACCGCGTACTACCTCGTCGGCGCGGTGTGGGCGGTCGCGGTCGGGGTGTTCGGGTTGGTGACGCGGGGGAGCTCGCGGCGGTTGCTGTGGTGCTTCGGGTGTCTGGTGAGCGCGTTCTACTGGCCGATCGGTATGGCCGGGTCGATGGTTCTTCTGGCGTGGCAGCGCCGGGAGGCGGCGGCGCCGCGGCGATTGGCGCTCGGCGCGTTGGCGGTGCTGGTGGCCGCCGGCGGCTCGCTGTGGCGGTTCGGTGCGCCTTCGGATCCGGCTTCCGCGCACGCGATCGCGGTGGGATCGGATGGCGATCTGCTGGGGACGTGGCACTCACGTACCGGGATGTCGGTGGAGCTGCGCGGCGACGGGACGTACGACGCCAGCGCGTTGTCCGGCGGCGGGCTGGGTTCCGGCGACGGCGTGCCCGCTTCGTCGGGACGGTGGGACTCCGAGGCGCTGGACGGGTACAGCGGCGTGCGGTTGGAGGTGGACGGCGATCTGGCGCAGTCTCTTGTGTTCGACGTCTACCGGGCCGGGCCGGATCTGCTGCTGTGCGCTACCGATGATCCGGCGCATCCGTGCCGGGTGGTGCTGCGGCGGGCTTAGAGGGCGGGGCTGGCCAATCAGGTCAGTCGGTCGAGTCGTTGAGCAGCCGGTCGCGGAGGCGGCCCCGCACGGACTCGACCGTCACACCGCCGTCGGGATGCGCCTGTACCTTGCCGCGCCGTGCGAGGTCGTGGACGCCCTGCCGGCTGATGCCGAGCATCGCCGCCGCGACCGTGAACGGCACCGCGTCAGAGCTCGGATGCCCGGCCCGCAGCAGCACGGCGCGCCCGAACGGGGAGCCCCACCATGTCGGCGGCGGATCGAACGGCACGTCGGCCGGGAACAGAGTGCTGACCAGCCGCATGGCGGTGGTGCGGGCGGCGTCGTCGTCGGAGCCGAGCAGGGCCTCGGTCCAGTCCATGATCGACTCGCGGGCCCGCCGTCGTACGGCGTCTTCGAGTCCGAACAGCAGATCGAACGGCCCCAGCACCCGCGCCTCGACGACGCGTTCCAGGTCCCGCGCCAGCTCGCCGTGAGCGGCGGTCCAGGTCGGCGATTGCGGCATGGGGGCCTCCGTGGAATCAGGGTCGTTCGCCATCAGCGTCATGTGCGACAAGTGTCGCTTGACGCAAAGCGTCTAGTACTTGCTTGGTCGAGTCAAGCGCAGTGGTGGTATAGCCCCGATATGTCCGCTCTTACTTGACGGCCGGCGTCCAGCCGTCCGCGTTCTCGCGCTCGACTGGCTCGTGGCTGTGACTCGTGGTTGTGACTCGTGGCTGTGACTCGTGGTTGTGGCTCGTGGCTGATTGCCGGCGCCGATCAGCTTCCGGACTCGATCTGCTTCGCTTCTTCGGCGGCGGTTCGGGCGATCGCGGAACCGAGGCTTTTGGGACCGTCCGCAGTCAACGGCAGCCCGGTCCCCAGGCCGATCGCGGCGTCGGCCGTCCGCTCGGCGGCGTGGAAGAGCGCTCCTGCGCCTCGCAGGTCTGTCACCGTGTCTTGGGCGTGGCGCACTGCTCGCAGCTTCTTGAGTCCGTGGGCGGCGCTGATCGTGTCACGGACCGCTCTCAGCTCTGCCAACTCGGTCGTCAGCCGCTCCAGCGTCGCGCCGAACTCCGCCGATATCCGCTCCGCGCGGGCCACGAACGCCGCGAGCGTCGCGGACTCCGCCAGTGCTCCGCCGACCGTGGCCAATCCGAGCGTGAGCACGCCCGCCACGGCTGTCGCCGCGAGCTCCGCCGCGGCCCACTCCGCGGCGTCCGTCACGATCCCCATCACCAGATCCTGCGCCGCCGCACCCGCGATGCCCGCTTCGTTGAGCACCCGCGCGGTCGTCGCCAGGCCGCTCGCGTGCCGATCCAACGCCGCGAGGCACGTCCCCATCGCCATCCCGAATCCTTGCGCGGCGTCCCCGCGCCAACTTCCCGCGACCGCCGCGCCGTCCCGCCGGAGTCTCTCGGATATGCCACGCACTGCCAGTGCCCGCTCCATC
>JAEKKI010000288.1 GCA_019510485.1 Catenulisporales bacterium
CCGCGTATGGCAGGGAAGCACACGTACCGGTGGTACTACCGGGGATCATCCCCATCATCGGGTCAACCGACGCCGAGGCCCGTCGACTCCAGATAGAGCACGACGCAGTGCGATCGGACTACGGACACGGACACCGCGTACTGGTAGGCACACCGGAGCGGATCGTGGACTCGATGCAGGAGTGGGCCGACGCAGGCGCCGCAGACGGATTCAACATCCTGCCGCCGCCTTACCCCGACGGGCTCAGCGGACTCACCACGTTCGTCGACCAAGTAGTCCCGCTCCTGCAACGACGCGACCTGTTTCGCACGGAGTACGACAACAGCACCCTTCGCGAACGCTTCGGCCTACCGCGCCCCGAGGATCACTTCCTCGCTCCGTACCCGGCTGCGAACCCGCACACGTTCCCGCAGCCGGCGACCCAACCCACATTCGCCGCCGCATAACACCGCATAACACTGCACAACACCGCAGAACAAAAAAGACTCCGCGCCCGTTCCTGCCGGACGGACGCGGACCATACCGGGGCGGCTGATTTGTGGGAGGGTCGGCCGCCCCGGCCCGAACAGCTCGCGATCTACAGCGGCAGCTTCCGGAAGATCGGCCGCGGCACATGCCGCAAACCCGACATCACGTACCGGAACGCACCCGGCGCCCACACCGTGTGCGACCCCCGCCGCAAACCCGCCAGAATCGCATCCGCCACCGCCTCCGGCGTAGTGGAAAGCGGTGCCTTGTCCATCCCCTTCGTCATCTTCGTATCGACGAACCCGGGCCGCACCACCATCACATGCACACCGGTGCCCTGCAGCGAATCGCCGAGCCCCTGAGCGAACGCGTCCAGCCCGGCCTTGCTGGAGCCGTAGATGAAGTTCCCCCGCCGAGCCCGCTCGGCGGCCACCGAGGACAGCACCACCAGCGCCCCGTGCCCCTGCTTCTTCAGCGCCTGAGCGACCACGATGCCGCTGGAGACGGCGCCGGTGTAGTTCACGTGCGCCACCGCGGCGGCGCGCGCCGGGTCCTTCTCGTCCTCGGCCTGGTCGCCGAGCACGCCGAAGGCCATCAGCACCACGTCGACGTCGCCGGCGGTGAACACCTGCGACAGCGCCTTCTCATGCTCGTCGGTGGCGGCCGCGTCGAACGGCACCACCTCGACGTCGGCGCCGAGCCGGCGCAGCTCGGCGGCGTTGTCCTCCAGCTGCCGGGAGGGCCGGCCTGCCAGGTAGACCTTCTTGGTGCGCGCGGCGGCCATCTTGCGCGCGGTGGCCATGGCGATGTCCGAGGAGCCGCCGAGGACCAGCAGGGACTGGGCCGCGCCCAGGGAGTCCTTCATGAGTGTTGTTCCTATCCTTGGGCCCGAATACGAGCTCTACAGGCGCTACAGGCTTTACAGGTGCAGGCGGCGCGCCTGGTCCGACATGAAGACCTGGTGCGGGTCGATCTCGGCGCGCAGCTTGCGGAACGCCTCCAGCCGCGGATACATCTCGGCCAGCAGCTCCGGGCGCATCCGCGAGTCCTTCGCCAGATACAGCCGCCCGCCGGCCTCCAGCACCTTCTCGTCCAGCCCGTCCAGCAGCTCGGCGAGCCCCGCGGTGTTGGTCGGGAAGTCCAGCGCCAGGGTCCAGCCGGCGGTCGGGAAGGACAGGTAGCCGGAGTTGCCGGCCCCGAACCGCTTGAGGACCGTCAGCGCCGCCGGGGCGCCGTGCGCGGAGATCCGCTCCACGATCTGCCGCAGCGTGTCCTCGGCGCCGAAGGGCACCACGAACTGCCACTGCAGGAAGCCCGACGGCCCGTAGATGCGGTTCCAGTCCATGATGCCGTCCAGCGGGTGGAAGAACGCGCCGACGCCCTGGATCACGCCCTCCTTGCGGACCGGCGCCTTGCGGAACCACATCTCGTTGAACACCCGGCCGGTCATCTTGTTCAGCAGCCCGCTGACCGGCACCGGCGGGACGGTGCCCAGGGACAGCGGCGCGAACTTGCGCGGCTCGCGGCGCACCTTGGCCGGCAGCTCGTCCAGCTTGGCGAAGTCGCCGCAGGTCAGCACCGAGCGGCCGAGGTTGCGGCCGGTGGACAGGCAGTCGATCCAGGCCACCGTGTACGGGTACTTGTCGTCGGTGGCGGCCAGCTCGGCCATGACGCCGTCCAGGTCCGGCGCGCGCCAGATGTCGGCCTTGATCCGTGCCGTCTCCACCTTCTTGAACCGGATGGTGGCCTGGGTGACGATGCCGGTCAGGCCCATCCCGCCGGCGGTGGCCCAGAACAGGTCCGGGGTGGTCTCCGGAGTCAGGGTCCGGACCTGCCCGTCGGCGCCGAGCAGGTCCAGCGCGATCACGTGCTGGCTGAAGGACCCGGCGCTGTGGTGGTTCTTGCCGTGGATGTCCGCGCCGATCGCGCCGCCGACGGTGACGTAGCGGGTGCCCGGCGTGACCGGCACGAACCAGCCCAGCGGCAGCATCGTGCCCATCAGCTGGTGCAGGCTGACCCCGGCCTGCGCGGTGACGAGCCCGTTCTGGACGTCGATGCCGAGGATCTTGTTCAGGGAGGTGGTGCGCACCACCCGGCCCCCGCCGTTCTGGGCCGGGTCGCCGTAGGAGCGGCCCAGGCCGCGGGCGATCACGCCGCGGGGGCCGGCGCCGGCGACCAGCTCGGCCAGCTGCTCGATCGCCGTGGGGTCGGCGACCTCGGCGACCGAGGGGCTGGTCATGCCCCAGCCGTAGAGGCGCTCGGGGTGCAGGCCGGGCGATCCCTGGGCTCCGGTAGAACTCTGCTGTGGCACGGCCACGTCTCTCACGTCCCTATTCACAAGACTGTATTTGCCGCCGGCTGCTGTGCGCTGTGACTTCAGCCGCGCGCGCCGACGAGGATGACGCCGGTGGCGAAGATCGCGAGCCAGATCGCCCCGATGCCCATGATGACGCGGTCCTTCAGCATCACGTCCTCCGGTTCCCCGGCGCGGCCCGCGTCGATGAACATCGCGTAACGCAGGAAGATGAACACCCAGGGGATGACCGATATCTCCAGCCACGGCTTGGCCGACTTGTGCGCCATATCCGGATCGGCGGTGGCCAGTTGGAACGCCCACAGCGAGTAGGTGATCACCGTGACCGTGGCAGCGGCCTGCCACACGAACCGCAGATAGGACTGCGAGTACTCCGACAGCGACTTGCGCGAGGACGCCGCGTCCTCACCCATCAGCACCATC
>JAEKKI010000199.1 GCA_019510485.1 Catenulisporales bacterium
TGCCCGGCGGCCTGCCGGATGACCTCATGGAGGCGCACATCGGCGAGGGCGGCACCATCCACCTGGAGAACGCCGAGGCCATCGTGCGGCCGCTGCGGTTCTCGGTGCGCGAGGCGGTGGCGCTGCTGGTGGCGCTGCGGGCGCTGGCGCAGCTGCCCGGCGTGGCCGACCGCGACGCCCTGCTGCGCGCCATCGCCAAGCTGGAGGAGGCCGCCGGCGAGCGCGGGGCCGCGGCCTCGCAGCGGGTGACCGTGGCCTTCGAGGCGCGCGCCACCGTCCTGGACCGCATCCGCCAGGCCCTGGACACCGGCCGCCGGCTGCGGCTGGAGTACTTCGTGCCCTCGCGCGACCAGGTGACCGGGCGCGACGTGGACCCGATGCGGGTGATCCTCTCCGACGGCCACGCCTACCTGGAGGGCTGGTGCCGCCGCAGCGAGGCCACCCGGGTGTTCCGGCTGTCGCGGATAGTGTCGATCGAAGTCCTCGATGTCGCCGCCGACGTCCCCGAGGCCGCCGAGCCGCACGACCTGGACGAGGGCGTGCTGCGCCCGGCCGCCGACGACCCGCTGGTGACCCTGGAGGTCACCCGGCACGCCCGCTGGGTCGCCGAGAACTATCCGAACGAGGGCGTCGAGGAACTCCCGGAGGGCGGCCTGCGCATCGCGCTGCGCGCCCCCGACCAGGGCCGCATCCTGCGCCTGGTGCTGCGCCTGGGCGCCGACGGCCGCATCGTCGACCCGCCGGCCCTGGCCGACCAGGTGCGCAAGACCGCCGCCGAGGCGCTGGCGCTGTACGGGGACGGCGAGGAGGCGGCGTGAGTTCGGCGGGGGAGCCGCCGGACGAGGCCGAGGAGCGGGGCTCCCGGGTCCGCTTGCGCGCCCTGACCGGCGGGCTGGCCGACGCGGCTCAGCCGGAGACCGAACCGGTCCCCGCGGGTGGCGATTCGACGACTCCGGGTACCGGCTCCGCCGATTTCCGCGTCCGGTGTCCGGATTGCGGACCGCAGTATGTGGCGATCGCCGACGTCCGCTTCGTCTCCACCGGCGGCGCGGACACCGACCGCTACCTGTTCACCTGCCCCGCGTGCGGGGCCCGGGTCCGCCGGCCGGCCGGACCGGAGCTGGCCGAGATCCTGCGGACATCCGGCGTGGCCACCCTGGCCCTGCATCGCGGACCGGGGCAGGCCCTATAGTTCCTTGCATGTACTGGGTCATCTTGGTCACGATCACCGGCGTCATCACTTTGGTGATCACCGCTGCCTTCGGCTGGCGAGTGTTCGTCGCGGCCAAAGGGCTGATCCGGGAGCTCAAGAAGACCTCCGCCGTCCTGAACGACGCGAGCCAGACCCTGCGCGGCGTGCAGGAAATGGAGGGCGTCAAGGCGATGCGGGCACGGGCCCAGGCCGATTAGTCTCATATAGCAATCCCGTGTCGACGACCAAGGGGGTCGGACCGTGTTCCCGCGTCTGATCGAGATCGGACTCATCGTGCTGGCGGGATGGGCGCTGTTCAGCCGCGGCCGCCTGCCCCAGACGGTGCGCTCCGTGCGCAAGTCCGCCCGCATCCTCAAGTCCGAGGCGCAGGCCGCGGCCGACGACGTGCCGCTGCCGGAGCCCCAGGTGATCCCGGGCCAGATCGTCGACGACGGCGCCCGGCGCGCCGACAACGCCCAGAGCTGAACGGATTCCCAGAAGATGACCACCCAGGCCAGCGCGAACGGGACCCGGCCGAAGGCCAAGAGCAAGCCGCCGAAGGCGAGGGACCCCGAAGGCCGGATGCCGCTCGGCGAGCACATCCGGGAGCTGCGCACGCGGCTTTTCCGCGCCTCGCTCGGCATCGCGCTGGGGTCGGTGGCCGGCTGGATCATCCACCAGTGGGTCATCCACAAGCTCACCCGAGCGGTGTGCGACAGCAAGGTGAGCGGCGTCGCCCACGGCGCCACCGAGAAGTGTGCCAGCGGCGTTCTGACCTCGTTGGGAACCACCTCGGGCATCGCGGTGAGCTTCAAGGTCTCGTTGCTGGTGGGTCTGATCGTCGCCAGTCCGGTGTGGCTGTACCAGTTTTGGGCGTTCGTCGCCCCGGGCCTGCACAAGAACGAGAAGAAGTACTCGATGGCGTTCGTCGCCGCCGGCGTGCCGCTGTTCGTCGGCGGCGCCGTGCTGTGCTACGTGATCATGCCGTCCATCATGAGCGTCCTGCTCGGCTTCACCCCCGACGAGTCGCCGCCCGCGATTCCGTTGGCCGACTACATCGGCTTCTTCATGCGGATGGTCCTGATCTTCGGCGCCTCGTTCGAGATCCCGCTGATCGTCGTGGCCCTGAACTTCACCGGTGTGCTGTCCGCCGAGCGGCTGAAGAAGTCCTGGCGCTATGTCACCTTCGGCATCTTCGTCTTCGCCGCCGCCGCGGTCCCCACCGGCGAGCCGCTCGGCATGACCGCGCTCGCCGCGCCGATGTGTCTGCTCTACTACGGCGCCATCGGCATCGCGGTCTGGAACGACAAGCGCCGCGCCGCGCGCAGCATCAACGCGAACCTGTCCCCGGATGAGGCCTCTCCCCTGGACCTGACGCCGGTGCCGATCGAGCAGGCCCGCCGCGGCTTCGACGACGACTACGACGACCTCACATAACGCCGGGATCACGATCCCGAGACGCGCGGGGGCGCGCGCTGCTACCGTCTGCGCGTGCCCAGACCCGATCACGTCGTCGCCCTGATCAACCCCACGTCAGCCAAGGGCGCGGGCGCCCGGGCCGGCCGGCGCGCGGTCGCCGCGCTGCGCGGCGCCGGGATCGCGGTGACCGAGGTCGTCGGCCGCGACGCCGCCGACGGTGAGGAACGGGCCCGCGAAGCGCTCCTGAAGCAGCCCGACGCCGCGCTGGTCGTGGTCGGCGGCGACGGCATGGTCTCGGCCGGGCTGCGGCTGCTGACCGCCGAACCGGAGCGGATCCTGGGGATCGTCCCGGCTGGCACCGGCAACGACAGCGCGCGCGGTCTGGGCATCCCGCTCAGGGATCCCGAGGCGGCGGCGCGCGTCATCATCGCCGGCGAGGCCGGCCGGATCGACCTCGGCGAGGCCACGGTCGCCGCCGGCACCGACCATGAGGTGGTCCGCCGCTTCACCACCGTCATGGCCTGCGGCCTGGACTCCAAAGTGAACGACCGCGCCAACCGCATGCGCTGGCCGCGTGGCAAGCGCCGCTACGACCTGTCCATGCTCCTGGAACTGCCCCGCTTCAAAGCCCCGCGCTTCCACATCCGGCTGGACGACCGCGAGCTGGACGCCGAGTGCATGCTGGTCGCGATCGGCAACGGCCCGTCGTACGGCGGCGGCATGCTGATCTGCCCCGAGGCGCGCATGGACGACGGCCGCTTCCAGGCCACCGTGGTCGACCGGGTCGCCAAGCCGATCCTGCTGACGATCTTCCCCAAGGTCTTCTCCGGCCGCCACGTCACCCACCCCAAGGTGAACGTCCACAACGCCGCCGAGATCGAACTGCGCGCCGAGAACGTCAGCTGCTGGGCCGACGGCGAGCGGATCGGTGAGCTGCCGGTGACGCTGCGGACACTGCCGAAGGCTCTGCGTGTGTTCCGGACCGTGTAGGGGACGCACACCGGGATCGTTCGGCGCCGTAGGGCAAAGCTCCTGATCGCCCACGGCAAACCTGAGGCGCTGCGATCAAGCTTGCGGTTAGGCTGGATGCATGTCATCGCCCGCTGAGCCCCTGCGGGCTCCCGATGTGCCTGCCCTGTCGGAGTTCCAGCGCTTTCGCGGCGGCTACGACTTCGACCTCGACGTGTTCCAGATCGAGGGCTGTCGCGCCCTGGAGGCCGGCGACAGCGTTCTGGTCGCCGCCCCGACCGGCTCGGGCAAGACCGTCGTGGGGGAGTTCGCCGTCCACCTGGCGCTCGCGCAGGGCGTCAAGTGCTTCTACACCACCCCCATCAAGGCACTGTCCAACCAGAAGTTCTCCGACCTGGTGGCCCGGCACGGCGCCGCCAACGTCGGCCTGCTGACCGGCGACAACACGGTCAACGGCGAGGCCCCGATCGTCGTGATGACGACCGAGGTGCTGCGCAACATGCTCTACTCCGGCTCGGGCACGCTGTCCGGTCTGGGCTACGTCGTCATGGACGAGGTCCACTACCTGGCCGACCGGTTCCGCGGCGCGGTCTGGGAAGAGGTCATCATCCACCTGCCGGAGTCGGTCCGGCTGGTGGCGCTGTCGGCGACGGTGTCCAACGTCGAGGAGTTCGCCGGCTGGCTGCGCACCGTGCGCGGCGACACCCAGTCCATCGTGTGGGAGCACCGGCCGGTGCCGCTGTGGCAGCACGTGCTGGCCGGAAAGCGCATGTTCGACCTTTTCGCCAACGGCGCCGACGGCGAGGCCATGCCCGGCGCCAGCGGCCAGGGCGGCATCTCGGCCGCGCGCGAGCTGCGCGTCAACCCCGAACTGGTGCGGCTGGGCCGCGACGGTTCGGAGGCGATGTACAAGCGCGGGGGACCGCGCGGCGGCTCCGCGCGCGGCGGGCGCGGCAACGACCGGCGGCGCGGCCGCGCCGCCTGGGTGCCCAGCCGGGTCGACGTGATCGAGAAGCTGGACGCCGAGGGCCTGCTGCCGGCCATCACCTTCATTTTCAGCCGGGCCGGCTGCGACGCCGCGGTGCAGCAGTTCCTGCACGCCGGCGTGCGCCTGCTCACCGCCGACGAGCGGTCCCGGGTCAAGGCGCACGTGCTGGAGCGCACCGGGAGGATTCCCTCGGAGGATCTCAACGTCCTGGGATTCCACGACTGGTTCGACGGCCTGCAGCGCGGGGTCGCGGCGCACCACGCCGGGATGCTGCCGACCTTCAAGGAGATCGTCGAAGAGCTCTTCGTCCAGGGTCTGGTCAAGGCGGTGTTCGCCACCGAGACCCTGGCCCTGGGCATCAACATGCCGGCCCGCACGGTGGTGCTGGAGGCGCTGACCAAGTGGAACGGCGAGAACCACGTCGATCTCACCGCCGGGGAGTACACCCAGCTCACCGGCCGGGCCGGGCGGCGCGGCATCGACATCGAGGGCCACGCGGTGGTGATGTGGCGGCCGGACCTGGACGCCAAGGCGCTCGCCGGGCTGGCCGGGACCCGCACCTATCCGCTGCGCTCGTCGTTCAAGCCGTCCTACAACATGGCCGTGAACCTGGTCGGCCAGTTCGGCCACGAGCGGGCCCGCAACCTGCTGGAGACCTCGTTCGCGCAGTACCAGGCCGACCAGGCGGTGGTGGGCCTGACCAAGCAGGTGCGGCGCAACACCTCCGCGCTGGAGGGCTACTCCGAGGCGATAACGTGCCACCTCGGCGACTTCGACGAGTACATGGCGCTGCGCCGCCAGCTGTCCGACCGGGAGGCCGACCTGTCGCGGCAGGGTGCCGCCAACCGGCGCGCCGCCTCACTGGAGGCGCTGGAGAAGCTGACACCCGGCGACATCATCGTGGTCCCGGCCGGCAAGCGCGCCGGTGTGGCCGTGGTGCTGGACCCGGGGATACCGGCCACCACGGCCGGCCGGACCGGGCCGGCCATGGGCGACGGCCCGCGGCCGGTGGTGCTGACGATGGACCGGCAGGTCGTGCGGCTGTCGCTGACCGACTTCCCCAGCCCGCCGGAGCCGGTCGACCACATGCGGGTCCCGAAGTCGTTCAACGCCAAGTCCGCGCAGTCCCGCCGCGACCTGGCCACGGTGCTGCGCAGCAAGGCCGGGGACAAGGAGATCCCGCCGTATCGCAAGACCCGCTATCGCTCCGAGGCCGCCGACGACGCCGAGCTCAGCCGGCTGCGCAAGGCCATCCGCTCCCACCCCTGCCACGGCTGCCAGGACCGCGAGGACCACGCCCGCTGGGCCGAGCGCTTCTTCAAGCTGGACCGGGAGACCAAGCAGCTCCAGAACCGGGTGGCCGGCCGCACCAACAGCATCGCGCGGGTCTTCGACCGGGTCTGCGCTCTGCTGGAGCAGCTCGGCTATCTGGACGGCGACGAGGTCACGCCGGTCGGCCGCCGCCTGGGCCGGCTCTACACCGAGCTGGACCTGCTCACCGCCGAGACGCTGCGCGCCGGGCTGTGGGAAGGCCTGTCCCCGGCCGAGCTGGCGGCCTGCGTGTCGGCGCTGGTGTACGAGGCCCGGCGGGCCGACGACGCCGGCCCGCCCCGGCTGCCCGGCGGCGTGGTGCCCAAGACGCTCGACGACATGGTGCGGCTGTGGGCCAAGCTGGAGGACCTGGAGTCCGACCACCACCTGGAGTTCCAGCGCGAGCCGGACCTGGGGTTCGCGCTGCCGGCGTATCAGTGGGCTTCCGGCAAGCCGCTGGAGGAAGTGCTCTGGGACGTCGAGATGCCGGCCGGCGACTTCGTGCGCTGGTGCAAGCAGCTCATCGACCTGCTCGGGCAGATCGCCAACGCCGCGGCCGAGCTGCACAGCCCGGCCGGCAAGGCCAGCACCGTGCGCGCGGCCGCGCAGGAGGCGATCGACGGGATGCGGCGCGGTGTGGTCGCGTACTCGATGATGAACAGCTGAGCCGTGCGGCCGACGACGGCCCGGCGTCAGCGCTCTGCCAGTGCCTTCGTCAGCCGCGCCACCACCGTCTTCAGCCCGTACTTCTCGGCCAGCGCCGCGAGCAGGACCGGGTCCTTCGGCGTGCGCGGCAGCCGGTCGTCGTGCTCGACGACCGGCGCGTTCCGCACGACTCGCACGACGATCGGGGCCGCGTCCAGATACGCGGCGGCGTCGATGATGCGCTTGCGCTGCGCCGGTTTGAGCGACGACGCCGGATCGGCCGCCGCCGCGCGCACCCCGGCCAGATCGCCGTACGCGGAGACCAACGCCGCCGCGGACTTCTCGCCGATGCCCGCCACGCCCGGCAGGCCGTCGCTGGGGTCGCCGCGCAGCACGGCGAAGTCGGCGTAGTCGGTGCCGCTGATGCCGTACTTCTCCCGCAGCACGGCGTCGGTGACCACCTCCAGTTTGGCCACGCCCTTGCCGATGTTCAGCACCCGGACTTCGCGCGCGTCGTCCACCATTTGATACAGGTCCCGGTCCATCGTCACCACGTCGACCGGTCCGGGCCAGCGCTCGGCCAGGGTGGCCAGCACGTCGTCGGCCTCGAAGCCGGGCGCCTCGGCGCGCGCGATCCCGGCCGCGTCCAGGACCGCCTCGATCACCGGGATCTGCGGGCTCAGGGCGTCGGGGACCACCTCGACGTCCACATCCTCGATCGCCGGGCCCTCCTCCAATACGCGATGCGCCTTATAGGAGGCGATCGCCTCGACCCGGAACGCCGGCCGCCAGTCGGCGTCGAAGCACGCCGCCACCCGGTCCGGCCGGTAGGCGGTGATCAGGTGGCTGACGAAGTCCAGCGTCCCGCGCACCGCGTTCACCGGCATCCCGTCCGGTGATGTGATGGTGTCCGGGATCCCGAAGAACGCCCGGAAATACAGTGTCGGGGTGTCGAGCACCATCAAGCGCTCCTCAGCCTTCGCCATGAGCCGATCCTAGGGGTCCACACCGACGAGGCAGCTCATTCGGTCCGTGGACGCGGTCGTGCGGTCCGGGGGTCTGTTGATCTATGCTTTGGCATTCGCTCCCTGATTCTCCACCTCGGGTGCGATCGTGTAGTGTGCCACGCGTCGGATGGCCGTGCGCCCTTCGTGTCCCCCCTCGCAAGGCTCTGGCATGACAAGCGACGAGTGAGCAGAAAGCGTCCCGTTCTATGGCGATAGTGCGGTCGGTGTCCCCCACACGTCGGCGGGGGTCCCTCGCGGCACGCCTGTCCGCCGCGGTGGCGGCGCTGGCGCTGCTCGCGGCCTGCTCCGACGGTCCGGCGGCGGTCCCGCCCGGGAAGTTCGTGCCGCCGCCGATCCCGATGGTCGAGCCCGGCGGGGGCGTCGAGGGCCAGGTGAACCTCGTGGTGTGGGCCGGATACGCCGAGCGGCCCTGGACCGACCCGTTCACCACGGCCACCGGCTGCAAGGTGAACGCGACCGTGGCCAACAGCTCCGACGAGATGGTCGCGGACGTGAAATCCGGCCAGTACGACGTGGTCTCGGCCTCCGGCGACGCCTCCCTGCGGCTGATAGCCAGCGGCGACGTCGCCCCGGTGGACGTCAGCAAGGTCCCCAGCTACGCCCAGATCTACCCGAACCTCAAGAACCAGCCCTGGAACTCGGTCGACAACGTGCCCTACGGCATCCCGCACGGCCGCGGCGTGAACCTGATGGTCTACAACAAGGACAAGGTCAAGACCGCGCCGACCTCGCTCGGCGCGATCTTCGACCCGGACCCGGCGCTGGCCGGCCACGTGGCCGTCTACGACTCGCCGATCTCGATCGCCGACGCCGCGCTGTACCTGTCGCAGGCCCGGCCGGAGCTCGGCATCAAGAACCCCTACGCGCTGGACCGGCCCCAGTTCGACGCCGCGGTGGCCGTGCTGGCCAAGCAGCACAAGGCGGTCGGCAGCTACTGGTCGGACACCGCGGCCCAGCAGCGTGACTTCATCAAGGGCGTCGACCTGATCGGCACCAGCTGGCAGGTGGTCCTCAACGGCCTGACGCAGAAGGGCCAGAAGGACATCACCGCCGTCAAGCCGGTCGAGGGCGTCACCGGCTGGTCCGACACCTGGATGATAGCCGCGGGCGTGAAGAACCCGACTTGCGCCTACAAGTGGCTGGACTACATCACCTCCCCGGCGGTCAACGCCAAGGTCGCCGAGTTCTTCGGCGAGGCGCCGGCGAACTCCCAGGCCTGCACCAAGACCACCGACGCCGGGTTCTGCGCCACCTACCACGCCGACGAGCAGAGCTACTGGGCGAACGTCTATTACTGGACCACGCCGACCACCCGCTGCCTGGACCAGAGCACCCGGACGTGCGTGCCGTACTCGGAGTGGGTCACGGCCTGGAACCGGATCAAGCAATGACGGCACGCGCGAAGCGAGGCGGTGCACAGATGGCCGAGCGCACGGGCAGCGACACACCGCTCGGCGGCAAACCGCCCGGGGTCGAGGGGGCCGACGGCGGTCCGTCCGGAGCGAGCCCGCCGGCCGGTGCGGCCCGGCGCCTCCGGCTGCCGTTCCGCCGCAAGATGGACCTGCTGGTGGTCCTGCCGACTGTGGCCATGGCGCTCCTGATGACCCCGGTCGGGGTGCACGAGGCGGGCGTGGCCAGCCAGTGGAACTCCGCCGCGAGCTTCCTGGCCTCCACCAAGAGCGTCAGCCAGCTGATCCAGGACCTGTCGCTGGAGCGCGACAAGGCGCAGGCGGCGATGAACGGCGACCCGGGCAAGGCCCGGGCCTACAACGACGCCATCGGCGCCACCGACGCGCAGGTCCTCGTGGTGTCCAAGGCCTTCGGGGCCAAGGCCACGCCGACGCTGACCGCGGCGCTGGCCGCGGTGTCCGACCTGAGCTACGTGCGCGAGCTGCCGGCCAGAGAGGGCCTGTCGCAGAACTATGTCGTGCAGGCCCACGTCCAGCAGCTGGTCGACTCCGTGTACGGCGCAATCGACGCCCAGCTCGTCACCGCCGTGGACTTCGCCGGCCACGCCGCCGCCGGCGGCCCGGCCTCGGCGCTGGAGACCGAGCTGGCCTCCCTCTACGCCGGCGACATGGCCGAGAGCCAGCGCGAGGCGTCGCTGACCGCGTTCGCCAGCGAGCCCAGCGTCTACAACGCCGCCGAGCAGTACGACACCGCGATCCGGATGGACGAGGTGGCCACCGGCGAGCTCGGGTTCGTGTCCCAGTTCCCGGCCGCCGCCGACCACGCGGCCCTGACCGCGGTGCTCAGATCGCCGGAGGCCCAGACCTTCCGGGAGTACCAGAACCAGCTGGCGGCGGCGTTCGGCTCGGCGTTCCAGGACGTCCGGGGCGTCATCAGCAGCCCGAAGAACCTGGACGACCTCAAGACCTTTGACGGCCGCAACACCCTGACCGCGGCGTTCGAGACCGCGAGCAACCGGCGCGCCGCCACCGAGGCGCAGATCACCGACCGCATCATCGCCCTGTCCCGGTCCAACGCCAAGCAGGCCGAGTTCACCGTGGGCATCATGATCGGCATCGGCGTGCTGGCCGCGGGCGCGCTGATGGCGCTGTCCGCGCTGATCCGGCGCTCCGTGGTGCGCCCGGTGCTGGCGCTGACCGGGGCCGCCGGCCGGGTGGCCAAGGCCGCCGCGGCGGACCTGGAGCGGGTCACCGACGAGGACCTCGGCGCCGCCGGCGAGCTGCCGGACTTCGAGGCCATCCCGGTGCCCACCGACGACGAGCTCGGCGACCTGGCCAAGGCGTTCAACAAGGTGCAGGAGACCGCGCTGCTGATGCTGGAGCGGCAGGTCACCATCCGGCGCAACACCGCGGAGATGTTCGGCAACGTCGGGCACCGCATCCACAACCTCACCGGCCGCCAGCTGTCGATCATCGACCAGGTGGAGCGCACCGAGACCGACCCGGTGCTGCTGGACCGGATGTACCGCATCGACCACCTGGCCGTGCGCCTGCAGCGCGGTGCCGACAGCCTGATCCTGCTCTCCGGCGAGCGCGAGTCCAACATCTCCGGCGCGCCGATGCGGCTGACCGACGTGGTCCGCTCGGCCGTCGGCCGGGTCGAGGGCTACCAGCGGGTGGTGCTGATCGCCGAGGACGACGCCATGGTGGCGCCGGCGGCGGTCAGCGACCTGACGCTGATGGTCGCCGAGCTGGTGGAGAACGCGGTGTCGTTCTCCCCGGCCAGCCAGCGGGTGGAGATCGCGGTCGGGCTGTCGGCGCGCGGCTTCGTGATCGAGATCGTGGACCGCGGCATGGGCATGTCCCCGGAGCAGATGGCGCAGGAGAACGCGCGCCTGGTGCGCCGCGAGCGGCTGGACCTGGCGCCGACGCGGGTGCTGGGCCTGTTCGTGGTCGGCCGGCTCTCGGTGCGCACCGGCGTCGCGGTGGAGCTCTCGCCCACGCCCGGCGGCGGGACCACGGCGCGGGTGTACGTGCCCGGATTCCTGCTGGCCGGGCCGGTCGACGGCGCCGCCGGAGCGCGCGGGCCGCGCGGGGACGCCGCCGAGGCGGCCGCGACCGGGACGCCGGCGGTGGCGGCCGGGCCGGCCGGGAACGGGGTGCCGGCGCTGCCGGGACCGTCGGCGGCGGCGCTGATGCCCGGGCCGCACGCTCAGACTCAGGCTTCGACGCCGGTCGGGTCGTGGCCGATCTCCGCCGTGGCCCCCGCCGTGGGCCCGGACGGTCTGCCGCGCCGGGTGCCCGGGGCGTCGCAGCCGTCGGTGGAGTCGTACGGCCAGCCGGCGAC
>JAEKKI010000200.1 GCA_019510485.1 Catenulisporales bacterium
GGCGTCGTGAGCCGGCCCGATGAGCGCCGGCGTGCCGTGCGGACCGACGGCGAGCGCCTGCCGCCGCTGCCCTCGCACCCCACGATCGACGATTACGAGCGCACCGCCGCGTACTTCCGAGCCACGCGTGCCGAGAGCGCGAAAGAGCTCGGACACCTGCGCGAGCTGGCGCTGGTCGGGGCGCGGCTGGGCACCATGCGGCCGGCGGAGATGGCGCGGCGGGTGCGGCCGGCGGCGTTGCCGGTGACGTTGCTGATGGAGCCGGAGCCGGAGCTGGCGGCGGCGAAAGCGGCGGTGGTGCGGGCGATCGCGCGCGGTGCCGGGATCGGGGTGGGCGCCGGTGCCGGGACGGAGTATTGGGCGCGGATGGTCGGGGAGATCGAGAAGGCGCGGGGGTCGGTCTCGGAGCTGGCGAAGGGGAAGGCGGATCCGGAGGACCGGCGGCGGGGCGCCTTGGGCGCCTTGGGCGGACTGGGCGGCCGGCGGACGAACCACGATCTGTCCGGCCTGGATCTGGAAGGACAACGCTGGCGGCCGGCGAACGTGATGCTGGCGCTGGCACCGCCGTTGGCCGCCCGGGCGTTCCTGGCCTCCGGCGCGACGATCCGCACCAACCCGACCGACACCGAACTCACCGCGCTGCGGGAGCGGGCCGAGCTGATTCTCGGCATGTCCTCGCACGCGCGGGAGCGGGCCGAGCTGATTCTCGGCATGTCCTCGCACGCGCCGCTGTGCCGGGAGCTGGTCGAGCACGCGTTCGGCTCACTGGGCGACGCGGCGCTGCGGGTGCGCCTGGCCGAGAACCCGTTCACGCCGGACAGCGTCCTGTCCCGGCTGCTGGACGAGTACGGCACCGAACCGGAGATCCTCGACGCGGTCCGGCTGCACCAGTTCGCCGGCGGCGCGGTCCGGCGCAAGGCGTTCCTGTCGCTGCTGGACGACCCGCGCGCGGTCGGCCAGGCGCTGCACCGGATGGTGACACTGTGCGGCGACGCGCCGTTCCTGCACATGGTGATCGCGGCACCGGACCGGGACGTGGCGTGGGTGCGGGCGATGGTGCGCGCGGCGGCCCCGGCGCTGGGGGACGCGGCGCGGCTGGCGGCGTACGCGCGGCTGGCCGAGATGTCGGCGGCGGAGGTCGTGTGGGCGGTGGAGCTGGAGCGGGCCGGTTCGCTGGAGCGGATGATGCCGCAGGTGCGGGAGTCGATGTTGGTGGGGACGGTGGATGCTTTGGTGGGTGCTCTCGATGCTGAACGGGTCGGCGGGGCCGAGTCGATGGTCGCGGAGATGCAGCGGTGGCGCAGTGATGCGGCGTTGGACGACCCGATTCCGTGAGGGGAAGCCTGATCATCGCCGCGCCTATCGGTCACTCGTGCCAGAAAGTGCGCCGCACTCGCAGCAACCAGTCCTCGACCGCCTTGTCATCCGGTGCGTCCGGCAGCACGCTGCGCGCCGAACCGAACCGCTCCTCGGCCGCCGCCATGAACGGCCGCGCGGCCTCCGGATCGGCGGCGACCTGCTCGCCGAACGCCCGAAAGCGCTCCGGATCGGCCAAGCGGATGGTCACGTGACCGGTGGTGTAGAGCTCATAGCCCTGCTCGACCAGCCGCATCAGGTGCCGGGCATGCTTGGCGATCTTCGCGCTGCTCCAGTCCGGATCGCGTGACAGGAGCTTGCGAAACTGTTGCGTGGCATATCCGAGGTAGGCGTTACGGACATGGCCTGCCGACAGGAACGCGGTGCGCAGCGCGATCGCCTCGTCGCCGAGCGGGGTGCGGACTTCGTACAGGTCCTCCGGCAGCCAGAGCAGTTCCGAGGCTGTCGGGTTGCAGCTCAGCGCCAGCCGCGCCAGCTTCGCCGCCTCGTGGAACGTCACGTCCGGCTTCGTGGTGACTCGGCTCTCCCGCGGTGTGCGCAGTCCGAGCAGGGACAGCGTCGGCACAGCGAACATGCCGATGCGGTCCACGTCCGAGGTCGGACCGGCCAGTCCGTAGGCGGTCGAGCCGACGATGCCGGATAGCAGTACCGTGCCGAGATCGTTCATGACGTCCCCCGTCCCCCGATATGCCTGGTCGGGTCACCGTAGCAGCGGCTACTCGCGCCCGCGAAGCACATTTTGCCGGGAAGGGGCCATGCTGATCACCGAGCAGCGGCAGGAGAATCGCGCCCGGACTCGCGCTCGCTCAGCGGGGAGTCCGCTCCGACGGAGTGAACGCCGCTCCGTGGCCGGGGATGATCTGGACGGGTTCCAGCTTCAGCACGGCGGCACGGTACTCGTGCAGGGCCTCGACGTCGGTGGCGAAGGGATCCTCGGCCGGGCCCTCGGCGCTCCACCACAGGTGGCTGAGCACCACCAAGCCCGAAGCGGTCGTCACCAGGGTACTGATGTCCTCCGGGGTGTGGCCGGGCGTGCGCATCAGCCGGACGTGCTCAGAGAGCTGATAGCCGTCGGCGTCGCGGTCGTGCCAGTCGTCGTCCTGGTAGATCGCCCAGTGGTCGTGGAAGCGGGCGTTGGGGAACAGCGCGGCGTTCAGCGTGTGGTCCGGATGGTGGTGCGAGAAGACCACATCGGTCACCGCCCCGGCCGCGACCCCGAGCTCCCGCAGCGGCGCCAGGATCAGCTCGCGGTCGGCCACCATGCCGGGGTCGACCACCACCAGCGCCGCACCGTCGCGGATCAGCGTCACGGTCGAGGCGGTCTTGTCGCCGACGTAGCCGGCGGTGAGGACGTGCACGGTGGCGGTCATGCCGGGATGCTAGCTCAATCCGCCGCCACCCCATGCCGTCCGGCACCGTCGGCGAACCGCCGCGCCCCACCCACGGCGTCGGCCATCGACACCTGAGCGTGCCGGAGCTCGTTCCGAAGCGCGGCCTGCTCACCGAGGCCGTCCTGTTCGAGCGCTGATAGCCGATCCTCGCGCAGGCACAGCTGCGGCAGCGCGGCGATCTGCGCGGCCAGCGCCTCAGCCGCCTCGCGTGCGCCGCCGTCGGCGACCATCCGGTTGGCCAGTCCCCAGGACAGCGCCTCCTCGGCAGCCACCGCCCGTCCGGTGAGGATCATGTCCAGAGCCCGGCTCTGCCCGATCAAGCGCGGTAGCCGTACCGTCCCGCCGTCCGCCAACGGCACGCCCCACCGCCGGCAGAACACCCCGAACACCGCGCTCTCCTCCACGACCCGCAGGTCGCACCACAGTGCCAGTTCCAGGCCGCCGGCGACCGCGTGGCCGGCGACCGCCGCGATCACCGGCTTCGACAGCCGGAGCCGGGTCGGTCCCATCGGGCCGTCTCCGTACTCGGCCAGGCCGGTCGGGACGGCGCCGGCGGTCAGGGCCTTGAGATCGAAGCCGGCGCAGAACGTGCCGCCGGCGCCGTACAGCACCGCGACGTGCGCCGAGGAGTCCTTCTCGAACTCCTGGAACGCCTCCAACAGCCGCCGAGCGGTCGGCGGATCGACGGCGTTGCGGACCTCGGGGCGGTGCAGGATGACGGTCGTGACGGCGCCGGCCTTCTCGACGCGGACCGCGCTGTCTGCAGGAGTGACCATTGCCGAACTCTCAGATATGCCGTCGCGACTGCACCACCCGGAACCGGCCGGCCACGTACGCCAGATCCGACAACGCCGCGTTCGCCGCCGGATTGGCGCCGGTGGCATGGAAGTCGGAGAAAGCCGCGCTCTGATTCACATACACGCCGCCGGTCAGGTTGACCGACAGGTTCACGCCCGCGTCCAGCGCCGCCTCCTCGGTCTTGGCGATCACCTCATCGTCGGTGGAGTACACCGACGCCGTGATAGCGCCGTGCTCGGTGACCGTCTTGCGGAACGTCTCGATGGCCGCGTCGGTATCGTCGGCGGCGATCAGGAAACTGATCGGCCCGAACCACTCACCGGTGTAGACATCGGTGTCAGCGGCATCGATGGCGGCGATCAGCGGCGTGCGGACCTCGGCGCCGGGATAGTCGGGATTGGCCACGGTGCGCGATGCGAGCACGGTCTTGCCGACCGACTCGGCCTTCTTCAGCCGCTCGATCACACCGGGGTTGCACACCGCGCCGAGCAGAGCGTTGGCACGAGCGTCGTCACCGAGCAGCCTCTCCACGGCGCCGGCGAGGTCGGCGGCCACGTCGTCGAAGGACTTGTGCTCCCCACCGGCCGTGATCCCGCCGCGCGGGATGAAGATGTTCTGCGGCGTGGTGCACATCTGGCCGCTGTAGAGCGAGAACGAGAACGCCAGGTTGCCCAGCATCCCCTTGTAGTCCTCGACCGAGTCGACGACGACCGTGTTGATCCCGGCCTTCTCGGTGAAGACCACGGCCTGCGGCGCATTGCGCTCCAGCCAGACCCCGAACTCCGTCGAGCCGGTGTAGTCGATGACGCGGATCTCCGGCCGGGTGGCCAGCACCTTGGCCAGCCCCTCGCCGGGCGACTCGGCCGCCAACGCCGCCAAATCCGGGTCGAACCCGGCCTCGGCCAGCGTCGAGCGCAGCACCGCGACCGTGATCGCCAGCGGCAGGACGGCGTTCGGGTGCGGCTTCACCACGACCGGATTGCCGGTGGCCAGCGAGGCGAACAGCCCCGGGTAGCTGTTCCAGGTCGGGAAGGTGTTGCAGCCGATGACCAGCGCGATGCCGCGCGGCACGGCGGTGAAGCGCTTGGCCATCCGCAGCGCGGGCTTGGGGCCCTGCGGCTTCTCCCACTCGGCGGCCGCGACTTGCGCGGTCTGCGCGGCGTAGGCGTACGCGATCGCCTCCAGGCCGCGGTCCTGCGCGTGCGGGCCGCCGGCCTGGAACGCCATGCCGAAGGCCTGGCCGGAGGTGTGGTGCACGGCGTGGGCGATCTCGTGAGTGCGGGCGTTCAGCCGGCCCAGCGCCTCGATCAGCACCGTGGCGCGCACTTCGGGACCGGCGTCGCGCCAGGCCGGGATCGCCGCGCGCATCGCGGGCAGCAGCACGTCCAGGTCCGGGTGCGGGTACGTGACGCCCAGCTCGACGCCGTACGGCGACTTCTCGCCGCCGACCAGCTCGTCGGTGCCGGGCTGCTCCAGCGGGAAGGGCCGGCCGAGGTAGCCCTCGTACGCCGCCTGGCCCGCGGCGGCGGCCTCTTGACCGTACGCCTTGGGCATTTCGGGATAAGGCGTCCAGAAGGCCCGCTCCCGGATCGCCGCCAGCGCCCGATCGAGGGTCTCACGGTGGCGGACGGAAAACTGCTCGGCCGTGGCGGTCATCATCGACTCCCGGGATGCTGGTGTGGCGGCCCTGACGGGATCTACAGTAGACCGAACGGTCGGTCGGTTCCAGGAGCGACACCTGAGGAACCACCCTCGCCAGGGACGCTGCCTGGGACGAACCTGAAGGGAGCGACGGCGATGGTGGGGAACGCGGCAGGTGCAGCCGGGTCACTCGTAGGAGTGATCGGTGCCGGCACGATGGGCGCTGGGATCGCGCAACTGGCCGTCCAGGCCGGTCACACGGTCGCCGTCTACGACGCGCTGGAGGGGGCGGCGGAGCGGGCGGTCGCCGGAATCGGCCGGCGGCTGGACACGCTCGCGGCCAAGGGCAAGCTCGGCACGGAGGAAGCCGAGGCGGCGAAGGGCCGGCTGAGTGCGGCCCAGGCGCTGACGGCGCTGAAGGACGCCGTGCTCGTGGTCGAGGCGGTGATCGAGGACCTCGGCGTCAAGCAGAAGCTGTTCGCAGACCTCGAAGACATCGTCGACCGCGATTGCAGCCTGGCGACCAACACCTCCTCCCTGTCGATCAGCGCGATCGCCGCCGGCCTGCGCGACCCCGGGCGGCTGGTCGGCATGCACTTCTTCAACCCGGCGCCGCTGATGCCGCTGGTGGAGATCATCGACGGCCTGGCGACCGAGCCGGCCTGCCGCGACGCCGTCCGCGACTACGCGCGGGCATGGGGCAAGACCACGGTCCACTGCCGCTCCACCCCGGGCTTCATCGTCAACCGCGTCGCCCGGCCGTTCTACGCCGAGGCGCTGCGTGCCTACGAGGAACAGGCCGCCGACTTCGCGACCATCGACGCGGTGCTGCGCGAGAGCGGGGGGTTCAAGATGGGGCCGTTCGAGCTGATGGACATGATCGGGCTCGATGTGAACCTCGCCGTTTCCACCTCCGTATGGGAGGCCACCGGGTACGACCCGCGATACACGCCGGCCTGGACGCAGAAGGAGTTCGTCGCGGCGAAGAGGCTCGGCCGCAAGAGCGGGCGCGGGTTCTACGACTACGGCGAGGGCACGGAGAAACCGGCGCCGCGTTACGAGGCGGAGCGGACCGACCGGGAGCCCGGGCCGCTCGGCGTCGGCGTGTTCTACCTGTTCCGCAGCGACGGCAAGACCGCGACCTCCTACGGCGACGGCCGGATCCTGATGGACCTCGCGCTGGACTCGGACGACGCCGGGACCATCGCGATTGCCCCCGCCGCGGACACCCCCGAGCCCGCGATCGAGGACGCGATCGCTTTCCTGCAGGGCGAAGGCAAGAAGGTCATCGTGCTGGAGGACGTCCCCGGCATGGTCGTGACCCGCACTGTCGCGCGCCTGGTCAACGAGGCCGTGGACGCGATGTATCGGGGCGATGCCGACGAAGAGGACATCGACACCGCGATGAAGCTCGGCGTCAACTACCCCCGCGGTCCGCTCGACTGGGGCGCCGATCTAGGCTTCGGCTGGATCTGTGAAGTCCTCGACAACCTCGAAGACCACTATCGCGACGGCCGCTACCGCGCCTCGCCGCTGTTGCGCAAGCTGGCGCACGCCGACCGGCTGATGGACCGACCCCTGGTCCACAAGCGCGGGCTCGCTTTGATCGACGAGTTCGCCAAGGCCGTGCCCGAGCCCGGATCGACGGCCCGGCCGGCATCCGCCACCCCGCACCCCGCACCGTCCAGCCAAGACGGCAAGGACAGCAAGGACAGCAAGGACCAACCATGACCGACGCCTACCTCGTCACCGGCACCCGCACCCCCTTCGGCCGTTACGGCGGCGCCCTGGCCGCCGTCCGCCCCGACGACCTCGCCGCGCACGTCATCCGCGAGCTGATGGCCACCGTCCCGCAGGTCCCCGGCGAGGCGGTCGGGGAAGTCTTCTTCGGCGACGCCAACCAGGCCGGCGAGGACAACCGCGACGTGGCTCGCATGGCGCTGCTGCTGGCCGGGCTGCCGGTGAGCGTGCCCGGCGTCACCGTCAACCGGCTGTGCGGCTCCGGCCTTGAGGCGCTGGTGCAGGCCGCGCGGCAGGTGCGGCTGGGGGAGGCCGACATCGTGGTGGCCGGCGGCGTGGAGTCGATGTCCCGGGCGCCGTTCGTCATGGGCAAGGCCGACACCGCCTTCTCCCGGTCCGCCGACGTCTTCGACAGCACCATCGGCTGGCGCTTCGTCAACCCCCTGATGAAGCGGCGGTACGGCGTCGACTCCATGCCCGAGACGGCCGAGAACGTCGCAGAGGACTTCCACATCGCGCGCGAGGACCAGGACGCCTTCGCCTTCCGCTCCCAGGAACGCGCGCTGCGAGCTCAGGAGAACGGCCGTCTGGCCAAGGAGATCTCCCCGGTCACCATCGCGCAGCGCAAAGCCGACCCGGTGGTCGTCGACAAAGACGAGCACCCGCGCCGCACCTCGATGGAAACGCTGGCCAAGCTCGGCACGCCGTTCCGCGAGGGCGGCACCGTCACCGCCGGCAACGCCTCCGGCGTCAACGACGGCGCCGCCGCTCTGCTGGTCGCCTCCGGCGAGGCCGTCGAGCGTCACGGCCTGACGCCGCTGGCCCGCATCGTCACCTCGCACACCGCGGGCGTCGAGCCGCGCATCATGGGCGTCGGACCGGTGCCGGCCACCCGCGGCCTGCTGGAGCGCGCCAAGCTCGGCATCGGCGACATCGACGTCGTCGAGCTCAACGAGGCGTTCGCCTCCCAGTCCCTGGCCTGCCTGCGCGAACTCGGCCTGCCCGACGACGCCGGGCACGTCAACCCCAACGGCGGCGCCATCGCGCTGGGCCACCCGCTCGGCGCGTCCGGCGTGCGCCTGGCCCTCACAGCCGCGCTGGAGCTGAACGAGCGCCAGGCCCGCTACGCGGTGGCGACGATGTGCGTCGGCGTCGGGCAGGGCATCGCGGTCCTGCTGGAGCGTGCGGCGTGATTCAGCTCCCTGAGATCCGCACCGGCCGGGGCGCGGGGGAGCGCGCCTCGGACCGAAATGCGGACCGCCGCCCAATGGCCTAGAACAGGAAGCGATGAGCACCGAGACCGCCTCCTCGAGGCGCCCCGCCTATACCGCCGACTCCCTGCTGGAAGTGGCCGTCGCCGTGTTCAACGAACGCGGCTACGACGGCACCAGCATGGAGGACCTCGCGCGCGCCGCCGGGATCACGAAGTCGTCGATCTACCACCATGTCAAGGGCAAGGAAGAGCTCCTGGAGCGCGGCGTGAACCGTGCCTTGGACGCCCTGAACACCTCCCTGGACGAGATGGAGGCGCTGCCGGATGCCGGCGAGCTGGACCGCGTCGAGCAGGCCGTGTTCCGCGCGGTGCAGATCCTGGTGGCGGAACTGCCGTACGTGACGCTGCTGCTACGCGTGCGCGGCAACACCGAGGCCGAGCGCGCGGCGCAGGAGCGGCGGCGGGAGATCGACCGGCGGCTGGCCGGGTTCGTCGAGCGCGCGGCCGCCGCCGGGGCCCTGCGCTCAGACCTGGACCCGCACCTGGCGTCGCGGCTGGTGTTCGGCATGGTGAACTCGGTCGTGGAGTGGTACCGACCCGGGCACGGACTGCCGGCCGACGACATCGCGGCCGCCGTGACGCGGCTGGTCTTCGACGGGCTGCGGCAGCGCTAAGAGGGCGGATTGACCCGGCTATAAGCCGTCACCGTCCGGATCAGTGGTGTGATGCCGCAGCCGGGCCAACGACATGACCATCTGAGCCGGAGTACCCCTCGGCGCATACAGCCGCATCTCGGTGTTGTTGCGCGCAGCCTGCGTACACAACCGATGCAGCACCGCGACCCCCGCGCTGGCCAGGTGCGTGGTGCCGGTCAGATCGACGGTGACGTCCCGCGTCCCGGCCGCCGTACAAGCCCGCAGCTCCGTATACAGCGTCGGCGCGGTCTCGGAGTCGATCGGCCCGTCCACCCGCACCCGGTGCCGGGCCGCGGACGGCTGGCCCAGGATCAGGAACGGGTCGGCGTCGGCGGGGCGCCGGGGCAGCCGCCCCGCGAGATCGGCGGCGATCGGCGACTGGGCCGGGATCCATGGATGGTGCCGGATGGTGGCGGTCGTACCTCGCTTGTCGTGTTCCAGGCGCAGCTCGTCCACGAGATCTGTCACCAGCGCCAGCCCGACGCCGCGGTCGGAATCCGGATCGGAGGCCGAAGCGCGCCAGCGTCCCTGGTCCACGACCCGGGCCAGCACGTCGCCGGCGGCGGTCAGCCGGGCGCGGACCGCGACCAGCCCGGGCTGGCGGGCGTGATAGGCGTGCTCGACGGCGTTGGCGGCCAGTTCGCCGACCGCGTGCTGGAGCAGCTGGACGTGGTAGCCGTGCACGCCGATGTCGGACAGCCAGGAGTCCAGGCCCGAGCGCAGCGTGGCCAGGTTCTCGCGCCGGGCCGGGACCAGCAGGTCCAGCCCGGCCGGCGCGGCGCGCAGCTGGGCGGCCAGCACCGTGATGTCGTCGCGGAAGCCGGTGTCGCCGACCAGGCGCCGCACCGTGCGGTCGGCCAGCCGGCGCGGCCCGCAGGCGCCGGTGCGCCAGGCCTGGTCGGCGAAGACCTCGGCGGCGGCCACGGCGAGGTCGGTGACACCCTCGGCCGGCGTGCAGCCCGGCCGCTCCAGCAGGCCGTCGGTGAACATCAGCAGGATGCCGCCGGGCTCCAGCCGGTCGACGAGCGGCCGGTAGCCCGGGCCCAGGCCCAGCGGGGCCGCGCCGGTGGGCAGCAGATAGCGGGGCACGCCGGAGGCGTCGAGCAGCAGCGGCGGCGGGTGGCCGGCGGTGGCGTACTCCAGCTGCCCGGAGTCCGGGTCGATGATCGCCAGGCAGACCGTCGCGGCCCGGGCGCCCCGGACCCGTTCGGTGGCGCGGGCCAGGAAGTCCAGGGTCGACGGCACGCTCCCGGTGTCCATCAGCCGCTCGCGCAGCAGCACCCGTAGCTGGCCCATGGCCGTCGAGGCGGTCATGCCGTGCCCGACCACATCGCCGACGGCCAGGCCTATCCGGCCGTCGGGCAGGCGGATCGCCTCGAACCAGTCGCCGCCGGCGGCGGTCTCGGCGCCGGCCGGCAGGTAGGCGGCGGCGAGCCGGATCGTCGGCAGCACCGGCACCCCGGGCGGGAGCAGCTCGTTCTGCACGGCCGAGATCACGTCGCGGGCCTGGGCGTAGGCCTGTTCGGTGGCGGTGTTCGGGTCCGCGGCGGCGTTCTGGCCGGCGGTGCGGGGCGTCGGGAGCGCGGTGGTGGCCGGCTCGACGGTTGACCCGATGATCGGTTCGACGGGCGGTTCGGCGTTCGGCACGGCACGCGGCGCGGTCTCGTCCGGCGCCCCGGCGGCCTCCGCGGCGTCCAGGACGACCGAACACACTGTTCCGTCCGCTTGCAGGACCGGTGTCATCCGCAGGTCGTAGGAACGGATCCGGTCGGTCCCGGGCAGGCGCAGATCGTGCTTCCGGACCGTCTGGGGACGGCCGGCGGCGAAGGCCCGCCGGACGGCGGCCGGCACCGGACCGGTCGCGATCTCCGGGAACGCGGCGGCCAGCGGCCGGCCGATCACGTCGGGCCGCACGGGCCCGCCCCGGGGCCCGGTCGCCGCGGTGACGCACAGCTCCGGCCCCTGGAGAACCAGCAGCAGCGGCACATCCCGGACGCCGCCCGACGGCTGCGACGCCGCGTCCGCACCGCCGTCATCGGCCGGTGCCATGCCGGCTCCTCTCGCCTGTCACGATCGGGCAGTCACGTCGCTTGTTGGTCGTTCGGGCTCGGCGCTTCGGCGACAGCGGCCGGTGTGGTGGCGACACCGGCGTCGGCGAACGCCAGCCCCGGCAGACGATCCCATCCGGTCACCCGGAACACCTGCCGGAAGTAAGGGGACAAGCCGACCAGCACCAGGGCCCGGCCGGCCAGCGCCAGCTGTTCGGCGACGCCCACGAAGACCCGCAGCGCGTCCAGGCACGCGTAGTTCAGCGCACCGCACTGGACATGTAAATCACCGTCCCGCTGCGAACGCGCCCGATGCAGGGCACGAAGCAGCGCATCGACATCCTGTTGGTCGACGACGGACGCCACAACGAAGGCGTACAGTCCGGCGCCGACCTGCCCGCGCCCGTCGAAAATCATCGTTCCCGCAGAGCCTCCACCGGTTTCGTCACGGTCGGTGTGTCGGAGCCTGCGGCCTCCCGACACAGTCGTCGATCTGGGCGAGCCCACCGGTCCCGGCCGCGGCCGGGTGGGAGAGTTCGTCTTCTGTCAGTATTCTCCAAAAACGTCCCGGCGTCCGGCGAATCGCCACAATGTGACACAGCCGCGTCGCGCGGAGCTATGTGTGGCCGCTTCGGATAGGGTGAAGATGAGGTCACCGGCTTCTGGCGGGCGTGTCGGTCGGCGCACCGACCCGTACCGCGCGCCGGCCCCGGACCGGATCCGCGGCGGCTGAGACGGCCGAGGCATCGCCGGTCCGATAAGTTTCGAGGCGACATGGAAACAGACCTCCGCGACGGATACCGCCGCGGACCCATCGGGAGATTCGCCGTCGTGGCCTTCGCATCATCCGCCGGCGGGATCCGGGCGCTGAGCACGGTGTTGGGCGGACTGCCCGCCGACTTCGCGGTCCCGGTCCTGGTGGTGCAGCACCTCCCGGTCCTGGTGGTGCAGCACCTGGACCCCCGTCACGAGACGATGCTCGCCGAGATCCTGGGGTACCGGACCGGTCTTCAGGTCGCCCTGGCCCGGGACGGGGAGCTGCCGGTGCCCGGGACCGTCCGCCTGGCGCCGCCGGACCGCCATCTGCTGCTCGGCGGCGACGGCCGGCTGGTCCTGGTCGACGAGCCGCGCCTGAACTACGTCCGGCCCGCCGCCGACCGGCTGTTCTTCTCGGCGGCCGCGGTGCTGGGAGCCGGAGTCCTGGCCTGCGTGCTCACCGGCTCCGGACGGGACGGCGCGGACGGGGTCCGGGCCGTCAAGGAGGCCGGTGGCGCGGTGCTGGCCCAGGACCCGGGCACCGCCGAGTTCGCCGCCATGCCCCGGGCCGCGGTGGCCACCGGCGCGGTCGAGGAGACGCCGGTGCTGGAACTGATCGCGCGGCGGGTGCTGGCGCGGGTGGCCGGGGCGGAGGCCGCGTGACCGGCGGCGACGACGACCGCACTCCCGAGCTGCCGGGCGCGGAGGAGGACCTGGACGGTCTGGAGGACCTGCTGGTCTTCATCCGCGACGCCCGCGGCTTCGACTTCACCGGCTACAAGCGCTCGACGCTGACCCGCCGCGTCCGCAAGCGGATCCAGGACGCCGGGGCCCACGACTTCAAGGACTACCGGGACCGGCTGCAGGCCGACGCCAACGAGTTCAACCTGCTGTTCAACACGATCCTGATCAACGTCACCAGCTTCTTCCGGGACACCGACGCGTGGAGCTACCTGCGGCAGGAAGTGCTGCCGGACCTCGTCGCCGCGGTGCCGCCGAGCCAGGAGATCCGGATCTGGAGCGCCGGGTGCGCCAGCGGCGAGGAGGCGTACTCGCTGGCTATCGCCTTCGCCGAACTGCTGGGCCTGGAGGAGTGCCTGGAGCGGGTCAAGATCTACGGCACCGACGTCGACGAGGAGGCGCTGCGCGAGGCCCGGGCCGGCCTGTACCCGGCCAAGGCGCTGGAGCCGCTGGTCCCGGAGCTGCGGGAGAAGTACTTCGACCACAACGGGGCGCTGTACGGCTTCCGGCCCGATCTGCGCCGCCGGGTGATCTTCGGCCGCCACGACATCACCCGGGACGCCCCGATCTCCCGGCTGCACCTGCTCACCTGCCGCAACACCCTGATGTACTTCAACGTCGAGGCGCAGTCCCAGATCATCGACCGCTTCCACTTCGCGCTGCGCGAGGACGGCTTCCTGTTCCTGGGCAAGGCCGAGATGCTGCTGTCGGACGTCGACCGGTTCGAGACGTACTCGATGCGGCAGCGGATCTTCCGCAAACGGCCGACGCACACCGGCGCCCACGTCCCGCCGCCGGTGCGGGTGGAGACCTACGCCGGGCCGGAGGTGCGGGACGTCTCCCGCCGGCGGCAGCTGCGCGACCTGGTCCTGGAGAACTCTCCGAACGCCATCGTCATCGTCTCGGCCGACGGCACGGTGGCGGTGATCAACGGGCAGGCCCGCTCGCAGTTCGGACTGACCACGTACGACGTCGGCCGGCCGTTCAGCGAGCTGGAGGTCTCCTATCGGCCGCTGGAGCTGCGCTCGCTCATCGATCAGGCGCGCTCCGAACAGCGTCCGCTGCGGGCCGGCGCCGTGGAGCGCCGGCTCACCGCGGATGAGGTTCAGTACTTTGACATTCTGGTGCAGCCGCTGACCGGTAACGACGGAGCGGTCAACGGCGTGGCCGTCACGTTCACCGACACCACCATGTCGACTCGGCTCCAGATGGAGATCAAGCGGGTTCGGGAGGACTTGGAGACCGCTTATGAGGAGCTTCAGTCCACGAACGAGGAGCTGGAGACCACTAACGAGGAACTCCAGTCGAGTATCGAGGAACTCGAGACCACGAATGAGGAGCTTCAGTCCACGAACGAGGAGCTGGAGACCACGAATGAGGAACTCCAGTCCGGCAACGAGGAACTGGAGACCATGAACGAGGAGCTGCGGCTGCGCGGCGGCGAGCTTGATGAGGCGCGCTCGTTCCTGGAGGGCGTGCTGTCCTCGGTGGGCGCGGCCGTGATCGTTCTGGACTCCGACTTCAAGGTTCGCAGCTGGAACCGCGCGGCCGAGGAGCTGTGGGGCCTGCGCGCCGGCGAGGTGCACGAGCAGGTCTTCTTCGGGCTCGACTTCGGTCTGCCGACCGGGGTGCTGATGGACTCCATGAACGACTGCATGGTCAGCGCCAGGCCGACGCGGCCTGTTGAGCTGGTCGCGGTGAACCGGCGCGGGCGGACGATCAGATGTGTAGTGACCTGCTCGCCGCTGCACGCTCCGGGTGAAGGGGTGGTGCTGCTGATCGACGAGGCGCGGTCGGTGGTGCGGGATGGGGTTGTGGTGCGGGAGGGGGACGGGGAAGTCGAGACCGGGGCCGGTGTCGAGGGGGAGGACGAGGGCTGATTCGTCAGTCGCGGCAGCCCGGCTCGCGTTGGATGTGGTCGCGGGCGTTCGGTACTTAGAGGGCAGATTGTGACAATTCGCGACGCGAAACGGCCTATTAGTAGCGCTTGGCGCCTGCCGGTCGGTCGACGTCGGCGGGGCGGGAGTCGGCCGGGCGCGATCGCCGGCATGCGGCGATCCGGAGCCGACGGCGCATGATCGCCGCGACTGGGGGTAGGCCGCGCCCATGGCGGTTCGAGATGTGGTCGGCATAGCCTGCTCGGCCGGCGGCCTGGCGCCGTTGCGGTCGCTGGTCGGCGGCCTGCCCGAGGACCTGCCGGCGAGTGTCCTGGTGGTCCGCCACCTGGCCCGGGACTCCAAGCTGCTGCTGCCCGTCATCCTGACCCGCGATGCGGTGCTGCCGGTCGACTTCGCCGCCCACGGCGAGCCGGTGCGCGCCGGGCAGGTCCGCATCGCACCGCCGGACCGGCACCTGACCGTGCACGACGGCTCGATCCGGCTGTCCGGCACCCCCAAGATCAACCGGGTGCGGCCCTCCGCCGACGCCCTGTTCCGCAGCCTGGCCCGCTGGTACGGACCGCGCGTGGTGGCCGTGGTGCTGTCCGGCATGCTCGACGACGGCGCGGCCGGCGCGGCGGCGGTGGCGGCGCGCGGCGGCGCGGTGGTCGTGCAGGATCCGGCCGACGCCGACTTCGCGAGCATGCCGCGGGAGGCGTTCGCCGCGGCGCGCGGCGCCCGGGTCGTGCCGACCGCCGAACTGGCGGTGACGGTGCTGGACCTGCTCGGCCGGCCGGTGACCGAGACCGGTGAGCCGTCGCGGGACCTGGTGTGGGAGACCGATCTGACCGATGCCGCGAATCCCGGTCCCAGCGGGGTTCCCGGTCGCGCCGCGGCGGTGTCCTGCCCGAGCTGCCACGGGGCGATGAACCGGATCGAGACGTCCGGCGACGTGCACTACCGCTGCCACGTCGGACACGTGTACTCGCCGTCGAGCCTGGTCGCGGACCAGGAACAGGCCGGTGAATCGGCGCTGTGGCAGGCGGTCGCGCTGCTGGAGGAGCAAGCCGTGGTGCACCACGAGATGGCGTTGCGCGCCGCCCGGGCGGAGCGCCGGGCCGAGGAGCGGGCTCATGTGCAGGCGGCTCTGGACGCGCGGCGGGCGGCCGCCGCGGTCAAGGCTCTGATACCCGGGCCGATTTCCGGGCTGCCCTCCGAAGCGGCTTTCGAGGCCGGGTTCGAGCCGACGTCGGAAGCCTCCTCCGAGACCGCGCGGGCCGATCCGCCGGGCCCGCGGACCGACGGCGCCCAGGCCGAGCCTGAATAGGGGCAGGCCCTCGTATCAGGGCCCGACCTCCCACAGCAGCCGGTAGTACTCGGTGCGCTCCGGATCCGGCGCGATCCCGTAGGCGTCGAGCAGCGGCTCCTCCCAGCCGTCGCCGTAGTTCCACGTCGTGGACCAGGTCGCGATGGCCAGATCGGACCAGCGGTCGGCGACGCCGAGGGCGCCGAGGTCGACGTGGCCGGCGAAGCGGCCGTCCGGTGTGAGCAGCGTGTTCGGCGCGCAGGTGTCGCCGTGGCAGACCACGAGCTTGTCGATCGGCGGGATGTCGGCGACCTGCTTGAGGGCCGCGGTGGAGCTGAGATGGCGGAAGTCGGGGTGGAAGCTGCGGTGTTCGAGGCGCACGGCGTTGCGCTCCGCCTCGGCCACGCGTTCCTCGGCCGATGCCGAGAACGGACACTCGTCGACCGGCAGCGCGTCGTGGAACGCCCGCAGCGCCTCACCGATCACCCGCACCGCGGTCGCCGGTTCCCGCTTCCACCGGTCGGTGACGGCCATGTCGCCGGAGATCGCAGCCGTGACCAGCCACGTCCCGTCGTCGTTCCCGCCCAGTTCCAGGACCCGGGGCACGGTCACATACGCGCCGGCCCACCGCATCCGCGCCGCCTCCCCGGCCAGGTCCAGCCCGCTCCCGGCCGGCGCCCACTTCGCGTAGCGCAGGTCCGGGCCGTCGCCGAGGCGGAACGTCACGCCGCCGAGTTCGTTTTGCCACGCCGGATGGATCGCCTGACCGTGCGCCGCTTCGCGGATCGGATCCGGGACGGGGAAGTCAGGCGGCGGGACGGAAGAGATGTCGGACATGCTCATGCCAGCGAGCATGCCACGACGGCCTGCCGGTCCCGGCCTGGTTTTTAGTTCCCCACCCCGGGCTCGACCGCCAGCCGGTACCCCCGCTTCGTCACCGTCGCCACCACGTCCGCGTGCTCCCCGAGCGAGGACCGCAGCCGCGCGACCGTGGCCTCGACCGCGTGCTCGTCCCGGCGCATGCCGGTCCACACCCGGCGCAGCAGCTCGGCACGGCTGAGCACGCGCCCGGGCTGGCGGGCCAGCTCCCGCAGCACCCCGGCCGGCAGCGGCGGCAGCGGCACCGGGCGGCCGTCGATCAGCACGGCGTTGCCCTGCACCACGATGTCGCGGCCCGGCGTGTTGAGGCGGCGGCGGACGCGCGGCGGCAGCTCCTGGGTGATCACCCGGGCCAGCGAGCCGAGGCGGCCGCGGTCCGGCCAGACGCAGGTGATGCCGTGCGGCTCCAGCGGCGCCGCGCACACCGGCCCGATGCACGCCGCGAGCACGTCGGCCTGCATCGCGTCCACGACGCGGCTCAGGCTGCCGTTGTTCTCCGCCGCGGCCAGGAACGCCGCCGCGCCGGGCGCCGAGGTGAACGCCACGGAGTGGACCTGCCGCCGCACCACCGCTTCGATCAGCCGGCCGACGGCCGCCATGTCCTGCGGCGGACCCCACTGGTAGACGGGCACCGGCACCACTTCGGCGCCGGCTCCGCGCAAGGCATCCAAGAACACTGTGTCGGCGCTACCGTGGAGCTGCACCGCGATCCGGCTGCCGGCCAGGTCCTGGGTCATGAGCCAGTCCAGCAGCTCGCTGGAGGATTCCGACGGCGGCGAATAGGTTTCACGCATCCCGCACTGCCGGATGGCCCCGGTGGCCTTGGGTCCGCGGGCGGCCAGCGTGGCGGCGGACAGGGCCGCGCTCAGCTGCTCGCCGACGCCCCAGCCCTCGGCCGTGGAGATCCACGCCCGCCAGCCGATGCCGGTGGTGGCGACCGCGAAGTCCAGCGGGCCGCGCAGACACTCCTCGGTCGCCGCCCGCAAGACCCTGTCATCGTTCAACGGGATGATGCGCATGGTCGGCGCCATCACGACCTCGGCGCCGCGGCGCCGAAGCAGCGCGCCGAGCTCCTCGCGCCGGCGGTCGGAGGTGATCGCGACAACGCAGCCGATCAGGGGCTCGGAGGTGCTCCCGGTCCCGGCGGGCGCCGGGGATCCCTGTGTGTCGGGTTCAGTTGTCGTGGTGTCCATGCGCCGTACTATGTTCGCGCCCGATTACGGTGGTGTTGCCGACCGGCTACGGCGCGGTAAGACCGTGCGCGCCCGCCTCGGGTCCCGGAGTCGCCGTCATTTCCGGGTTCGGGCGATGTGAGATCTCCGTCGCGAGCGGGTAACGGCGGCGCGGCGTGCCGGAAACGCGCGATGGCGATGGTGGGGCCATGGACGCGCCCGCCGCTGTGACTCGTACCCACTGCCCGTACTGCGCGCTGCAATGCGGGATGGAACTGCGTGTTGATTCCGGTGTTCCCGACGGAGCTGATGACGGAATCAACAACGGAACTACAAACGGGGCTTCGGACGGAGCCGGAAACGGAACACGGTTACGAGTCAGCGGCTGGGACAAGTTTCCGGTCAACGGCGGTGCGCTGTGCCAGAAGGGCGCCACCGCGACCGAACTGCTCGCTCCGGCATCCCGGCTGACCTCGCCTTTGATCCGTCGTTCTCGGGACGCGGAGCTCGAAGCGGCGACCTGGGACGAGGCCCTGGACTTCGCCGCGGCCCGCATGTCCGCGATCGCCGCCGGTCACGGTCGCGACGCGGTGGGCATCTTCGGCGGGGGCGGCCTGACCCATGAGAAGGCGTATTCGCTCGGCAAGTTCGCGCGCGTAGTGTTGCAGACTCCTCATATCGACTACAACGGCCGCTTCTGCATGAGCGCCGCCGCCGCCGCCTCCCAGCGCGCCTTCGGCGTCGACCGCGGCCTGCCGTTCCCGCTGGCCGACGTCGCGCAGACCGACGTGATCCTGCTGGTCGGGTCCAACCTCGCCGACACGATGCCGCCGGCGCTGCGGTACTTCACCACGCAGCGGGAGAACGGCGGACGGCTGATAGTCGTCGACCCCCGGCGCACGCGCACGGCCGAGCAGGCCGACCTGCACCTGCAGCCGGTGCCGGGGACCGACGCGGCGTTGGCGGCCGGGTTGCTGCACGTGCTCATAGCCGAACACCTGCTCGACGAGGAGTTCATCGCGGCCCGGACCAACGGGTTCGAGGAGGTGCGGGCCGAGGCGCTGCGGTGGTGGCCCGAGCGGGTCGAGGCGGTGTGCGGGGTGCCGGCCGGGGACGTCCGGGCGGCGGCGCGGCTGTTCGCCGGGGCCGACGGGAGCGGGAAGCCGGCCAGGCCGACGACCGGAATGGTCCTGACGGCCCGCGGTACCGAACAGCAGGCCGACGGCGCCGACGCGGTGAACGCGTGGATCAACCTCACGCTCGCGGCCGGGAAGGCGGGGCGTCCCTACTGCGGTTACGGCGCCATCACCGGGCAGGGCAACGGGCAGGGCGGCCGCGAGCACGGGCAGAAGGCCGACCAGCTGCCCGGTTACCGCAAGATCACGGACCCGGCGGCGCGCGAGCACGTGGCGCGGGTCTGGGGCGTGGACGCCGACTCGCTGCCGGGACCGGGCCGGCCGGCGGTGGAGCTGCTGGCTTCGTGCGGCACCGATATCCGTGCTCTGCTGGTCGCCGGATCGAACCCGGTGGTGTCGGCCCCGGACGCCCAGTTCGTGACGTCGCGATTGGCGGCGCTGGAGTTCCTGGCCGTGTGCGACGTCGTGATGTCGGAGACGGCGGCGCTGGCGGACGTGGTGTTCCCGGTGACGCAGTGGGCCGAGGAGGCCGGGACGATGACGAACCTGGAGGGCCGGGTCCTGCTGCGGCGCAAGGCGGTGGACCCGCCGGAGGGCGTGCGGTCGGACCTGGAGGTCCTGGGCGGGCTGGCCGATCGGCTGGGGCGTCCGGGGTTCCTGACCTCGCCGCCGGAGATATTCGAGGAGCTGGCGCGGGCGTCGGCCGGGGGAGTGGCCGACTACTCAGGGCTCTCCTACGCGCGGCTGGACGCGGCCTCCGAGGGCCCCGGGCTGCACTGGCCCTGCCCGGCGCCGAACCATCCGGGGGTGCCGCGGATGTTCCTGGACGCCTTCGGGACCCCGGACGGACGGGCCCGCTTCGTCGCCGTCGGGCACGAGCCGGCGGTCGAGGAGCCGTGCGCCGAGTATCCGTACCGGCTGACGACCGGGCGTGTGCTGGCGCAGTACCAGTCGGGTGCGCAGACGCGGCGGGTGCCGAGTTTGAACGCGGCGGCGCCGGGGCCTTATGTGCAACTGCATCCGGATTTGGCCGCGGCGGTCGGGGTGTCCGAGGGGGATCCGGTGCGGGTGACCAGCCGGCGAGGGAGTGCCGTGGGGGCCGCGCTCATCAATGATCTGATCCGGCCCGACACGGTGTTCATGCCGTTCCACTGGGGTGGTGCGGGTCGTGCGAATTCCGTTACACGCCGGACCACTGATCCGGTTTCAGGGATGCCGGCGTTCAAGACGGCGGCGGTTCGGGTGGAGGTGGCACGATGAGTGGCGGTATGCGTGGCGGTGTGCGTGTGGTGGTCGCCGGCGCGGGGCTGGCCGGGCACGAGTTCGTGCGGCGCCTGCTCGCCGATCCGGGGTTCGACGGCACGATCACCTGGCATTCCGGCGAGCCTGGTCGGCCCTATAACCGGGTGTTGCTGACCGACCTGTTGGCCGGGCATCACACCCCGGAAGCCGTCAGCCTCCCGGCGCTGTCCGACCCTCGGCTCACGTTCCACCGGGAGCCGCTGAGCCGGATCCGCGAAGCCGAGTTCGACTATCTGGTGCTCGCCACCGGCGCCGATCCGGTGATCCCGCCGGTCCGGGGCAACTCGGTGCCGCTGCGCACGCTCAACGACGCCCGCACCATCCTGCGCGAGCTGAACGACGGCGTGCGGCGGGTCGCGGTGGTCGGCGGCGGGCCGCTCGGCGTGGAGACGGCGTGCGCGCTGGCCCAGCGTGGCGTGCGCGTCGAGCTGCTGCACCGCGGGCCGCACATCATGTCCCGCTGGCTGGACGCCGAGTCGGCGGCCTTGCTCGCGGACTCGCTGAGTACCGCCGGTATCGCGGTGCGCTGCCAGACCGAGGTTTCGGCCGCGACGCGGGTCTGGCCGCATGCCGACCTGGTCATTCTGGCCTGCGGCGTCCGGCCCCGGGTGGCGCTGGCGCGGGCGGCCGGGCTGCCGGTCGGGCGCGGGGTGCTGGTGGACGGTGCGGGGCGGTCGGTCGGGAACCCGCGGGTGTTCGCGATCGGGGACTGTGCCGAGGCCGAGGGGGGTGTGACCGGGGCGTTCGCGGCGCTGGAGGATGCGCGTCGGGCTGCTGTCGCCATCGCGGCCGAGGTCGCTGAGGTTGCTGAGATCGCGGAGGTCGCTGAAATCGTCGCGGAAGCCGGAATCAGCAAATTGACTCAGTATTCTTCCCCCTCCCCATCCGGGGGACACGCCACCCTCGCAACCATTGTCCCCACTCGTCAACCGCCGAAGGAAGGACCCGCCGCGCAAATCACCCGTTCGGCCCTGCGCCTGCGCACCTACGGCGTCCCCGGCGCCGATGTCGCCGTACTGGGGCAGCCGCTGGCCGACGCCACCATCGCGCTCACCGATCAGCGCCGGCGCACCCGCAAGGCGCTCACCCTCGACGGCGACGTGCCGGTGGCCGCCGCGCTGGTCGGGGACGTGCGGGCGGCCGCGGCGGTGGCGCGGGCGATCGCCCGGCCGGGGTCGCCCGTGCCGGGGGTGCCGGTCGCTCTTCTCACATCGGCGGCGGGCGGCGGTGCGGGCGGTTTCGACAGCGTGTAACACGGCTGAATCAGAAGGGAAACTGCGCGGCGGCACCGTGGAGGGCATGAGCCACTCGCAGCGCACTGTCCTCGTCGTCGGACACGGCATGGTCGCCCACCGGTTCGTGTCCAGTCTGCTGGAGCACGCCCAGGGCGACGGGCAGCCCGTTCCGGCCGTGACCGTCTTCGGGGCGGAGGAGCGGCCCGCCTACGACCGGGTCCGGCTCTCCTCGTGGTTCGACGAGCGGGACGCCTCCGGCCTGCACCTCGACCCGTATCCGGAAGGGGCGGTGGAGGTCCTGGCCGGCGCGACCGTCGTCAGCGTCGACCGCACCGCGCAGACCGTCATCACCGCCGACGGCACCGTCCGCAGCTACGACACGCTGGTGCTGGCAACCGGCTCGAAACCGTTCGTGCCCCCGGTCGAGCGGCACGACGCCCCCGGCTGCTTCGTCTACCGCACCCTGGACGACGTCGAGGCCATCGCCGCCTACGCCGAGGACCGCAAGACCGGCGTCGTGGTCGGCGGCGGCCTGCTCGGCCTGGAGGCCGCCAAGGCGCTGACCAGCCTGGGCCTGCAGACCTCGGTCGTGGAGTTCGCCCCGCGCCTGATGCCGCTGCAGGTCGACGACGGCGGCGCGCTCGCGCTGCAGGCGCGCATCGCGGAGCTCGGGGTCAACCTGCTCACCGGCACCCGGCTGGACCGCGTGGTCGTGAACGACGACGGCGTCGCCAACGGCGTGCAGGCGATCCGCGGCGAGGAGACGGTGAGCATCGACGCCGACATCGTGGTCTTCGCCGCCGGCGTCCGGCCCGACGACAGCCTGGCCCGGCTGTCCGGCCTGGCGGTCGGCGAGCGCGGCGGCATCGTCGTCGACGAGATCTGCCGCACCTCGGACGAGAACGTCTTCGCCATCGGCGAGTGCGCGCTGGCCGCCGACGGCCGGGTCTACGGCCTGGTCGCCCCGGGATACCAGATGGCCGAGACGGTCGCCGCGCACCTGGCCGCCGCGCCCGTGCAGCGCTCGTTCACCGGCGCCGACACCTCCACCAAGCTCAAGCTGCTCGGCGTGGAGGTGGCCAGCTTCGGCGACGCGTTCGGCGCGGCCGAGGGCTCGATGTCCGCCACCTATAGCGACTCCCGCCGCCGCGTCTACCGCAAGCTCACCATCGCCCCGGACGGCAGCCTGCTCGGCGGCATCCTGGTCGGCGACGCCGACGACTACGGCACGCTGCGCGCCCTGGTCGGCTCGCTGCCGCCGGCCGCGCCCGAGCAGCTGCTGCTGCCGGCCGGCACCGCCGGGGCCGTGACGGTCGGCCCGGCCGGGCTGCCGGACGCCGCCGTGCTGTGCTCCTGCCACAACGTCACCAAGGGCGCGATCTGCACCGCGATCCACGACCTCGCCGAGAAGGGTGACGGCGCGGTGACGCCCAAGCAGATCGGCCTGTGCACCAAGGCCGGCACCGGCTGCGGATCGTGCGTCACCTCCATCAAGAGCCTGATCAAGGCGACCGGCTCCGGCGGCAGCTCGGGGCTCTGCGAACACTTCACGCAGACCCGTTCCGAGCTCTACACCATCGTCCGCCGGGACCGCGTCACCACCTTCGCCGAGCTGCTGGCCAAGCA
>JAEKKI010000144.1 GCA_019510485.1 Catenulisporales bacterium
GGCGATCGCGAAGGCGTGGCCGGGGACGCCGGCGCCGCGGGTACGCATGCTGCCCGCGAAGGTCGAGTACGCCGACCTGCTGACCCGCGTTCCGCAGCAGCGACGCCGGGAATTGTCGGCCGCCGGCGCGCTGGTCGGGATCGAGGAGATCGGGCTGACGCCGGTGACCGTGGACTTCGGAGCCGAGCCGCACTTCGTGGTGTTCGGGGAGGCAGAGTCCGGCAAGTCGAACTTTCTGCGACTGGTCGCGACCGAGCTGGTGGAGGCGGTCGACGCCGGCCGGCTGGAGGCGCGGTTCATGGTCGTCGACTACCGCAGGAGCCTGATGGGGGCGGTGCCGGAGAAGTACAGCGCGGGGTACGCCGTCGCCGGGCCGCCGGCGTCGTCGATGCTGACGCAGCTGGCCGAGGCGCTGCGGGACCGGTTGCCGGGGCCGGATGTGACGGCCGAGCAGTTGCGGACGCGGAGCTGGCGGACCGGCAAGGACGTGTACGTGTTCGTGGACGACTACGACCTGGTGGCCTCGCCGACCGCGAATCCGCTGGCACCGTTGGTGGAATTGCTACCGTATGCACGTGATGTCGGGCTGCACCTGGTGCTGGCCCGGCAGAGCGGTGGCGCGGCGCGGGCGATGTTCGATCCGGTGTTGCAGAAGCTGCGGGATCTGAACGCGCCAGGGCTGTTGCTCTCCGGCGATCGGGAGGAAGGGCCGTTGCTGAGTGGGGCGCGGCCGAGCCGGCAGCCGGTGGGGCGGGGGCAGTTGGTGACGCGGCGGGGTGGGGCGGTGCTGGTGCAGACAGCGCTGCTGCCGGAGCCGACGTGGGAGATCAAGTTCGAGGACACCGACACCGACACGACTACCAGCCACGACCCCAGCACAGCCGACCCCGATCCGATGTGACACCGGTTAGCAGAAGGCTCCTGAGGGCGTCCGAAGCGACAAAAGGGCCGGCCGGCTGCGGCCCGGCGCGAGCCGAAGCTAGGAGCCACCCTCAACCGGCAGCTCAGCCTTGCTCGGATCCAGCGCAGTCCCGACCGGCACCATACGCAGCCACTCCGCCGGCACTTCGCACGAGGCGATGGCGTCGTAGCCGAGCCGCAGCGGAGCGGCGCCGACCAGCTCGTACCGCAGACCGGTATCAGTGAGCAGGTATTCCGGAGCGGTCGCCGGATCGCTGCCGGATTCCCGCACTATGACCCCGTGTCCGGCCTGCACCACGGCCGCATTAGCCGTAGCGCCTACCGGAGCCGGCAGCGCACCCCGCACCGCCACCTCCTCATGCGCCCGCCCCTGCTGATCGAACGTCCCCGCGAAGGTCGCGCACAGCACCGACGTCCCAGCGCTGTCCGCATCCTGTAGAGAAGCCGAGAAACGCGGCGGAGCAGCCGGCCACGACAGCGTCTGCGATGCCGCCGTCGTCACCATCATGTCGGGCGTCACCTCGCCCGGCGGAAGCACCGTCTCCGTGAACTTGAACTGCGCCAGGCGCGGGTCGCGCTCGTAGAGCTCGTACATCGTCGGCGTCACCGACGCCACGCCGTCGCCGGTCACCAGGAAGTAGTCCGACACCGCGCCACCGGCCGCCACGGTCTTGCCGAACATGCCGATGCGGTTGAAGTCCGGTGGTGCGGGACGCGGATCCGGGCTACCGAAGCGGCCTGAGATGGTCGGCACGCCCAGCACATCCCCCGCCGACAGCCCGCCCAGCCACGCCGACGGCACCCGCCGCGGCTCCACCGCACCGGTCGCGAACGCCGCCGCCACCGCGGCCCGGTCGCCGATCCGGTACTTCAGCCCGTCCTCGACCACCCACTGCTGCCCGGCGTCGTCCTGCACCAGCAGTGCGTCAGGGCCCGACAAAACCCCCTGGCCGGCGGTCGGGAAGCCGACCTCGACGACCGTCTTCGCGCCCGGCGTCACGCACGCCGAGAACTCCTTCAGGTTCAGATCGGCGGGCGCCGGCAGCGGATCGGGCACCTTGGCCAGTCCGATGGCCGGGCCCGCGTCGCGCAGGTAGGGCGCCAGCTGGGAGTCCTTCGGCCGCTCCACCCGGGGCGTCGGGCCCAGCAGCAGGCGCGCCGACGTCGAGTTCAGCACCGGGTGCAGGCGGCCGTTGACCATCACGTACTCCGTCCCGGAGCCGTCGGCGATCAGACCCTTCTTCCACGTTTCCTTCGGCTTCGGGTCCGTATAGCCGACGACCGCGGCGGCCCCGAGGGCGACCACGACCACGATCACTGCGACGAACATCGACCGGAACGGCCGCGGCACGCCCTCGCCGACCCCGCCGGCGCTGGGCCGCAGCAGCGCCCCGATGATCCGGCGCCGCGAGAACTCCGTCGCTGTCAGCTGCTCCTTCCGCGTCGCCATTCCCCGTACGATACGTCCTCATGCGGACCTTCGCAGGCATGCGGCGTGGCAGGGGTCTGAGTCCCGTGATCGCCGACGAGACGTCGGCCCGCCGAGTCGTCGATCACCTGATCACAGTTCTGGAACTCGAACCGGCCGACGCGGTCTTGCCGCAGTCCGCCCCGCCCCCGATCCCCAAGCGCATCCTGGAAGCCCTGCGCGCCGATCCGCTGCTCGGTCTCGCCGACGTCCGGCTGATCCAGCACGTCCAGCGGACCGGCGCGGGACTGCCGGAGCGCTCCCAGGCGGGATCGTCATATCAGGCGCTGAACAGCGAAGTCGCGCGTCACGCCGCCGTCGCCCCGATCCCGGCTGCCCGCCTGACCTGGCTGACCATGCGACTGGAGCTGCCCGGCAGCCGCCACCACCAGCGGGCCGCACGGGCCGCCGGGCCGATCTTGGCGCGCGGCGGCGGCCTGGAGGGAGCGCGGCGGACCCTGGACAAGGCTGCCAGGACCGCGTCCGCGCGGCTCGCCGTCGTGGGCTACCGCACGATCATCCTCGCCGACACAGCCTACGAACCGGGGCTAGCCAGCGGTCTGGCCGAAACCCAGGACGTCACCGACATCACCGGCCTCGCCACGACCACCGGCGGCGTACTCGTCGGCGTCGACCCCGCGCACCGCGCGGTCACGCTCGGCCTGTTCCGTCGCAAAGGCCTGAGCGCCACCGTCATCGGCGGCCTTCACCTGGCCCAGATACTGGCCCTGCGCTGCGCCGCCGTCGGCGCCCGCGTGATCGTCGAAACCGCGCGCCAGGACGAATGGGACCCGATGCTGCTGCACTCCGGCCTTGATCCCGCACGCCTTGCCGTGCAACCGGCCGGCCGCCCCGCCGGCAACGCCGGCTGGCCGAAACCGAGCGCCGCGACACCGCTGCTCGTGCTGCGCGACTGCGGCGCCCGGCCGCCTTACGCGGCGGTTCCACGCGGGCCGTGGACCGCAGTCGTCACCGTGCTCCCCTTCCTCGATCCACGCTCCGCCGGCTATCTCAAAGACGCTGATCTCATCGGCCTACAACGCATGCCCCGTGAGGAAGCAGCGATGGCACGACGCATCCTGGCGCTGCCCGACAGGGACACCGCGGCCCTCCCGGATCTGCCCGATCAGATGGCGCTGTGGCGGTCCAAGAACGGGATCACCCGTTACAGCGAGGTGGCTGCGACGAAGTGGGAGCAAGCCTTCCTCGGCAAGCCGGTGCGCTGACAAAGGGCCCGCGCCCTGCGAAGATCGGTCGGCGTAGGGTTGGACCATGACGAGCACCCCGGACTCCGAAGAAGTCCCGTACGGCGAAGTCGTCGGCTTCCTGCGCGACCTCATCCGGATCGACACCTCGAACCCGGTCAAGCCGGAGCGCCCGGCGGCCGAATACGTGGCCGAGAAACTCGCCGAGGCCGGGCTGGAACCCCGGATCTTCGAGTCGGAGCCGGGCCGGGCCAGCGTGGTGGCCCGCGTCGAGGGCTCGGAGCCGGGCGCCGACGCGCTGTTGCTGCACGGCCACCTGGACGTGGTCCCGGCCGACCCGGCGGACTGGACCTTCGACCCGTTCGCCGCCGAGGTCCACGAAGGCCTGGTGTGGGGCCGCGGCGCGGTCGACATGAAGGACATGGACGCGATGATGCTCGCCGTCACGCGCCGCATGCTCCGCGAGGGCCGCAAGCCGCGCCGTGACATCGTCCTGGCGTTCCTGGCCGACGAGGAGGCCGGCGGCAACCACGGCGCCAAGTTCCTCGCCGAGCACCACCGGGACCTGTTCGACGGCGTCTCCGAGGCGGTCAGCGAGGTCGGCGGCTACTCCTACGAGGTGTCGCCGGACCTGCGCTTCTACCTCATCGAGACCGCGCAGAAGGGCCTGGCCTGGATGCGGCTGCAGGCCCGCGGCCGGGCCGGACACGGTTCGATGATCAACGACGACAACGCGGTCACGGACGTGGCCGAGGCGGTGGCACGCATCGGCCGGCACGAGTGGCCGGTGACGCTGACCCCGACCGTCACCACGTTCCTGGCCGAGGTCACCGAGGCGCTCGGCGTCGAGTTCGATCCTCAGGACCCGGACTCGGCGCGCGCCGCCGTGGCCAAGATCGGGCCGCTGGCCCGGTTCATCGGCGCCACGCTCCAGCACACCGCGAACCCGACCAAGCTGGAGGCCGGGTACAAGGTGAACGTGATCCCCGAACGCGCCTTCGCCGAGGTCGACGGCCGGTTCCTGCCGGGGCTGGAGCAGGAGTACTTCGCCGAGATCGACAAGCTGCTGGGACCCGATGTGACCCGCGAGTTCACGCACTACGACATCGCGCTGGAGGCCCCGTTCGAGGTGCCGCTGGTGGAGAAGATGATGGCCGCGTTGCGGGCCGAGGATCCGGCGGCGCGGATCGTCCCCTACTGCTTGTCGGCCGGCACCGACAACAAGACCTTCGGCACGATGGACATGGGCCGCGGCCTGATCCGCGGCTACGGCTTCGTGCCGTTGAAGCTGGATCCGAGCCTGGACTTCGCGGCGATGTTCCACGGCGTGGACGAGCGGGTGCCGCTGGACGCGCTGGAGTTCGGCTGCAAGGTGCTGGACCGGTTCCTCACAGCGGCCTGATTCGAAAGCAGACAAGGCCCGGCCGGCGGATTTCCAGATCCGCCGGCCGGGCCCGAGCCGTGATCGGCGATTCAGCCGTTCTGCTGCGGCCAGCGTTGGAACGGGTCGTCCGCGGCCGGATCGTGATACCCGAGCTGCGGCATCGGCGGCAGGGCGGCGCGTGGCGGCGTCGCCTGCGCCGGGATCATCGGTTCGATCACCAGCATGGGCACCTGGACGGTGCGCCGGTGATCCTCGTAGGACCCGTGCGGGTCGGCGTCGAAGCCGTGCTCGGCCAGGGCCCGGCTGCTGGCCTTCTCGTAGAGGTACACGTAGCCGCAGCGGATGGTGAGGCACTTGGTGAGCTTGCCGGTGATGGACTCGAAGAAGTCCTTGCGGTAGGCCTCGTCGGTGACCGCGGAGACCGCGAAGAAGAACGCTGAGAACGTGGTCAGCAGGATCGCGGTGCGCAGCAGCGGCTCGGAGAAGATCAGTTCGTGGTCGCCGCCGAGCGGGATCCGCGCCGGGAAGCCGAACAGCTTGCCGGGATCGATGATGTTCAGCCAGGCCCTGCCCTGCTCCTCGGTGCTGAAACCGCATGCCTTCGCGACGGCCTCGGACGTGTGCTCGACCTGGTTGAGATCGACGCCGCGCGGACACTCCGGCGTCCGCAGCCAGTCCGCGATCTGCCCGTCGTTCACCGCCAGCTTGCCCAGCGAGACGAAGTACAGGAACACCACGACGGCCAGCAGCAGGATCTGGATGACCTGCGTGAAACCCAGCACGAACAGCATGTTGACCTGTTGCCGCCGGTCCGTCCTCAGCTGCGGCAGCTCGCCATCGAGCTCGTCGAGGTGCCGGGACATCGGCGTGTCGCCGGCCGCGGCCGCGACCGCCTCGCGGGTGTACTCACCGGACAGCTCCTTGATCTCGCCGGGCAGCCGCACCATCAGGAACCCGAGGGTGATCATGCCGAAGAAGAACGTGGTCCACCACAGCTGGCTGCGCTTCTCGAACGACGAGGCGATGTGCCACATGTCGACGTTGAGGAACAGGAACGTCCCGAACAGCGCGAGCATCGGCAGCGCCTTGCTCGCCAGGTTGACCAGGTTGCCGAGCTCCTGGACCGCGTGTCGCAGGGCCCAGATCAGCACCGGCAGCATCGCGTAGGACACCAGGACGTAGACCAGTCCGAGCACCAGGACGTTCGCGACGCCGTCGGCCGCCACCGCGGCCCACGAGGCGTGCGAGATCTTGCCGACCGTCGGGCCGAGCACGACCAGCAGCGCGATCTCCGGCAGGCCGATCTTCGCCGGCCACCGGTACCACGCGTGCGGCTGGCGGACCAGGTTCGCCGCCAGGAAGATCAGGAAGATCGCGCCGAGCCCGATCGCGGCGCCGATTCCACGGTCGGCCCAGGTCACGGACTTGCTGGTGAGTTCCAGACCCATCTGGAACAGGACGAGCACGACGAAGACCGGCAGCGCGCGCCGGAAGACGTCCTCGGTGGCCCGGTAGTCCTCGATGAAGTGCGGCAGGCCGCGCTTGATGAACCATTTCTCGACGTCGTCGAGATGCTGGTGGGCGTCGGCCAGGGCGCGGCGCTCGGTGCGTTTGGCTGCGGCAGTGCGCGCGCCGCGAGACGTGGTGGGCGTACTCACGGTCCCCCCGGAGAGTGAGGCTTTTGAGGCGATGGCTGGATACGGTCGCGCAGATCCTAACCCTGATCCGCCCCTACTCGGCTTCCACCGGTTCCACGAGTTCGGGCCCGTTGTTCTTTACCGAGTTCACAGCGGTGGAGACGGGATAGGTCGCCAGGTTCGGATCGCGTCCCGGATCCAACAGATCGAGCAGGGCATCGGCCTCGCCCTCTCCCGAGCCGTAATCAGGGTCCAGCCACGCGTCGTAGTGCGCGCGCGGGACGATCACCGGCATCCGGTCGTGGATGCGGTGCAGGCCGCCGACCGAGGCGGTGGTGAGGATGGTCGCCGACCACAGCCAGGCCGCCGGGTCCTCCTTGTCCTGGACCTCCGGGTCGCGCCACAGCTCGTACAGGCCGGCGAAGCCCAGGGCGGCGCCGGAGCCGTCGTGGATGAAGAAGGGCTGCTTCACGGGCTTGGGTCCGGCGGGCTTGTACCACTCGTAGTAGCCGTCGGCCGGGATGATGCAGCGGCGCTTCATGAACGCGCGTTTGAAGGAGGCCTTCTCGGTGACCGTCTCGATGCGGGCGTTGAACATCTTCTGCCCGATCGAGCGGTCCTTGGCCCAGGACGGAATCAGGCCCCAGCGAACCTCCTTCAGCTTGCGCACCGCCTCGGCGCCGGGCTCGGCCGCGCGCGGCCGGCGCTCGATCGCGGCCACGACCTGGTCGGTCGGTGCCACGTTGTAGTTCGGCTCGAAAGCGGCGGCGACCTGCTCGAACAGCGCCGGCTGCGTGATGCCGAGCTGGCCGGCCAGCTGCGCGGGGTCGGTCCGCAGCACGTAGCGTCCACACATGGTCCCGAGCTAACCACGGAACACCGACAACAAACCCTCCGACGGACGGAAAAACGCCGCACTCGTGAGGCGTACCGGCATCCGGCGGGCGCCAGCGGTGATCGCCCGCACCGACTAGCCTGGTGCCATGACCTCCACCGAGAAGATCCTGTGGTCCGCGCCGTCCGCCGGCCGTCCGATCACGGCGGCCGTACGCGTCCCGGGATCGAAGTCGGCGACCAACCGCGCGCTGGTCCTGGCCGCGCTGGCCGACGGCCCCTCGACGATCCGCGGCGGCCTGCGGGCCCGGGATTCGGTGCTGATGATCGGGGCGCTGCGCGAGCTGGGTGTGGAGGTGGAGTCCGGCGAGCGGCACGACGCGCCGCAGTGGACGATCACGCCGCCGAAGCGGCTGCTGGGCGGCTCGCACGGCGAGCTGGGCGACAGCGGCGAGGACGGCGACCTCACGCGGGTGGACGTCGGCCTGGCCGGCACCGTCATGCGGTTCCTGCCGCCGGTCGCGGCGCTGGCCGACGGCCCGGTGCACTTCGACGGCGACCCCTACGCGCGCTCGCGTCCGATGGGCACGCTGATCCAGGCGCTGCGCGACCTCGGCGTGCGCATCGACGACGGCGACCGCGGCACCTTCCCGTTCCTCGTCGAGGGCACCGGCTCGGTGGCCGGCGGCCTGGTGGAGCTGGACGCCACCGCCTCCTCGCAGTTCATCTCGGCGCTGCTGCTGGCCGGCTCCCGGTACGAGCGCGGCGTGGAGGTGCGGCACGTCGGCGGGCCGATCCCCTCGCAGCCGCACATCGCCATGACCGTGGAGTTCGTCCGGGCCGCCGGCGGCGTGGTCGACGACTCCGAGCCGGGCCGCTGGGTCGTGACCCCTTCGGTCCTGCGCGGCCGGGAGTGGGCGATCGAGCCGGACCTGTCGAACGCCGCTCCGTTCCTGGCCGCGGCCCTGGTGACCGGCGGCACCGTGACCGTGCCGGACTGGCCGGCCGCCACCACCCAGGCCGGCGACGCTTTGCGCGGCCTGCTGCGGGAGATGGGTGCCCGGGTGGAGCTCACTCCCGCGGGGCTGACCGTCTCCGGCGGGGCCGGCGTGCACGGGCTGGAGGCCGACCTGCGCGATGTCGGCGAGCTGACGCCGACGCTGGCCGCGATCGCGGCGCTGGCCGACTCGCCGTCCCGGTTCACCGGCATCGGCCACCTGCGCGGGCACGAGACAGACCGGCTGGCCGCGCTGGCCCGGGAGATCAACGGCCTCGGCGGCGACGTGGTGGAGGAGCCGGACGGGCTGCTGATCCGGCCGCGGGCGCTGCACGGCGGCGTGTTCGCCACCTACGACGACCACCGGCTGGCCACCGCCGGGGCGGTGCTGGGGCTGATGGTGGACGGAGTCCAGGTCGAGGACATCGCCACCACAGGCAAGACGCTGCCGGACTTCCCGGCCATGTGGGCGGCGATGCTGGATGCGGCGGAGGTCCCGGGATCGCCCGCTGCCACGGACGCCGCGGGCGCCTCGGACCCCTCGGGAACGGGAGTCGCCGGCTGATGGCTGGCGGTGGCCGGAAGCTCGACAGCTACGACGAGAGCGACGTGCGGGTTCGGGCGAACCCGCGCGGATCCCGGCCGCGCACGAAGAGCCGGCCCGCGCACGAGGACGCGGCGACCGGCATGGTGATCACGGTCGACCGCGGCCGCTACACCTGCCTGGTGGGCGAGAAGAAGAAGGCGCTCACGGTCACCGCCATGACGGCCCGCGAGCTCGGCCGGCAGCGGATTGTGGTCGGCGACCGGGTGGGCCTGGTCGGGGACCTGTCCGGCTCGCCGGACGCGCTGGCCCGGATCGTGCGCGTCGAGGACCGCAAGACCGTGCTGCGCCGCACCGCCGACGACACCGACCCGGTGGAGCGCATCCTGGTCGCCAACGCCGACCAGCTGGTGATCGTGACCTCCTTCACCGACCCGGAGCCGCAGCCCCGGATGATCGACCGTTGCCTGGTCGCCGCCTACGACGCCGGCATGGACCCGCTGCTCTGCCTGACCAAGGCCGACCTGGTCATAGCGTGGCAGGAGGACGCGGTCCTGGACCTGTACCGGCCGCTGGGCTTCCCGATCGTGGTGTCGGCGAACGCCGCCGGCTACAAAGACCTGGGCGCGCGCCTGGCCGGCCGCACCTCGGTGCTCGTCGGCTCCTCCGGCGTGGGCAAGTCGACGATGGTGAACAAGCTGGTGCCGACCGCGGGCCGGGCCACCGGCCGGGTCAACGCGGTGACCGGCCGCGGCCGGCACACGTCGTCGTCGGCGCTGGCCCTGGAGCTGCCGGGCAAGCAGGGCGGCTGGGTCATCGACACCCCCGGCGTGCGGTCGTTCGGGCTGGCGCACGTGGACGTGAACCGGCTGATCGACCACTTCCCGGAGCTCGCGGCGGGCACGGAGAACTGCCCGCGCGGGTGCCAGCACGATTCGCTGGCGCCGGAGTGCGCGCTGGACGCTTGGGTCGCGGAGGGGCATGCGGATCCGGCGCGGTTGAATTCTTTGCGGCGGTTGTTGGATGCGCGGTTGGGTGGGGAGCCGGCGGGGGTTGTGGTCGAGGACTGAGGCCCAGCACCAGGGTCACGACCGCGCCCACCAGCGCCAGCGCCCCGAGGACGACCAGCACCCAGCCGATCGCTGGAACGCCATCCGGTTTCGGCTTACAGTCCACCCTGCACGGCTGCGGCGGGGAACGGGATCGCTGAGAAAAGGTCGAGCACCGAATCCCCTCCGACGACCTGATCGAATCAGGACCCTACCGCACGCCGCCCACCGGCCACCGCGCCGACGAAACGGCCGGGACGCGCATCACGCGCATCCCGGCCGTCGCTCCACTACATCGACGTGGCCCGCAGTATCGCGCTGATCGTCCGCATCGCCACCGACAACGTCGCCAGGTCATACGTGTCCGACGCCATGATCTCGTCCAGCACCATCCGCGACCGCTCCACCGCCGCGCGGTCCTTGTTCAGCCACGCCTCGTAGCGCTGCTCCGGGGTCGCCGTCTGGTCCCCGGAGGCCAGCAGGGCCGCCGTCAAACCCGCGTGGGAGGCGTAAAGCTCGTCACGCAGCGCCGCACGCGCCATGGTCTGCCAGCGGTCGGCGCGCGGCAGGTCGACGATCTTCTGCTGGATCGCGGCGATCTCCATCCGGTCGGCGAGGTCGAAGTAGACCTCGGCGACGTCCAGGACCGGGTTGTCGGCCGCCGCGGCCGTCTCCACGATGTCCAGGGCGCCGAAGACCGAGGGCATCCCGGCCACCGCGGAGGCCAGCTCGCCCGGGACGCCGGCGATGATCAGGTCCTCGCGCTGCTCTTGGAACCGAGTCAGGTGCGGGCCCTGGAGGAGCTTGGACAGGTGCTCGGAGATGTCGCGGACGCCCTCGCGGAAGTGCTCGATCTGCGCGGTGATGTCCAGCGGGTGCCGGCGGTTCTGCAGGAACCAGCGGGCCGCGCGCTGCGTCAGGCGGCGCACCTCCATCCGCATCGAGGTCTGCACCGCTGCCGGGACCTGGTTGTCCAGGGTCTCGATCGCCGCCAGGTGGCCGCTCATGTCGAACACCTCGCGCGCGGCGCTGTAGGAGCGCGCGATCTGGTCCGCCGAGGCGCCCGACTCCTCGCGCATCCGGAAGGCGAAGGTGATGCCGGCGTTGTTCACCACGTCGTTGACGACCTGGGTGGTGATGATCTCGCGGCGCAGCGGGTGGGTGTCCATCAGGGCGCGGTAGGGCGTGCGCAGCGGGGTCGGGAAGTAGTCCTGCAGCCGCTCGACGTAATACGGATCGTCCGGCAGCGGGGACAGGAACAGCTCGTCGGCCAGCACGATCTTCACATACGCCAGCAGCACCGACAGCTCCGGCTGGGTCAGCCCGAGGTTGGCCGCGCGGCGCTCGGCCAACTGCTTGTCGCTGGGCAGGAACTCCAGATCCCGGTCCAGCAGGCCGTCCTTCACCAGGCGGCGCATCAGCCTGCCGTGCGCGCCGATCAGCTCCGGGGCCTGCCACTGCGCGTTGGCCAGTGCGATGTTCTGGTCGATGTTGTCGCGCAGCACCAGCCGCGCCACCTCGTCGGTCTGCTCGGCCAGCACCCGGTTGCGCTGCTCGACCGTCATGCCGCCGGCGTGCACCGCCTGGTCCAGCAGGATCTTGATGTTCACCTCGTGGTCGGAGGTGTCCACCCCCGCGGAGTTGTCGATGGCGTCGGTGTTGATCTTGCCGCCGATGCCGTCCGGGCCGCCGGAGGTGGCGTACTCGATCCGGCCCAGCTGGGTGAAGCCCAGGTTGCCGCCCTCGCCGACGACCCGCGCGCGCAGCTGGGAGCCGTTGACGCGGATGGCGTCGTTGGCCTTGTCGCCGACGTCGGCGTGGGTCTGCGAGGAGGCCTTGACGTAGGTGCCGATGCCGCCGTTCCAGAACAGGTCGACCGGCGCCTTCAGTATCGCGTTCAGCAGCTCGTTCGGCGCCATCCGCAACACCGAGGAGTCCAGGCCGAGCGCGGCGCGCACCTGCGGGGTGATCATGATCGACTTGGCGCCGCGCGGATACACGCCGCCGCCGGAGCTGATCAGGGACGTGTCGTAGTCGGCCCACGACGACCGCGGCAGGGCGAACATGCGCCGCCGCTCGGCGTAGGAGGCCGCGGCGTCCGGGTCCGGGTCCAGGAAGATGTGCCGGTGGTCGAACGCGGCGACCAGGCGGATGTGCTCGGAGAGCAGCATGCCGTTGCCGAACACGTCGCCGGACATGTCGCCGACGCCGACCACCGTGAAGTCCCGGCTCTGGGTGTCCACGCCCAGCTCGCGGAAGTGCCGCTTCACCGACTCCCACGCGCCGCGCGCGGTGATGCCCATGCCCTTGTGGTCGTAGCCGACCGAGCCGCCGGAGGCGAAGGCGTCGCCGAGCCAGAACCCGTAGTCCAGCGCCAGTCCGTTGGCGATGTCGGAGAACGTCGCGGTGCCCTTGTCGGCGGCCACCACCAGGTAGGTGTCGTCGCCGTCGTGCCGCACCACGCCGCGCGGCGGGACGACCTCGCCGGCCACCAGGTTGTCGGTGATGTCCAGCAGACCGCTGATGAAGGTCTTGTAGCTCGCCACGCCCTCGGCCAGCCAGGCGTCGCGATCCACCGAGGGATCCGGCAGGTTCTTGGCGTAGAAGCCGCCCTTGGAACCGACCGGCACGATCACCGAGTTCTTCACCATCTGCGCCTTGACCAGGCCCAGGACCTCGGTGCGGAAGTCCTCGCGGCGGTCGGACCAGCGCAGGCCGCCGCGCGCCACCTTGCCGAAGCGCAGGTGAACGCCCTCGACCCGAGGGGAGTAGACCCAGATCTCGTAGCGCGGCAGCGGCGCCGGCAGGTCCGGGACCGCGTGCGGGTCCAGCTTGAAGGACACGTAGGGCTTCGGCTCGCCGTGCTCGTCGGCCTGGAAGTAGTTGGTGCGCAGCGTGGCCTGGATGACCTTCAGCAGCGAGCGCAGAATACGGTCGTCGTCCAGCGACTGCACGGTGTCCAGCGCGGCGTCGATCTCCTCGACGATGCTCTCCCAGAGCTCCGGCGTCTCGTGCGAGTACGCCGGGGAGAACTTCGCCTCGAACAGCTTCACCAGCAGGCGCGCGACGCGGCGGTTGTTCACCGCCACCGACTCGATCAGCTCCTGGCTGAACGTCATGCCGCCCTGGCGCAGGTACTTGACATACGCGCGCAGGATCACGACCTGCCGCCAGGTCAGCCCGGCCAGGGCGACCAGCGCGTTGAAGCCGTCGTTCTCGGCCCGGCCGGTCCAGATCGCGGTGAAGGCGTCCTGGAAGCGCTGGCGCGCGGTCTCGTCCAGCGCGCTGTCGGCGATGGCCGCCGGGTCGCGCTTGAGGCCGAAGTCGTAGATACGCGAGTACGGCTCGTCCGGGGAGTCGCTCTCCAGGTCGTAGGGGAACTCGTCGATGACCTCGACGCCCATTTTCTGGAACACCGGCAGCACCTCGGCCAGCGAGACCGTGGAGCCGACGCGGTAGATGCGGAAGCGGCGCTCGCCGGGGGCGGCGTCGGCCTCCTCGTAGAGCCGCACCGCGCTGTGCTCCCCTGAGGCCTTCAGCGATTCCAGGACCTTGACGTCGGCGACGGCCATCTCCGGCCGCTCCTCGGCCTTGTACGCCTCCGGTAACGCCGCACTGTAGGACTCGCGCAGCTCGCGGGCCCGCGCCTCGCCGAACTCAGCGATCAGCGCGTCGGCGAAGTCGTCGTCCCAGGTGCGGATCGCCGCCGCCAGCTTGGCCTCGATCGCGTCGGAGTCCGGGTCGGTCAGCGACGTGCCGGGCGCGACGCGCACCACGAAGTGCAGACGGGTCAGCACCGACTCGGTGTTGCGCACCGTGTAGTCGATGACCGCGCCGTTCAGCTCCTTGAGCAGGATGTCCTGGAGGTCCAGGCGCGTGGAGGTGTCGTAGCGGTCGCGCGGCAGGTAGACCAGCGCCGAGTAGTAGCGGCCGTACGCCTCTTTGCGCATGAACAGCCGCAGCTTGCGCCGCTCCTGCAGCTGGGACACCGCGATCGAGATCTCGGCCAGCTCCGTGGTCGGGATCTGGAACAGCTCGTCACGCGGGTAGGTCTCCAGGATCTGGAGGAGTTCCTTGCCCAGGAAGGCGTTCAGGTCGTAGCCGGAGACCGCCAGGACCGCGCGGACCTTGCGCTGCACGACCGGGATCCGCAGTACGGACTCGGTGTAGGCGGGGGCGGCGAACAGGCCGAGGAAGCGGCGCTCGCCGACCACGGTGCCGTCGGCGTCGAACTTCTTGACGCCGACGTAGTCCAGGTAGGCCGGACGGTGCACGGTGGAGCGGGTGTTGGCCTTGGTCAGCACTAACAGATGCGGTTCGCGGGCCTTGGCGCGGGCGTCCGGGCCGAGCTTGGAAAAACTCTGGGACATCGGCTGGTCGCCGCGCAGGATGCCCAGGCCGGTGCCGGGGACGGCGCGCAGGCTCTCGTCGCCGCTCTCGTTGGTGACCAGGTCGTACTCGCGGTAGCCGAGGAAGGCGAAGTTGTCGGCGGACAGCCAGCGCAGCAGGTCCGAGGCGTCGGCCAGCTCCTCCGGCGACACCGGCGGCTTCGGCTTGTCGCCGGCCGGGTGCAGGTCTTCGGCCAGAGACAACGCGGTGGCGTGCATCTTCGGCCAGTCCTCGACCGCCTCGCGCACGTCGCGCAGCACCCGCTGCAGGTCGGCCTGGATCTCGGCGTAGCGCCGGCCGTCAGCGTCCTCGCGCGGGGAGAGCCGGTCGATCTCGATGTGGATCCAGGATTCGACGGTGACCCCTGCCCCGGACCGGTCCTGGTCCGGGGCGAGGATCTCCAGCAGGTCCCCGGTCAGGGTGCGCCGCACGTACACCACCGGGTGGATGATCACGTGGATGCCGCGGTCCTGGCGCGACAGCTCGCTGGTGACCGAGTCCACCAGGAACGGCATGTCGTCGGTGACGATCTCGACCACGGTGTGGCGGCTGGACCAGCCGGTGGTCTCCGCGGTCGGGGTGTGCACGCGTACCTTCGCCGTGCCCTGCGGCCGCGCCGCCGCCAGCTCCACGTGCGACAGCGCCGCCGCGCGGATGTCCTTGGCCGAGGTGCCGATCAGGTCCTCGGGAGCCGCGTGGCGGTAGTACTCGTCGAGGAACGCCTCCAGGGCGTTGTCGCCACGAGCCGGCATCAGCACCCCGGGCCAGGCGCGGGCGGCACCCCCGGCGCCGTCGGTACCGGACTCGGCCGCCTCGCTCAGCAGGTCGGCCTTGGCCTGGTCGAGCTTGCCCAGTGTCGCAACCGTATACGTGCTCTGCATGGCCGTGTGAACTCTATTCTGTCGCGCGCCGTTGCGTGACTGAGTGGTTTTGTGGGGACTCGCAGTGATGCGTGTGGAGTTGTCGGGCGGTGCCGGCGCGCTGGGAGTCATACACAAGAGACGACAGACGCGCCGAAAAGTCACCGCCTGTAAGCCACCTACAGGAAACTTCTGAGCTCCCAGAGGAGCGGGAAGAAGTGCAGGCCGAGCCGGGAGCGCAGGTACGGAGCGCCGGTGGAACCGCCGGTGCCGGACTTGGTGCCGATCTGCCGCTCCACCATCGTCACGTGCCGCGCGCGCCACAGCGCCGCGGCCTCGTCGTGGTCGAGCAGCCCCTCGGCCAGCTCCCACAGCTCGCCGTACTTGTCGCGGTCGCGGGCGACCGCCACCAGCGACTCGCGCAGTTCCTCGTCGGAGGACGCCGGCAGACCGGACTGAGTGACGGCGTGCACGAAGCCGTCCCACAGGCTCGGTGCTTCCAGCCGCCGGGCGAGCCGGTCCTGCTCGGCTTCCGTCAGACCGCGGAACCGCTTGAGATAGGTGGGGTCCTTGGCGCCCGAGGCGAACTCCAGCTCGCGGAACTGCGCGGACTGGAATCCCGAGGCCGGGGACAGCAGCTCTCGGAAGGCCAGGAAGTCCTGCGGGGTCATGGTCTCCAGCACGGCGATCTGCCGGATCAGCACATCCTCGATGGTCGCCACCCGTTTGAGCAGGTGCTTGGCCCACCACAGCCGGCCGTCGAACATGGCCAGGGTGGCGGCGTCCACCTCGTGCAGGAGCTGTTTGAACCACAGCTCGTACACCTGGTGGATGGTGATGAACAGGAGCTCATCGTGCGCGGGCGGATCCGATTCGAGGACCTGCGCGGACAGCAGCTGCTCCAGCCGGAGGTAGGAGCCGTAGGTCAGCTTCGCCCCCTCCTCGCCGAAGTGGTGGCTGGTGACCGTCTCGTCGCCGAAATCCTCGGAGCGGACTGCTGGATCTGCCGGGTCTACTGCGCCTATGGGGCAGCCGACGACGCTGTCGGCTGGCGGTTCTTTCGTCACGTCTGCCAGGCTACCGCCGCCGGGCGGGGGGTAGTGGGCTTCGGGGATGACAGGATGGCAGGTCTTGGAGCGTGGGGTGTACATGGCGGCCATGGGTGGTGGGCTGTTACACCGTCGGTGACGGCGGGAACGCCGCGGGTTGGGATCGCGGCGAAGTCGAACGCGCGCAGACCGCTCTGAAACGATGTCAAACCCGCGCCGGGATGACTCAGCCTCAGGTGTCCAAGCTCGAACACTCGGCGGCACCGTTCCGACCCTGCCGCTGCTCGCTCGCCTGGCCGAGGCATTGGACACGACTCTCAACATCGCCATAGACGATGGCGAGGCCGCGATCACGTTCACTCCGCACCAGGCCGACGCCGCGTGATACCGCCACGCTGACGCTTCGCTCGCGCCAGTGCGGCCCCGCCGAAGCGAAGCCGCACTGATCCCCCGATCCCCCGATCCCCCGCCGGCCCCGAACCGCAGGGCCGGCGGAATTCATCCACTACCCATCCGCGGCAATCGCCCGCAGCACATTCATCCGCGACGCCCGGAACGCCGGAGCCAGCGCCGCCAGCAGCCCGACCACCGCGGCCCCGGCGAACACCGCCGCGATCGTGCCGACCGGAATCGCCAAAGTGCTGATGCCGATACCGGAGAGCACCTTCTGCGCCGCCACGCCCCAGGCCAGCCCCAGGCCCACGCCGAGGGTGGCACCGAACAGGGCGATCACCACGGCCTCCAGCCGGATCATGCGCCGCGTCTTGCGCCGCCCCATCCCGATCGCGCGGATCAGACCGATCTCCCGTGTCCGCTCGACCACCGACAGCGCCAGCGTGTTGACCACACCCAGGATGGCGACCACGATCGCCAGCCCCAGCAATCCGTAGACCAGGTTCAGCACCCCGCCGACCTGATCCTGGATCAGCTTCTTGTAGTCGGTCTGGCTCTTCACGGTCAGCTGCGGGAAAGGCGCGAGGCCGTCCTTGAGCGCCTGGTAGGCCTGGTCCTGCTTGCCCTTGTCGGCCTTGGCGAAGACCAGATCGACGGCGGGCTGCGCGGCGGCCGGCACCGACTTGCCCAGGGTGTCCAGGGAGACGTAGCCGTCGCCATGGTTGAACACGGTGTCGTCGCGCATGATCGCCAGCACCGGCAGGTGCGCCGGGGCGGTGCCGCCGTGGAAGTCCACCGTGGCGACCGAGCCGACCGTCAGGTTCCGGGACTTCGCCTCCGCCGCCGGCAGCGCGATGCCGCCCTTGGTGAAGACGTCGCTCAGCGAGCCGGCCGTGGTGCGGGCGTCGAAGTCCTGGACCATCGTCGGCGACGACGCCGAGAACACCAGCTTGCCGCTGCCTCCGGCGGGTCCGGTCACTGTCGCGTTGAGGAACCTGTTCTCGGTGACGTGCGCCAGACCCGGGGTGGCGCGCGCCTTGGCCAGTGCCTCCGGCGTGATCTCCAGGCCGCCGTTGGCAGTGACGATGTAGTCCGCGCCGACCGTCTTGTCCATCTCCGAGGTCGCCGAGGTCACCAGCGAGGAGCCGACCACGGCCATCCCCGACACCAGCGACAGCCCGATCATCAGGGCCGCGGCGGTGGCCCCGGTGCGGCGCGGGTTGCGCAGGGCGTTGCGCTGCGCCATCTTGCCGACCGAGCCGAACACCGCCGGCAGCCAGGCCCCGAGCACCCGGATCACGCCGGCCGCCAGCAGCGGGCCGACCAGGATCGCGCCGATCAGCGTCACCAGCACGCCCAGGCCCAGCAGCGAGCCGCCGCTGCCGGTGGCCCCCGCGGCGGCGCCCCCGACCAGCGCGGCGGCTCCGGCGGCCGACACGGCCAGCCCGATCAGGCTGCGGATCCGGGACGACCGGCGGTCGCCCGGCATGCCGACCTCGCTGAGCGCGGCCATCGGCGTGATGCGGCCGGCGCGCCGCGCCGGGATCCAGGCCGCGAGCAGGGTGACCAGGACGCCGACCGCGTAGCCGGCGACCACCGACGGCACGGTCACCGCCAGGTCGGAGGCGTCCAGATTCAGCCCCGCCTTGTTCATCAGCGCGATCAGGCCGTAGGCCAGCCCCGCGCCGGCGGCGATGCCCAGCGTGGAGCCGATGACGCCGAGCAGCAGCGCCTCGAACCGCACCGAGCGGTTGACCTGCCGGCGGCTGGCGCCCAGCGCCCGCAGCAGCCCGAGCTCCCGGGTGCGCTGCGCCACCAGCATCTGGAAGGTGTTGACGATCAGGAACGCGCCGACCAGCAGCGAGAGCCCGGCGAAGCCGAGCATCACGTACTTCATGAAGCCGATGAAGCCCACGCTGTTGCGGCCGTCGGCCTCCTGCTGGGCCCGGGTCTTGACCTCGTAGCCGGCGCCGAGCTTGGCGGCCGCCTCGGCCTTGAGCGTGTCGTCGGCGGTGCCGGGCTTGGCGTCCAGGTTCACGCCGGTGAACACGTCCGGCCGGCCGAGCAGCTTGGTCTGCGCGGTGGCGGTGTCGAAGAAGAACAGCGTCGCGCCGGGATTGGTGGTCCGGAAAGTGGCGATGCCGCTCACGGTCACCGGGAAGCTGCCGGCCTGGGTGCTGGTCACGATCCGCAGCTGCGAGCCGAGCGCCAGATGCTTCTTCTTGGCGGTGTCGGCGTCCACGACCACGTCGCCGGGACCGGTCGGCGGCCGGCCGGAGGTCAGGTTCACCGCCGGATGCGGCGTGTCGTACCAGTTGCCGCCGATGGTCGGACCGCCGGTGGAGTTGGAGATCGCCTTGTTGTCCGGGCCGACCACGGCCAGCCGCTGGGTGCTGACGTCCCCGTACACGGCCTGCACCCCCGGCAGGGTCCTGACGGTGTCCAGCACCGAGGCCGGCACGGTCTGCTCCTGTGCGCTGTGCAGCTCGTCCTTGTCGGTCTTGGGCGTGACCGCCACGTCCGAGGCGGTGGTGGCGAACAGCCGGTCGAAGGTCTTGGTGATGGTCGAGGTGAACATCAGGGTGCCGGTGACGAAGGCGACGCTGAGCACCACGGCTATCAGGGACAGCGACAGCCGTCCTTTGTGCGCGAAGAAATTGCGGCGGGATGCCTTGAGCATGATCTTCTTCTCCCCCGCACGCCGTCAGCGCTGCGCCGCGGCGTCGCCGCGGTGGTTGTGGCCGTGGGTGTCGAACTGCCGCATGCGGTCCAGGACCTTGTCGGCGGTCGGCGTGGCCATGTCGTCGACGATGCGGCCGTCGGCCAGGAACAGCACCCGGTCGGCATAGGCGGCCGCGGACGGGTCGTGGGTGACCATGACGAAGGTCTGGCCCAGTTCGTCGACCGAGCGGCGCAGGAAGCCCAGCACCTCGGCCCCGCTGCGGGAGTCCAGGTTGCCGGTGGGCTCGTCGCCGAAGATGATCTCCGGCTGGCCGGCCAGGGCGCGGGCCACGGCCACCCGCTGCTGCTGTCCGCCGGACAGCTCGCTCGGCCGGTGCTTCAGCCGGTCCTCCAGACCGACGGTGCCGATCACCCGGTCCAGCCACGCCTTGTTCGGCTTGCGGCCGGCGATGTCCATCGGCAGCGTGATGTTCTCCACCGCGTTCAGGGTCGGCAGGAGGTTGAACGCCTGGAAGATGAACCCGATCCGGTCCCGGCGCAGGTTCGTCAGCTCCTTGTCCTTCATCGCGGTCAGCTCGCTGGCCGAGCCGTCGCGGCCGTAGATGAAGATCCGGCCGGAGCTGACGGCGTCCAGGCCGGCGAGGCAGTGCATGAGCGTGGACTTGCCGGAGCCCGAGGGCCCCATGATCGCCGTGAACCGGCCGCGCTCGATGTCGACGTCGACGCGGTCCAGGGCGGTGACGGCGGTCTCGCCGTGCCCGTAGTGCTTGGACACGGCTTCGGCGCGGGCTGCGGTGCCGACGGTGCGGTGGGTGACCGCGGCCTGTGCTGCCGTTGTCATGGTGTTTCCCCTCAGGTGGCTTGCGCGGGCAGAGTCGGTGTCGATCGACGGGTTCCAGGCTGCCAGTCGCGCCGCGGCCGCCGCCACGGAGCCACCCTGTGTCCGCCGGTGGGGTTAACCCCACCGGCGCGCTACCGGCCTGCACTTAGGGTACGGAACGCGGGGCTGGCCAGGCCTAGTAGTTCGTGTTGCGAACTACAGCCCGGCGACGCTATGGTTCGTGTCACGAACAAACTCGTTCGCGTTGCGAACAAAGCGTGGGGTGGTTGCCATGAGCAAGAAGGTCGCGATCGTCGGCGGTGGATACGGCGGGGCGAAGGCCGCCAAGCTGCTGGACGAGGACCTGGATGTGATCCTCATCGATCCGAAGGACGCCTTCGTCCACAGTGCCGCGGCACTGCGGGCCCTGGTGCGCCCGGATTGGGCGGACAACATCTTCTTCCCTTACGAGACGCTGCTGAAGAACGGCACTGTGGTGCGGGACCATGCGGTCGGCGTGGACCCGCGCGGCGTTCAACTGGCCCGGGGCGGCCGCGTCCACGCTGATTATGTGGTCCTGGCCTCGGGTTCGTCCTACGCGTTTCCGGCGAAGATGCACACCGACGTCGCCGACGACGCCTTGACGGCCCTGCGCTCCGCCCACCGGGAACTGACCGGCGCGAACCGGGTCCTGATCCTCGGCGCCGGACCGGTCGGCCTGGAGCTGGCCGGCGAGATCAAGGCGGAATGGCCGGACAAGCAGGTGACGCTGGTCGACCCGGCCGGCGAACTGCTGCCCGGCTTCCTGCCCGAGCTGGTCGCGGACCTGCGCCGGCAGCTCGACGAGATCGGCGTCGAGGTGCGGCTGGGCGCCGGGCTCGCGGCCGCGCCGCCCACGGCGCCGGGCACCGCCGGTGAGTTCACTGTCACCGACAAGGCGGGCACCGAACTCACTGCGGACATTTGGTTCCGCGCCCATGGCTCCGCCATCCGCACCGGCTTCCTGGACAGCGTGATCCCGCGCAACGACCTCGGGCAGGTCCGGGTCACCGAACGGCTGAACGTCGAGGGATACGAAACGGTCTACGCGCTCGGCGACATCACCGACGTCCCGGAGACGAAGATGGCGGCGATGGCCTTGCAGCACGCCGAGGTCGTGGCCGCGAACATCCTCGCGCACGCCAAGGGCGAGGAACCGACGGCTGCCTACCAGCCGATCCCGGTGAAGGTGATCCTGCTGCCCCTGGGCCCGGCCGCGGGCGTCGGACAGTTCCCGAACGAACAGGGGACGCCGTTCCAGGTACCGGTGGAGACGGTGATCGAGATGAAGGGCAGGGACATGATGCTGGGGCACTTCCGGGAACTGTTCAACGTCTGAATCCGCGTGAAGCCCAGGAGACCCGGCTGGACATGATCCGGCCGGGTCGCCGCCTACTCCGCCGAGGACTCCGCTGAGGACTTCGCCGAGTCAGCCGGATCGCCCGCCTTTTCCTCCCCGAACACGACAGGCACCTGATTCTCCAGCACCAGCCGCGCGAGCAGCCCGGTCAGCCGTGCCTGCTCCGCCGGCGACAGCCCGGTCGTCAGATCGGCGATCCGGGCGACGGTCTCGTTGTAGAACTCCTCGGCCACCTTCTCGCCCTCCTCGGTGAGGAAGACGCGGACCGCGCGGCCGTCGGCGGAGTCGGCTTCGCGCCGGACCAGGCCGCGGCGCAGGGAGCGGTCGACCAGGCCGGTCAGGCTGGACTTGGCCAGCCCCAGGACGTGGAGCAGTTCGCCCATGCCGAAGCCCTCCTCGGGCCGGCCCATGAGCACGCACAGCAGTTGGCCCTGCTGGGAGGTGAGCTGATGATCGCGGGCCGCGTTCTCATACGTGCGGTCCACCAGGAACGCCGAGCGTACGAGGGCTGACACCACGCCCATCGGGGCTTCGGGTTCACGCACCATCCGCCGGCTCCTGGAGAAGACTGGAGAAGAGATGAGGCCCCTCAGAATAATCTGAGGGGCCTCCTTTGGTAGCGGGGACAGGATTTGAACCTGCGACCTCTGGGTTATGAGCCCAGCGAGCTACCGAGCTGCTCCACCCCGCGCCGTATTGCTTCGTGTTTATTCTAGCACCTCCCGGCGGTCGCCGACGCCCACAGCCGCCGCTGGGGTGATGTGGGGTGCTCCCACATCCAGCCGCGCGCCCGTGTCGGCCACCACCTCCTCGACCGAGACGCCGGGCGCCAGCTCGATCAGGCGGAATCCCCGCGGCGTCACATCGATGACCGCCAGGTCCGTGATGATCCTGTCGACGACGCCCTTTCCGGTCAGGGGAAGCGAGCACTCTGCGACCAGCTTCGGGGAGCCGTCCTTGGCGACGTGCTCCATGACCACGAGGACCCGCCGGGCACCGTGGACCAGGTCCATCGCCCCGCCCATGCCCTTCACCAGCTTGCCGGGGACGGTCCAGTTGGCCAGGTCCCCGGTCGCCGAGACCTGCATCGCGCCCAGGACCGCGGTGTCGATATGACCGCCGCGGATCATGCCGAACGACGTCGCGGAGTCGAAGAAGCTGGAGCCGGGTCGGACGGTGACCGTCTCCTTGCCGGCGTTGATGAGGTCCGGGTCGACCTCGTCCGGCGCCGGATACGGGCCGAGGCCGAGGATCCCGTTCTCGGACTGCAGGACGACCTCCACACCGGGCGGAAGGTGCCCGGGGATCAGCGTCGGCAGGCCGATGCCGAGGTTGACGTAGGTTCCGTCGCGGAGTTCACGCGCCGCGCGGGCGGCCACTTGGTCGCGAGTGAGGGGCATGTCAGGCTGTTCCGTTCTCGGTGACCGTGACCGTGCGCTTCTCGATACGCTTCGCCCGCTGGTCGGCGGGCACCGCGACGACGCGCTGCACGAACACTCCGGGCAGATGGATCTCGTCGGGGTCCAGCGCGCCGGGTTCGACGAGTTCTTCGACCTCCGCGAGGGTCACGCGGCCGGCCATGGCCACCACCGGGTTGAAGTTGCGGGCCGAGGCGTGGAAGACCAGGTTGCCGTGCCGGTCTCCCTTCGCGGCGCGGACCAGGGCGAAGTCGGCGGTGATGGCCGGTTCGAGCAGGTATTCGCGGCCGTCGATGACGCGGGTCTCCTTGCCGTCGGCGATCAGAGTGCCGACGCCGGCCGGGGTGTAGTAGGCGGGAATGCCCATGCCGCCGGCGCGCAGGCTCTCGGCGAGGGTGCCCTGCGGGAGGAGTTCGACTTCGAGTTCTCCGGCGAGGTACTGGCGGGCGAATTCCTTGTTCTCACCGACGTAGGAGCTGGTCATCTTGGCGATGCGCCCGGCGGCCAACAGCAGGCCGAGGCCCCAATCGTCGACGCCGCAGTTGTTGGAGACGACAGCCAGATTCGAGGCGCCCTGGTCCAGGAGGGCTGATATCAACGTGCTCGGGATGCCGCACAAGCCGAACCCGCCGACGGCGAGCGTGGCACCGCTCGGGATGTCGGCGACCGCCTGAGACGGCGACGAAGCTGTTTTGTCCATGGGACTGGACGATATGAGCGGACTGAGCGGCTCAATATGGCTTCGCGAACCACTAGATCCCGCATGGCTATGCATCAGAGCCCCATGACCCGGCGGATCTGGAGCGCCAGCTGGATCTCCAAGCTGCGGCCGGGTTCCTGCCAGTCGGAGCCGAGCAGGCGTGCGGTGCGCTCCAAGCGCTGGGTCACGGTGTTGACGTGGATATGCAGGGCCTCGCCGGTGCGGCCGAGGCTGCGTCCCGCGGCGAAATACCGTTCGACGGTACCGAGCAGGTCGGTGCCGCGCTTGGCGTCGTAGTCGATGAGCGGGCCCAGCGCTCGGCGCACCACGTCGCCGGGATCGCCGCCGCCGAGGACCAGCGCGAGGAAGCCGAGGTCGGACGGCGCCGCCGCGCTCCCACCCCGGCCGAGCGCGTGCAGGGCCGAGAGACATCGGACGGCTTCGGCGTGCGCGTCGGCGAACGCGGCCACGCCGGCCTTCGGCCCGCCGGCGCCGACGGTCAAGGGTTGTGCGAGTCCGCCGCGCAGGCCGGCCAGGACGCGCCGGGCCGTGGCCGAAGGATCGTCGCCGGGCAGGAGCAGCACGATCCGGCCTTCATACGAACCGGCCAGGCCGCCTTCAGCACCGGCCAGACGGCTGGCGGCGAAGTGCACACGCGGCCGATCGGCCGGCGAGGCGTCGGCGGCCACGACGATGTGCGGCCGCTCCAGGTCGACGCCGACGCGCCGGGCCCGCTCGGCGAGGGTGGAGGTGTGGCGTACCGGCACGGCGAGGAGGTCGTCGAGCAGGTCGCCGCCGAGCCGCTCGGCAGCCTCGGCTTCGGAGCGGCGCATCAGCAGATGCAAGGCGACGACGAGTGCCGCGCGCTCCAGGATGCGCTGGTCCGCATCGCCGAACGTCTCCGGTGCGCGCAGGATCAGCGCGCCGAGCGGTTCGGCCGCCGCGGCGACCGCGGCCACAACCAGATCACCGGATCGAACGGCATGACCGGTCGCGGCGGATAGGGCGATCAGGTCACCGATCTCCTTTGACCTGAGATCCAGGTCTGCGCGAGAGGTGTGGTCAGGGGGATGACTTGCGACGGCCGTCATCGCACCGTCCGCATCGACCACCACCAACCCGCCACCCAAGGCCTCAGCAACCGCAGCCGCGATCCCCTCCACATCACCGCCGCGCAGCACCAGATCCGCGAGCTTGTCGTGCACCGCCGCCGCACGCTCCACCGACTCGCTGTGCGCACGCACCAACTCGTTCGCCGCCCGCAGCTCGCTCAGCGCGTCGCGGGTCGCCTGAAGCAGCCGCGCGCCGTCGATCGCGACCGCCGCGTGCGCGGCCAGCGAGCTCAGCAGCGTGATCTCGTGGCGCGCGAAGGGACGCGCGGTCCGGTTCGCCGCGAACAGGACGCCGATCACGTGGCTGCCGAGCGTCAGCGGCACGCCGAGGATGGCGATCAGACCTTCCTCGCCGACCGCGTCGTCGATCTCGGTGGTGTGGCGGAACCGGGCGTCCTGCGGGTAATCCGAGGTCGCATAAGGCTTCGCCGTCTGCGCGACCAGGCCGCCGAGCCCGGCACCCATCGGCAGGCGCAGCGACTGGAAGCGAGCTGACACCGAGCCGTGGGTGACGCGCATGTATGTGTCGGCGTGCTCCGGATCGTCGAGCGTCAGATACGTGACGTCGGCACCGATCAGCGTGTGAGCCCGGGACACGATCGCCTTCAGCACCGCGTCCAGATCCCGCAGCGCCGCCAAGTCGCCGGCGGTCTCGAACAGCGCCACCAGCTCGGCCTCCCGCCGGCGCGAGCGGGCCAGGGTGGCGCGCACCTGCAACGCCACCCGTTTGGCCGCCTCCAGCTCCGCCAGCTCCTCCGCGCTCGCGCCACCGACGCGCGCGGCCACGATCGGGCCGTCGTACTCGATGGCGGCGGCGTCGCGGGCCAGCAGGTCGAGGAACACCGAGGCGGTGGCGAGGGCGGACATGGCGCCCAGCATCACGCGGCCCTCACCGTGCTGTCCATCCGCCGTCCATGGCGAACGAGGCGCCGGACACCGAGGCCGCCGCCGGGGAGCACAGATACGCCACCAGTTCGGCGACCTCGGCCGGTTCGATCAGCCGCTTGACGGCCGAGCGCTCCAGCATCACCTTCTCCAGCACCTCGTCTTCTGGGATGCCGTGCGCGGCGGCCTGGCCGGCGATCTGCTTCTCGACCAGCGGCGTGCGCACATAGGCCGGGTTCACGCAGTTCGAGGTGACGCCGTGCGGGGCGCCCTCCAGCGCCGCGACCTTCGACAGCCCCTCCAGGCCGTGCTTGGCCGAGACGTAGGCGACCTTGAACTCCGAGGCCCGCAGGCCGTGCGCCGAGGAGATGTTCACGATCCGCCCCCAGCCGCGCTCGTACATGTGCGGCAGCGACTCGCGGATCAGCCGGAACGGGGACTCCAGCATCAGCCGGAGGATCTTCGCGAACGTCTCCACCGGGAACTCGTGCAGCGGCGCCACATGCTGCAACCCGGCGTTGTTCACCAGCACGTCCACGCCGCCGACCCGGTGCGGCAGCGCCGAGGCCTGGTCCGGATCGCTCAGGTCGGCCACCAGCGCCACCCCGCCGACCCGGTCGGCGGCGGCGTGCGCGCCGTCGGCGCTGATGTCGGCCACCACCACCTTCGCCCCGGCCGCGGCCAGCCGTTCGGCACAGGCCAGGCCGATGCCCCCGGCGGCGCCGGTGACCAGCGCGGTGCGGCCGGACAGGTCCGGGGGAGAGACCGCGGCGTCGGCGGCAGCTTCCACAGAAGGCGTCATACTCGATGACGCTAGAGATGACGGCGGCCGCTTCCTATGTCGGCGGTCGCCATATACCCCGGGCGTTCTATGGCGTCGGTCACCATCAGGCTACGTACGCTGCCGCCCTACTCTTCGTCCTCATTCGCCCCCGCTCCTTCGACGGGGACGACGATCAGCTCCCCCACGGCTTCCCGGAGCGCCTGTCGCGCCCCGGCACCCAGGCCGTCGTCACTCACCAGCACCGACGCCTCGTGCAGCGCGGCGATCTCGGACAGCCCCACAACTCCCCATTTGGTGTGGTCGGCCATCACCACCAGCCGGCGCGCGGTGGACACCAGGGCCCTGTTGGTCTCGGCTTCCATCAGATTCGGACTGGTGAACCCGGCGTCGGCGTCGATGCCGTGCACGCCGATGAACACGCAGTCCAGGTGCAGGCGGCGGATCGCCTGGATGGCCACCGGTCCGACCAGCGCGTCGGAGATCGTGCGCACTCCGCCGGTGAGGATCACCGTCTGCTGCGGTCCGGGCAGCGTGTGCAGCAGTTCCGCGACCGGCGGCGAGTTGGTCACGACGGTCAGCTCCGGCACGCAGGCCAGCTGCCGGGCGAACGCGTAGGTCGTCGATCCCGCCGACACGCCGATCGCCGTGCCCGGCCGTACCAGTTCGGCCGCGGTCCGCGCGATCGTCTCCTTGGCCCGCCGCTGCCGGGCCGCCTTCACGCTGAACGACGGCTCGTCGGTGGAGCCGCCGCTGCGCGCCGTGGCGCCGCCGTGAACCTTGGTCACCAAGCCCTGCTCGGCCAAGGCGTCCAGGTCGCGGCGCACCGTCATGTCGGAGACGTTAAGAGCGGTCACCAGGTCGGTCACCCGCACCGCGCCGTGCCGCCGGATCTCTTCCAGGATCCACGTCTGCCGCTGCGCCGCCAGCATCGTCTGGCCCGCCCTTCGCCTCGAAGGTGTGAAGAAAAACGCCCCATGTCACCAGGAACGCTCAGAACCGACCAGGTGAGTACACGGCAAAACCCTGACTCGTGCAAGTACCGCCCACCCGTCTCCCACCGCCGCCCGTCAAGGAGACGCTCCGTGTTCATGGCCAGGGATGATCTCCAAGCGGAGTCGAACATTTCCTTTCGGTAACGAAGCCCCTTAACGCAAAGCCCTGACTCTTGACATCCGCCTCATCCAGCTGTGAAGTGTGCGCGAGCTTGTTGGTACATGTGCGAATCAGAACTGGAACGCGGCACTCCAAAGGAGCAGCTCCATGTCCTCTGCACAGAACTCCCCATATGTCTCCGGCCCCTCGCGCCGTTCCCTGCTGCGCGGCGCTGTCGGCCTGGCCGGTGTGAGCGCTCTGGGAATCCCGACGCTGGCAGCGTGCTCCTCCAGCAGCAGCAAGACCGTGACCGTCGGTTCCAACGGCTCCGACGCGGTCCCGAAGGCGGCGTTCGCCGCCCTGTTCACCGCCGCCAAGACCGCCACCGGAATCAGTACGAAGATCAACACGGTCGACCACAACACGTTCCAGCAGAACATCTCGAACTACCTGCAGGGCACACCGGACGACATCTTCACCTGGTTCGCCGGCTACCGGATGCAGTTCTTCGCCCAGCAGGGCCTGCTGCACGACGTCGACGACGTGTGGGCCACGATCGGCGGCAACTTCTCGGACGCCATCAAGGCGCAGAGCAAGGGCCTGGACGGCAAGTACTACTTCGTCCCGGACTACTACTACCCCTGGGGCCTGTTCTACTCGAAGTCGCTGTGGTCCGCCAAGGGCTACACGGTCCCGACGACCTGGGACGACTTCATCGCGCTGTGCAAGAAGATGAAGTCCGACGGCCTGTCCGCGGTGGCCCTGGGCGAACAGGACGGCTGGCCGGCCATGGGCACGTTCGACTACATCAACATGCGCACCAACGGCTACCAGTTCCACATCGAGCTGATGCAGGGCAAGCAGGCCTGGACCGACCCGAAGGTGAAGGCGACCTTCGACCACTGGACCGAGCTGCTCGGCTACACCTCCCCCGGCGCCAACGGCCGCAAGTGGCAGGACGCGTGCACGATGGTGATGAACGGCAAGGCCGGGATGTGCGTGAACGGACTGGACCAGGCCGGGGTGGTGTTCCAGGGCGCGGGCAAGACCGACGACCTGGACTTCTTCGCCTTCCCCGCGATCGACCCGGCCAACGCCCAGGACGCGGTCGAGGCCCCGATCGACGGCTGGATGATGTCGAAGAAGCCGAAGAACCACGGCGACGCGGTCAAGCTGCTGGAATGGCTGGGCACCGCGGCGGCGGAGAACACGTATCTGGCCACCGCGCCGAACGACGTCGCCGCGGCCACCAACCCGGACACGTCGAAGTACAACGCGCTGCAGAAGAAGTCGATCGACTTCGTAGCCTCGGCCAAGCAGATCTCGCAGTTCATGGACCGCGACGCCAACCCGACGTTCGTCTCCACGGTGATGATCCCGGCGCTGCAGAAGTTCATCGACGACCCCTCCTCCATCGGCTCGGCGCTGAGCGGCATCGAGGCCCAGAAGAAGAGCATCTACGGCAGCTGATGGGCGGATCGCGCAACGAGCACAGGAAGCTCAGAAAGCTCACCGGTCGCGACAAGGCCGCGCTGACCGCGATGGCCGGAATCCCGGCGCTGCTCACCACGGCGCTGATCTGGATCCCGGCCGTCGGGTCGATCGTGCTGTCGTTCAGCAAGTGGAACGGCATCGGCGGCTTCGGCGACATCAAGTGGATCGGCGGCCGCAACTACCACGACATCACGCACTCCTACCCGCCGTTCACCCCGGCCTGGCACCACAACCTGATCTGGTTCGCGGTGTTCGTGCTGGTCCCGGCGCCGCTCGGGCTGTATCTGGCCACGCAGTTGGACAAGCGGATCAAGGGATCGCGGATCTACCAGAACATCTTCTTCCTCCCGGTGGTGCTGTCGCTGGCGCTCGTGGGCTTCATGGTCGAGCTGATCTACGCCCCCGAGCAGGGCTTGATCAACAACCTGACCGGCCACACGAAGCCCGGGAACCTGGTGGACTGGATCGGCAACCCGCATCTGAACCTGTTCGCGGTGCTGACGCTCGCGGTGTGGCGGCAGACCGGCTACGTCATGATCCTGTGGCTGGCCGGCCTCAAGGCCGTCGACCCGGCGCTGCGCGAGGCCGCGGCGCTGGACGGCGCCGACGAGTGGCAGGCCTTCCGGCATGTGGTGCTGCCGTCGCTGCGGCCGGTGACCATCGTGGTCAGCGTCATCACGGTGGTGGAGACGCTGCGCGCCTTCGACATCGTCTACGTGGTCAACCGCGGCAAGAACGGCCTGGAACTGCTCAGCACCCTGGTCACCGACAACATCGTCGGCGAGGCGATCCGGATCGGCTTCGGCTCGGCGCTGGCCTCGATCCTGCTGGTGGTCTCGTTGCTGGTGATCGTGCCGTATCTGATCGTGACGTTCCGGAGGGACGACTGATGAGGATCCTCGGCGTCCGCCCGGCGCGCCTGTCCCTGCACGCCTTCCTGATCCTGACCGCCGCGATCTGGCTGGTGCCGGTGGTGTGGGCGTTCTACACCGCGCTGCGGCCGTTCGGCGACACGGCCAAGCACGGGTACGTGTCGTTCGGCGGCTCGTACGGCGTGAAGAACTTCACCGACGCCTGGTCGCAGGCCGACATGGGGCACTTCTTCGTCAACACCGTCGTGATCACCCTGCCGGCGCTGGTGATCACGCTGTTCTTCGCGTCGATGGCGGCGTTCGTGATCGCCCGCTTCAAGTGGCGGTACAACATCGCGCTGCTCATCTTGTTCACGGCCGGCAACCTGCTGCCGCAGCAGGCGATCATCACACCGCTTTTCCGCATTTACACCAACATCACACTGCCGGACTGGATGTCGGATTCCGGGGAGCTCTACGACTCGACGCTTGGGCTGATCCTGATCCACATCGCTTTCCAGACCGGATTCTGTGTCTTCGTGATGAGCAACTACATGAAGACCATCCCCGGCGAGATCAGCGAGGCCGCGTTGGTCGACGGCGCCTCAGTGTTCCGGCAGTACTGGCAGCTGACGCTCCCGTTGTGCCGGCCGGTGCTGGCGGCTTTGGCGACGCTGGAGTTCACCTGGATCTACAACGACTTCTATTGGGCCACCGCGCTGATGTCCACTGGTGACAAGCGGCCGATCACCGCGGCGCTGGCGAATCTGCAAGGGGAGTTCTTCATCAACAACAACCTGGTGGCGGCGGGGTCGCTGCTGGTGGCGGTGCCGACGTTGGTGGTGTTCTTCGCGTTGCAGCGGCACTTTGTCGCGGGTCTGACGCTTGGCGCCAACAAGGGGTAGCAATTCGAAGTATCCCGTTACGCCTCCTCAGCGGCCTCGTAGCGCTGCGCACGCGTTCTTACTCGAACCGCGCGTGCTCCGAGCCCGTCATCCGACTCAGCAAGGTCATGGAGCCGAGAATCATCCCGAGCGCACCGATCACCACGGCAGCGACTGTCGCGGAGTACGCGGCGAGAGGGAAGGACATCACGGCGTGCGGGGCCAGGGAGCGGACCGCGATGACGGCCATCGCGTAGGCGGCCAGGCCGGCCATCGCCGAGACGGCGACCAGGGGCAGGGCCGACTCGAGGAAGACGACGCGGCGCAGGACCGCCATCGGAGTGCCGGAGAGCCGCAGGAGGGTGAACGGCCGTTTGCGCTCGACCAGGCTGCCGGCTGTGGCCACGGCGATGGAGCAGCCGGCCACGAACAGGGTCAGGCCCACGGCGAACAGGATCATCTGCTGGGCGGCGCGGTACATCGTCTGGCGGATCGAGGCGACTTCGCCGAAGGTCATGGGGCCGGCGGCGTTGGTGGACCAGTTGTCCGGGCTGGATATGGCGAGCAGCACCGGCGCGTGGCGGTCGAGGTAGGTGCGGGCGCGTTCCAGAGCTGTTCGGTCCGAGGCCGCGACCATCAGGGTCGTGACGTCCAGGCGGGAGAGGTCGACGCCGGCCGGGGCCGGGGCCGGCCGGCCGACGCCGGTGCCGCGGTCGACGTCGGCGTAGCCGATGACCGGCAGGTGCAGCATCAGGGGGTTGTCGATGAAGAGCTCATCGGCGGCGATCACCGCGACGTCCTGGCCCGGCGCACAGGTGCCCAGCGCGGGCGCCGCCTTGGCGTCGGCGCAGCTGACGTACTGCGACGGCGGCTGCCAGCCGCTCGGCGGCGGCGTGTCGCCTCCCGGCCGCCAGTTCGAGGGGTCCTGGCCGATGTAGATCGGGATGGCCGAGACTCCTGGCATGGCTCTCAAGTCTCGTACCGTGCCCGCGGCCACGGCGGGCGTGAGCGGGACGCTGTCGTAGCGCAGCCGCAGGACGTTGTTCAGCGGTGCGCGATCGCCCGATGTCGTGGCCCGCACCGCGCTCGGCAGCACGCCGGCCACCGCCGTGCCGACGAACACGGCCACGGTCACCCCGCTGACCGTGCGGAACGTGGCGCGCGGGTCGTCGGCCAGCCGCCGGGCGACCAGTGTGGCGGCGGCACCGCCGGCGAGCCGCCCCAGCAGCCGGGACGCCTGCAGGGTGACCCACGGCCCGGCCGCCACGATGCCCCACAGCGTGAAGACCAGCGCCGGGTACATGAAGGCGTCGGCCGAGTCGGTGATCGGCAGGTTCACCGCGATCAGGAACAGCACCACGCCGATGAGCAGCGGGAGCAGGCGCTCCAGGGTCGGCGGCTTCGGCGTGGCCTTGCGGCTGACGGCCAGCGGGTCGTATCGCACGCGGCGCAGCGAGCGGAGGGCGGCGAAGGCGGCCAGAACGGGGACGAGGACCAGGGCTCCGAGGTAGCCCCACAGCTTCGGGGACACGTCCGAGGGGAAGAAGCGGTCGCCGGTGACGTCCACCTTGGCGACCTGCGAGCTCACCGCGAGGTACAGGAGCGTGCCGCCGACCGCGCCGAGCGCGGCGCCGACGAAGGACTCGACCGAGGCGACGGCGCCGACCTGCCGCGGCGTCGCGCCGACCAGGCGCATCGCCGCGTAGCGCTCCTCGCGGCGGGCGGCGGACAGCCGGGTCGCGGTGCCGACCATGATGATGATCGGCAGCAGGAGGGCGACGGTGCCGAACGCGAAGGCGAAGCGGTAGATGTTCGTGGTCCCCTTCACCTCCTTGGCGGTCGACATCGCGGTGATGGCCCTGGTGGCCGGGCGATCCTTGAGCTCGTCCGGGCGGTGGCCGATGACGACGGCCAGCTCGTCCGGGCCGGACAGCGCGGCCTTGCCGATGAGGCCGGCCTGGTGCCCGGGGAAGCGGTCGCCGAGCTGATCGGCCGGAGTCTTGGCGAGCAGGCGGGCCAGGGCCGGGGAGACGTAGTACTCGCCGGCGGCGGGCACCTCCGTCATCCCGGGAATGGTCGGGGCGTCGGCGGTCAGCGCGGCGACGTCGAGGCGGCGGATCTCCGTGCCCTGATAGAAGTCCTGGGCGAAGTTCCACAGTTCCTTGGCGCCGGCCTGCTTCGCCGCGGCGAGGTCGAGGCCGGTGCCGTCATCGGCGACAAGTCCGGCGCCGGCCTTGGCGCCGGGCGCGTGACCCTCATGCGGCGACGCGGCGCCGGCCGTAGTGGGTGCGCACTCCCAGCACTGGCGCGCCGTCGTGCTCTGATAGGCGTTGAACAGGCTGAAGACACCGAGCATGATCGCGACGCCGATCAGCACCGCGAACGTCGTCAGCGCCAGGCGGGTCACGGCTTCGCGACCGCCGCGCAGGGTGAGGCGCATTCCGAGACGGATCATGGTCACGCCACCGCCGAACTCGGCGTGGTGAGCGCACGGCCGTCGCGGACGACGATCTCCCGGTCGGCGTAGGCGGCCACCCGGGCGTCGTGGGTGACCAGGACGACGGTGGTGCCTTCCTCGCGCGCGGCGGTGACCAGGAGGTTCATCACGTTCTCGCCGGTGAGCGTGTCCAGGGCGCCGGTCGGCTCGTCGGCGAACAGGACCCGGGGCTTGTGGACCAGGGCCCGGGCCAGCGCCACCCGCTGCGCCTGACCGCCGGAGAGTTCGCCGCTGCGGTGGGTGCCGTGCTCGCTCAGGCCGAGTCGTTCCAGCCACGGCGCGGCCTGAGCGTAAGCCCGGCGGCGCGGCATCTTCGCCAGCAGCAGCGGCAGCGCGACGTTATCGAGCGCGGTCAGCTCCGGCACCAGCTGCCCGAACTGGAACACGAACCCGAAGGCGTCGCGGCGCAGCTCGGTGCGCTTGGCCTCGCCCAAGGTGTCGACCCGTGTTCCGTCAAACCACACCTCGCCCTGGTCGGGCTTGTAGATGCCGGCCAGGCAGTGCAAGAGCGTGGATTTGCCGGACCCGGACGGGCCCATGATCGCGAGCAGCTCGCCGCGCTCGACGGTGACGCTCGCTCCACGCAACGCCTGTGTGGCGCCGAAGGAGCGGTGCACGTCCCGTGCGTCGAGAAGGAGTTTGGTGGTCATCTTCGCGCCCCCTGATGCATGTCTGCTTTTCTCACTTGTCTTCGGCCACTGCTTGCGCCAGGGCGGAGAGCCTGGCGGAGGTCAGCTCGATCCAGCGGAGATCGGCTTCGAGGTGGAAAAGCCCGTAGTCGGCCAGCAGCGCGTCGACCATCGGACCGGTGCGCTTGAGCTCGGTGAGCTGGCGCATGCGCTGGAGGTGGGCGGCCCGCTGCGCGTCGAGGTAGCCGGCGGCGTCCTCGCCCAGCATCAGGGCGAGGACGACCTTGGCGAACAGGACGGTCTGCAGATGCGGCTCGGGCTCCACGGTCTGGGACAGCCACGACATCACCTCGACCCGGCCGGCATCGGTGATCGCATAGCGCTTCCGATCCGGTCCGTCGCCGGGCTCGGCCTCGCCGCCGACCACCTTGCCGTCGCGCGCCAGCCGGCCGAGGGTCGAGTAGACCTGGCCGTACGGCAGCGGCTTGCCGTTGGCGAAGTGGCTGTCGTAGTCGCGCTTGAGGTCGTAGCCGTGGGTCGGTTCGCCGCGGGCCAGCAGGCCGAGCAGGGTCAGGGGGACGCTCACCCGAGCACGAAGGGCCCGGTTCGCATGAACCGGGCCCTTCCTTTGTAGCGGGGACAGGATTTGAACCTGCGACCTCTGGGTTATGAGCCCAGCGAGCTACCGAGCTGCTCCACCCCGCGTCGGTGACTCAACGGTAACCCGGCCGGGGCCTTCGGGGCAAATCGAATCCCCCGGGTCTCAGCTGCCCCAGCAGCACGGGCACTTACTTCGGTGGTCGCTGACCGCTCTCCAGGGCCTGGGCCCGGCTCAAGGCCTCTTGGAGGGCCTGCTGGTCCTTGCCGAACGCCGTCCAGTCGGGCGGAGATTGGGCCAGGTCCTTGGCGGCACGTTCCTGAGCGGCCGCGGCATCAGTGATGGCTTGCTTGAGCTGATCGCTCGGGGCGGGGGCGGGCGGGGGCGTGGTGCCGGTGCCCGGACTGGGGCCGGTGGCCGGGTTCTCGCCGGTAGTGGCGCCGGCATTGCCGGCGAAGACCTCGTTGAGGCTCTGTTGCAAGGTCGATTCGAGCGCCATCTTGCCGCCGAAGGCGACCAGGACCGACTTCAGAAGGGGGTAGGTCGACTGGCCGGCCAGGGGCTGGACATAGATCGGCTCGACGTAGAGCAGGCCGTGGCCCACCGGGAGGGTGAGCAGGTTGCCCTCGACGATCTTGGTCGTGTTGCCGGTGCGGAAGAGGTTCAGCTGGTTGGCGAAGGCGGTGTGGAACGTGTTCTGCACCTGCTCGGGGCCCTTCACCGCGGTACCGGACGGCAGTTCCAGCACTCTGATCTTGCCGTAGTCCGGGCCGGGATCGGAGTCGACCGCCATGAACGCCGCCAGGTTGCTGCGGTTGGCCGGCACCAGGGTCGAGGTGAGCGAGAACGTGGGCGCGGGTTGACCGGGCATCTGCAGCGTCAGGTAGTACGGCGGCTGCGCCTGGGCGGCGTCCTTGGTGGGATCGTTCGGGACGTTCCAGAACGAGGAGCCGCCGAAGAACTCTGATGGGGTGGTCACGTGGTAGCGGCCCAGGATGTCGCGCTGTGCCTTGAACAAGTCCTGGGGGTAGCGCAGGTGGGCCAGGAGGTCCGGGTTGATGGCCGAGCGGGGCTTCACCGTGCCGGGGAAGGCCTTCATCCAGGTCTTGAGGATCGGGTCGCTCTCGTCCCAGGCGTATAGCGTCACCGTGCCGTTGTAGGCGTCGACTGTCGCCTTCACGGAGTTGCGCACGTAGTTCACGCGTCCGGCGCCCAGCGGATTGCGGTCGCTGTTCGTCAGGGAATCCTTGGCCACGTCTTCCAGCTGGCTGGATGTGGAGTAGGGATACGCCGAGGTGGTCGTGTAGCCGTCCACCACCCACTGGATGCGGCCGTCCACCACCACCGGGTACGTCGTGCCGTCGATGGTCAGCCACGGCGCGACCGCCTGCACCCGCTGCTTGGGATCGCGGTCGTACATGATCCGCGAGTCCTTGTTCACTCCGTTGGAGAGCAGGATCTTCGGCTCATGGAACTTCACCGCGTACGCCAGCTTGTTGAGGAACGAGCCGACCGGTACGCCGCCCTTGCCGGAGTACGTGATGCTGACCTGTTGAGTCCCCTCCTTGTCGACGGAGTAGTCGAACTCCGCGGCCGAACCGGGCGGGCCGCCCACGATCGAGTAGTCCGGCACGCCCTCGCCGAAGTAGACGCGCTGCTCGTACATGCCGAGCACTCCCGTGGTCGGCAGCCCGTGCTCGACGAAGTCCGGGGAGCCGTCCGGCCCAGCCGCGTTGCCCTTGGCGGCCACCAGGCCGAAGCCGTGGGTGTACTTCAGATGGTCGTTGACCCAGTTGCGCTGGGGCACACCGGTCAGGCTGAGCCCGCGGACCGCGACCACCGCGTCCTGGGGATTGCCGCCCACCTGGTAGCGGTCCACGGCGAGGTCGGCAGGGAAGGTGTAGAAGCCGCGCACCTGTTGGAGCTGGTCGTAGGTCGCCGAGATCACCGAGGGGTCCATGAGGCGGATCTGGGTGACGGTCTGGGCGTCGGCGGTCAACTGGTTCTGCGACACGTCGGTCTTGGCGTCGTACGGCGTGACCTCGACGCCGTCCAGGCCGTACGCGGCCCGCGTGGCGTCGATGTTCTTCTGGATGTACGGCGCCTCCTTCGTGGCCTGGCTCGGGTTCACCTGAAGTTGCTGCACGATCAGGGGATAGACGCCGCCGATCACGACCGAGGCCAGCACCATCAGGGAGACGCCGAGGGCGGGAAGGGCCCAGGGATGGCCGCCGCGGTCGATCTCCGGCTGGTTGCGGCCGGCGATCAGGCGGGCGGCGTTGCCGAAGAAGAGGGCCGCGCAGAGTGCTGCGATGACCAGGAGGATCGTCTTGGCCGGCAGGACCGCGTGTACGGACTTGTAAGTGGGACCGGCCCAGCCCCTGGTGATGCCGGAGGAGGCGACGGTGAGCGCGTAGCGGTCCAGCCAGTACGCGTAAGCCTTCACCAGCACCAGGAGCCCGAGCAGGATCGAGACGTGGACCTGCGCGGCGCGGGTGACGCGCGAACCCGCGAAGCGGCCATCCGTCCGGACGCCGTTGGGCGGGGTCAGGGCGACGCCGGCGTAGAGGTAATGCGTCACGAGCGCGGCGATCAGGCTGAGCACCACCGCGGCCAGGAGGAAGCCCTGGATGTGGCGCAGCCAGGGCAGGGTGAAGACGTAGAAGCCGATGTCCTTGTGGAACTGCGCGTCCTTGGTGCCGAACGAGACGCCGTTCGCCCACAGCAGGTAGGTGCGCCAGGCCCCGGTCGCTCCGGCGCCGGCCGCGATGCCGAGCAGGAGCGAGACCCCGATCAGGACCCAGGTCGCGAACGGCGCCAGGCCCATGCGATAGCGGTCCAGGGCCTGTTGCTCCTGGGAGACGCCGACCAGCGGCGGCCGGAACCGGAACGCGAGCCAGATGTTGGCGCCGACCGCCAGTGCCATGACGGCGCCGAAGACCACGAACAGCACCGCCTCGGTGGCGATGCGGGTCCGGTACACGTGCGCGACGCCGACCGAGCGGTACCAGAGGTAGGTGGTGTAGACGTTGTCGAACAGCAGGAAGGCGACGACCAGCAGCACCATGATGACGAGGGTGACGGCCAGGACCTTGGTCCGCCGGGGCGGGACGCCGAAGGCGACGCGGTGGCCTCCACTCCGGGAACCGGAACCAGACCCAGACCCAGACCCAGACCCGGACCCGCCCGAGCCGGCCCCATGTCCATTGCGGCCGCCGCCCCCGTTGCTCTCTCCCTCACCGAAGTTCGGCATCTCGAACGCCACGGCCTCAGCGTACGCCGCGATCCGGTGCGGAGGGCGGGTGAGCTATGGCGGGCGGCCGACGCCCGGCGGGGGACAATAACGGCATGAGTTCTGTCGCCAACGTGGCCCTGACCCAGGCCGTCATCGAGATCGAACAGCACGTCGCCGCCGACGGCTGGAACCAGCGCCCGCGCATGTTCGCCCTGACCCCGACCGCCGACCTGCTGGTGACCCAGCCGCGCATGGCGGCCGCGCTGGGCATCACCGACGAGGCAGGCGACGCCGGCGGCATCCCCTCGCTGACCTCCATCGAGCAGGAGGGCCTGGCCCTGAACCAGCCCCTGGACGAGATGCTCGCCAAGATGGTCTGGCCGCCGGCGGTCACCGGCTGCGCCCTGGTGCTCGAATCGCAGATGCTGCCGCCCAGCGCCGAGGCCCAGATCCCCGAGGGGCTGGAGTCCTGCGCGACGGCACCCGGCAGGCCGCCATCCGCCTGCGGTCGAAGGACTCGGACCTGGACGTGCTGTCCGGGCCGGACCTGGTGCCGAACCTGGCCGACGCGCTGCTGGGGACGTTCGCGGAATAGGGCGCTCAGCCGCAGCTCGCCGGCTTCCCGCCGGCGCGCAGCGTGGCCAGGGCGTCGAGCGCGCTTTGCAGGGTGGTCACCTTCACCAGCGTCAGGCCGCCCGGAGCGTTCTTCGCCGCATCGGCACAGTTGTCGGCCGGGGTGAGGAAGACCGTGGCCCCGTCGCGCTTGGCGGCGATGGTCTTCATCTGGACGCCGCCGATCGGGCCGACGTTGCCGGCGGCGTCGATGGTCCCGGTGCCGGCGATCTTCCGGCCGCCGGTGATGTCCTGCTGGGAGAGCTCGTCGATGATGCCGAGCGCGAACATCATGCCGGCGCTGGGGCCGCCGACGTTGTCCAGCTGGATCTTCACGTCGAACGGGAAGACCCGCTGGGTGCCGGGCAGGAAGCCCACGATGGCGCGGGCGGGCCCGGTGTCGTGCGACTGCGCGGTCACGATCGAGACCTGCTGCTGCTTGCCCGCGCGGGTGACGGTGAACTCCACGGTCTCGCCCGGCTTGTGCTTCTGGATCAGGGTGTGGACGTCGTCCGGCTTGGCCAGCGGGTGGCCGTCGACGGCGTCGATCACGTCGTGCGGCTGGAGCCTGCCGTCGGCCGGGCTGCCCGGGGTCACCGAGTCCACGACCGCATCGGTCCTGGTCGGCTTGATCCCCTTGGCGGCCAGCGCCGCGGTGATCGCCTGGTCCTCGGAGTCGTCGAACATCGCGGTGTTCTGCTGCGTCGCCTCCTGCGCGGTCTGGCCCTCGGGGTAGATCACGGTGCGCGGGACGACGATCTTGTCGTCGGAGAGCCAGCCGGACAGCACCTCGACGCTGTTGGGTCGGTAGTCGGCGCGGGAGACCTCGACCGTGACCATGCGCAGCTGCCCGCCGCCGTCGTGCTTGAAGGTGTCGGTACCGCTGATCGCGATGACCGGCTTGGCCGGCTTCCCGGTCTCCGTCGAGTAGCTGCCCAGGGTGTCGTAGGTGGGACCCGGCGACATCTCCGCGTACGGCGTGGGAATCAGGAACGCCGAGACGGTGAGCAGGGCGACCGTCGCTCCGGACAGGGTCAAGGTGAGGGCTCGGCGCTGCATTCCACAGATGCTATCGGGTGCCGTCTGAGGCGTCGCTGAGACCAGGGGAGTCAGCGCTCGGGCACGGGTTTCATCGGTTCTTCGGCGCCGCCGTTGCCGATGGCCTCCCGGAACCTCTGGTAGGCGTGGATGGTGTCGTCATCGCTCTGCCGCCGCACCCGGCGCGCAAGGCCGGAGACGGCCGCCGCCAGGATCACGGCGCCGATCGGGATCGCCCACCAGGCCAGGATCGACAACATATGGTGACTTTAACGCACCGGTCGGTCACCTTCGGTGAAATCAGCAGCCGACCCATTCGTGGTCGCCGTCGGCGAACTCCTCGCGCTTCCAGATCGGGACCTGCTCCTTCAGCGTGTCGATGAAGGCCCGGCACGCCGCGAACGCCTCGCCGCGGTGCGCGGCCGAAGCGCCGACCACCACCGCCAGATCGCCGACCGCCAGCGCGCCGACGCGGTGGATCGCGGACAGGGCGACCACGGAGGGATGCGCCTGGGCCACCTCCTCCGCGACCTTCCTCAGGAGGTCCGCCGCCGAGGGATGCGCGGTGTAGTCCAGAGCGGTGACCGCGCGACCGTGGTCGTGGTCGCGGACCGCGCCGAGGAACAGCGCGATGCCGCCGGCGTGCCGGTCCGAGACCGCCGCCACCACCTCGTCCACGGAGAGCGGCTCCGCCCGGACGTCGGTGTGGATGCGAATGCTGCGCTGCTTTTCCTTAATCACGTGACCGATCCTCCCCCACGCCGCTTGCGCCGTGCCCGCCGTACCAAAGCCGCGGTGCCGACCAGCGCGACCGTGGCACCGGCCGCGCCCAGACCGGCGGCGGCGTCCTTCTTGCCGAGACGGCGCGCGAGCGCCGCGTGGTGGCCGTCGATGTTCTCCAGCAACTCCGCGAACGCTTCCTCGTTCGTGAACGCGGGCTCCCACCCGGCATCACGAAGCTTCTTGTTGGAGACCGCCCAGGGATGCATCACGTACTGGAGGTCGCTGGCCGGCGCCGGAGTCAGGTGCAGCCTGTGCAAGCGCTCCGCCGCGCCCACAGCGAGACCCTCGGGAAGCTCCATCCGGCGCATCCCGGAGATCTCCTCCACTTCCTCCTGGGTGAGCCAGCCGTCGGATGCCACCGGGACGATTCCGGTGACCTTGCCCAGGGCCGCGTACTCCAGCGCCGTCAGCAGGTCCTCCACGTGGCAGAACTGCCAGATCGGCCTGGTCCCGCGCACCACCAAAAGCCGGGGCGCCTCGAAGTGCCGCGTCAGGTACGTGTCCACTCCGGGGCCCACGATCGTCGCCGGACGGAGCACCGTGACGGTCAGCCCCGGATGCGCGCGCGGCGCGATCGCCGCCAGCCGCTCGATCTCCAGCAGATCGCCGACCAGGGTGCCGTCCGGGACGGCGCGCAGCGGGGCCTCGTCCTCCAGCGGCAGCGGGTTGTCCGGCAGGGCGCCGTAGACCATCGCGGTGGACAGCAGGACGACATGGCGGACGCCGGCCGCCGCCGCCGCGGTGATCGCGGTCTGCGCGGCGCGCACGTTGCGCGCGGTGCGGGCCCGCGGCTCGGCGCTCAGATCGGCGTCGACCGCCAGGTGCACCAGCGTGTCCACCCCGGACAGCCGCTCGGCCAGCTGCGGGTCGGTGACCTCGCCCAGCCGCCAGGTCGCCGGGGCCGCACCGCGCTCGGCGTCCAGGCCCACCACCTTGCGCGCTTCGCCGCTGAAGGCGAGCTTGCCGGTCAGCGCCTCGCCGAGCCGGGCGGCGGCGCCGGTGACGGCGACGGTGGGTTTGCTGGCGCGGCCGGTGCGCTTGCGGTCCGGCGAGGAACTCACTGAGGCTCTCCTGTGGTTACGTTAGATGTGTAGAGGAACTGAAGTCTCCGCGTTGCTCCACCGAATCTGCTCCCCCGCCGTCCGTGAGGTCACCCGCCGTGAACAAGAACCCCGAAGACCACTCCCCGTCGGACGACGAGTCGCAGAACCAGGGTAAGCGCCCGGACGGTCCCGTTGATCCGCTGGGCGCCATGTTCCAGCAGATGTTCGGCGGAACCGGGGCGCAGTCGCCGGGCTCCAACATCCCCGGCATGCCGGATCCGCAGATGCTGCAGATGGTGTTCAGCCAGATCCAGGCCCTGATGACCGGCGGCGGCGACGGCGCGGTGAACTGGGACCTGGCCAAGACGATGGCGCGCAACGCCGTCGCCGCCGCCGGCCCCGACCCCTCGCCCACCGACGGCGAGCAGCGCCTCTACGACGGCGCCGTGCAGCTGGCCGAGCACTGGCTGGACCAGGTCACCTCGCTGCCGGCCGGGACCGCCGGGACCCGGGTGTGGTCGCGCGCGCAGTGGGTCGAGGAGACGCTCCCGGTCTGGAAGCAGCTGGTGGAGCCGGTCGCCGACCGGATCACCTCGGCGATGGGCGAGGCCGTCGGCGGCGCCGTGACCGAACTCGGCATGCCGGAGAGCCCGGAGGCGGCGGGGCTGCCGCCGGGCATGGGCGACATGCTGGGCAACCTGTTCGGCGGGGCCGGCGGCGCCAATCCGCTCAGCGGCATGATGAAGCAGATGGGGACCGCCATGTTCGGCTCCCAGGTCGGCCAGGCGCTGGCCTCGCTGGCCGGCGAGGTGGTCACCGGCAGCGACATCGGGCTGCCGCTGGGGCCGGAGGGCCGGGCGGTGCTGCTGCCGGCCAACGTCGACGCCTTCGCCGAGGGCCTGGAGGTCGACATCGAGCAGGTGCGGCTGTACCTGGCGCTGCGCGAGGCGGCCTACCAGCGCCTGTTCTCCCACGTGCCGTGGCTCAAGCCCCGGCTGCTCGGCGCGGTCGAGGAGTACGCGCGCGGCATCACCGTCGACGCCTCGAAGTTCACCGAGCTGGCCCAGCGGGCCGAGAGCATGGACCTGACCAACCTGGATCCGTCGCAGCTGGAGAACATGCTCGGCGGGCCGGGCCTGTTCACGCCGGTCGACAGCCCGGCGCAGAAGGCCGCGCTGGCCCGCCTGGAGACGCTGCTCGCGCTGGCCGAGGGCTGGGTGGACGCGGTGGTGCACGCCGCCGCGGCGCCGCAGCTGTCCTCGGCGGTCGCGCTGCGCGAGACCCTGCGCCGCCGCCGGGCGGCCGGCGGTCCGGCCGAGCAGACCTTCTCCGCGCTGGTGGGCCTGGAGCTGCGGCCGCGGCGGCTGCGCGACGCCGCGCGGCTGTGGGCCTCGCTGGCCGACGCGCGCGGGCTGGAGGGCCGCGACGCGGTGTGGTCCCACCCGGACCTGCTGCCGACCTCGGCGGACCTGGACGATCCGGACGGCTTCGTGCACGCCGGGGACACCGGTTCCGAGGACGGTGTGGAATTCGACTTCTCAGGGCTGGACGAGCTGCTGGGCGGCGGAACCGGTGACTCCGGCGCGGCGGCCGAGGACAAGAAGGACGAGGGCGACGGCGGCGAGGACAAGCCGAAGGAGTAGGACGCTCCTTCAGTCGGCGTCGGTCGGCGTCAGTCGGCGTCGTCGGCCACCTCGCCGCCGTTGGCGCCGGCGCTGGCGAAACCCTCCAGGAATCCACGCGCCCGCTCGGTCTTCGGGTACGCCTCCAACAGTTCCCAGAACTGCGGTCCGTGGCTGGGGACGAGCAAGTGCGCCAGCTCGTGCAGGAGCACGTAGTCGAGCACGTATTCCGGCATGCCGCGTACCCGGTCGGAGATCCGGATGGTGCCGTCCATCGGAGTGCACGAGCCCCAGCGGGTGTGCTGGTTGGCGACCCACCGGACGCTGACCGGCCGGGCCCGGCCGGCGAAGTAGCGGGCCGAGAGCTCGCGGGCGCGCCGGGACAGCTCGCCGTCGTCCGGGCGGCGCTTGCGCTCCTGGCCGGCCAGGCGGGCCACCATCTTGTCAACCCACTGCTGTTCCTCGGCACGCGTCATCTGGGCGGGGATCAGCACGACGGTCTTGTCACCGTCCCGGTACGCCGAGACGGTGCGCCGCCGCCGGTTGCTGCGCCGCACCTCGATCTGACCGCCCTGGTAGGGGGCATCGTCGAGTCCCACGCCAAGGGACACTAGCGTGTGCCACCGCCTTATGGCGTTACCGAAATGACATGTCGGGGCGTCGGGACCGTGGGAAATCGGATTGTCCACATGCTGTGCACAGGTTTTCCACAGAGTTATCCACAGGATGCCCGATCCTGTGGGTTTCCTAACGCAAACAGTAAGCGGCGGGTGATCAGCGGCCAGAGAAGCGGGGCGCACGCTTGTCCCGCTGCGCCGCCAGCCCCTCCCGCAGGTCCTCGGTGGCCATGGTGATCGGCTGGGCCAGCGCCTCCCAGCGCAGCGCGGCCTCGAACGACTCGTGGCCGGCCCCGACCAGCGCCTCCTTGGTGAGCTTCACGGCGATCGGCGCGGTCCCGGCGATCTCGGCGGCGATCCGCTGGACGGCCTGTGGGAAATCGGCGTCCGGGAACACCCGGTTGTACACACCCAGCGCCACCGCTTCCGCTCCGCTGACCGCACGGCCGGTGTAAAGCAGTTCGCGGGCGTTGGCGATACCGGCCACCTCCGGCAGCAGCCAGGTCGCGGCCATCCCGGGATGCATGCCGAGCCTGGTGAACGGCACGGCGAACTTCGCGGACCCGGCGGCGTAGCGCAGGTCGCAGGCCAGCGCCAGACAGGCGCCGGCGCCGACCGCGGCCCCGTTGACCGCGGCGACGGTCGGGATCGACAGCTCCCTGACGCTCAGCCAGGTCCGGTAGAACGGCAGCATCTTGTCGCGCAGCCGGTCCACCGGCGCGCCCGGCTCGGCGCCGATCCACCCCAGGTCGCCGCCGGAGCAGAAGGCGGAGCCGGCGCCGGTCACCACTAGGCAGCGCGCTTCGGAGTCGGCGGCGACGTCCCGCATGAGCCGGCCCCAGGACTCGGTCATCGGTGCGGTCATCGCGTTGCGCCGGTCCGGGTCGTCCAATGTCACGGTCACCACACCATCCGACGTGCGGTTCACAGCCAGAAGGGGATATTCGCGCGACTCAGGCATGGCGTCAGCGTAGCGGTGCGGTTTGGGCGCCGCGCTGCCGTATGGTGTTCGGCGTTCGGGGTGAAAGGTACCTATGACATCAGATGCGGAACGGAGTGACAAAGATGGCGGAGTCGTACACCGGGGATGCCTACTGTGTTAAGTGCAAGGAGAAGAAGAACTTCACCGGCGAGGTGAAGGTCAGCGACTCCGGTCGGCGCATGGCGCAGGGTGTCTGCCCGACTTGCGGCACCAAGCTCAACCGGATCCTGGGCAAGGCCTGATCGACACGGATCGACGCGGATCGACGCGGCGGCCGGGCGCACCGGCCGCCGTACGGGTGAATTAGCCGGCGGCGGGAGGTCGGGGCATGCGTCCGGTGCTGAAGGCGGGCTTGCGGCGGCTGTGGCGGCCGGGCGGCGCGCTCCAGGTGGGAGTGACGCCGGGACGCTCGCTGTTGGTGAACGGGCTCGGCCCGGCGGCGACGCGGTTCGTGGCCGCGGTCGACGGCACCCGCGACATCCCCGGGCTGCTGGCCCACGCTGAGGAACTCGGCCTTTCCGGTTCGCAGGCCACGACTTTGCTGGACATGCTGGCCCGGGCCGGCTTCCTGGACGACGCCGGCTACGACCAGGGGCCCGCCCTGCGCGCCCTGGACGTCGCCGAGGCCGACCGGCTGGCCCCGGACATGGCGGCGCTGGCGCTGGGCTATCTGGTTCCCGGCGGTGCGGTGCGCGCGATGACCCGACGGCGGATGGCCGTGGTGGCGGTGTACGGCTGCGGCCGGGTCGGCGCGTCGGTCGCGCACCTGCTGGCGGCGGCCGGCGTCGGCTGCGTGGTGCCGATCGACGCCGGGCGTGCGCGGGCCGCGGATGCGGCGCCGGCCGGCTTCCAGAATCCCCGGGCGCTGAGTCACCGGGAAGCGCGGGACGTGCCGGGGCCGCGACGGGGTCGCGGGTTCACGAGCGCCGGCCCGGCCTCGGCTGCCGACCCCTCGTCCGCGGCGGACACCGGGGAAACCCTGACAGAAGAAACACCTCAGGGCACGGAGCCCCGGCGCCAAGATCTAGTCCGGGCCCTGATCCGCACCTCGGCCCCGTCGACTCGCACCAGCCTGCCCACCAATCGCCAGCATCCCGACCTCGCGGTACTGGCGCCGGTCGCCGACGCCTACCCCGCGCTGGCCGCGTCGCTGCAAACCGCCGGGGTCCCGCATCTGTCGGCCGAAGTGCATGAGACCACCGGTGTGCTGGGACCGTTCGTGCAGCCGGGCCGCACCTCCTGCCTGCGCTGCCGCGACCTGTTCCGCACCGCGCGCGACCCGGGCTGGCCGCGGGCGATGGTGCCGTTCGGAGGCGTCGACGCGGTGCCGGCCGGAGCGGACCGCGCGTGCGATGTCATGCTCGCCACGCAGCTGGCGGTGCTGGCGGTGATGCACGTGCTGGCCTATGTGGAAGGCGACCGGCCGCCCACGGTGAACGCCGCGCTGGAAGTGGTCCCGCCGTTCGGGGCGCAGACCAAGCACGAGCGCCCGCCGCACCCGGACTGCGGCTGCGGAGCCGACGGGGCCGATGCCTGTTCCGCAGCACTCGTGCATAGTTGACAGCGAATTCACCCCACGGCGGCACCCCGGTCTCTGTCCCTGTCCCCCGGGTGTGGTTAATCTCCGTCGTGTTCGTGGTCTGACGGAAGTTCCCGATAGTTCCAACGGAGGGGAAGAACCGATGCGCAGAACGCGCACCCATGCGGCCGCGCTCGCGCTGGCCGTGGTCGCGGCCGCGGCCGGCACGTCGGCGGCGATGACCGCCACCGCGCAGGCCGACGGCGGATCCCGCGGTTCGAGCGCCGGCTGCAAGCTCGGCGCCCGGAACGCGGCCGTACAGCATGTGATCTACCTGCAGTTCGACAATGTGCACTTCACCCGGGACAACCCCAACGTCCCGAGCGACCTGGAGCAGATGCCGCACCTGCTGAACTTCCTGGAGTCGCAGGGCACACTGGACGACAACCACCACACACCGCTGATCGCGCACACCGGCACCGACATCCTGACGTCGCTGACCGGCCTCTACGGCGACAAGAACGGCATGCCGATCGCGAACTCCTACCGGTACTACAACCAGGCCGGGGTATCGCAGGGCGCCGGCACGTTCGCATACTGGACCGACGGCGTATACGACTTCAACAACCCGACGCCCAGCGACACCGCGCCGACCATGGTCGGCCCGGACGGCAAGACCGCCCCGGCGCCGTGGGCCGCCTACACCCGGGCCGGCTGCGACTTCGGCGCGGTCGCCACGGCGAACACCGTGCTGGAGAACACCGGGCCGGACGTTCCGAAGGTGTTCGGCGCCGGGTCGGCCGAGGCCGCCGAGGCGGCCGACAAGACCAACGGCAACCTGGCCCAGACCGACTTCGTCGGCATCGGCGTGCACTGTGCGCAGAACTCGAAGATCTGCGCGGCGGCCGGCGCCAACGCCCGGCCGGACCTGCTGCCGGACGAGAAGGGCGGCTACACCGGCTTCAACGGGCTGTTCGGCGCCAAGTACACGAACCCCGTGATCAGCCCGAGCGGCCCGGTCACGGACGTCTCCGGCGGCACCCCGATCACCGACTCCCTGGGCCGTCCCGGCTTCCCCGGCTTCGACGGCATGTCGGCGGCCAACTCGCTGGGCTACGTCGCGCAGATGCAGGAGGCCGGGATCCCGGTCACCTACGGCTACATCTCCGACGCGCATGACAACCACGCGCCCGGCGGCCACGCCTACGGGCCCGGCGAGGCCGGTTACGTGGCGGCGCTGAAGTCCTACGACACCGCCTTCGACCAGTTCTTCCAGCGGCTGGGCAAGGACGGCATCAACGCCTCGAACACGATGTTCGTGGTCACCGCCGACGAGAACGACCACTTCGTGGGCGGCAAGCCGAGCCCGGCGGACTGCGACGGCGTCACCACGCCGTGCACGTACACGCAGGTCGGTGAGATCAACGCCAATGTCAAGGGCCTGCTGGCGACGCAGACCGGCGACACCACGGCGTTCGGCATCCACGCCGACTCCGCGCCGAACTTCTGGGTGACCGGCGCTCCGGCGGCCAACGCTCCGCAGGTGCGCAGCTTCGAGCACAACCTCGCGTCGCTGACCGCGACCAACCCGCTCAACGGGCAGACGGAGAAGTTCGCGGACTACTTCGCGGACGCCACCGAGATGAAGCTGCTGCACATGGTCACGGCCGACCCGCTGCGCACGCCGACCCTGACCGAGTTCGCCAACCCGGACTACTACGTGTTCTCCGGTGCCGCGAACTGCAACTCGCCGTGCATCACCGAGCCGAACGGTTTCGCGTGGAACCACGGCGACTTCGCACCCGACATCAACACCACCTGGGCCGGATTCGTGGGCCCCGGCTTCAAGAAGCTGGGCGTCACCGGCGCCGTCTGGTCGGACCACACCGACCTGCGGCCGACGATGCTCACGGCGCTGGGACTGCGCGACACGTACGTGCACGACGGTGTGCCCCTGGTCCAGTTCATCAAGGACAGCGTCCTGCCGCCGGGCCTGCACGGGGCGAAGATCGCCGAGCTGGAGGCGGTGTACAAGCAGCTCGACGCGAGCGTCGGACAGTTCGGCGTCGCCACGCTGAAGGCCGCGACCGCCGCGATCGAGTCGAGCACGCCGAACGACGCGCAGTTCACCGCGACCGAGGCGACACTGACCGCGCTGGGTACGGCGCGCGACGCGCTGGCCGGACAGATCGCGAGGGTGATCGACAAGGCCGCTTACGGCCAGTACGGCCAGTACAGCCAATACACGGCCGACGACGCCTCGCCGGATGATCTGGGGTGGCAGCGGCAAGCCGGCTCGCTGCTGGACCAGGCGCAGGCGATGGCCGGGTAGCCGCGGGATCGCCGAGCCCCGCTCCGAGTGGAGCGGGGCTCTTGCTTTGGCTAAAGCATCCCGCCGACGACGAGCACGCCGATCACCAGCAAGGTCGCGGCGGTCAGGGCGTTGGCACGCTGCTCGATCCACGGCGCGGTAAGCCGAGCGGCACCCAAGGCCGTGGCGGTGGTGAGGCCTGCTATGGCGATGATGGTCGCGGCGGCGAAGGCGGCCAGGACGCCGAGGGCCGGGGCGACGCCGAGGGCGCCCGCCGCCAGGAAGAGCGGGAGGATCGTCAGGTCCGGGCTGGCGACGGCACCGAAGGGGACCAGGAAGGCCAGCAGGGTGCGGCGGCCGTGCGGATGGGGGGACGCCGTGGCGAGCGGGCGTTCGAGGACTGCGACCGCGTGAGTGTGGCCGTGGTCGGTCGTCGGGTGCGCAGGGCCGTGGTGGCTGCGTTCGGCGTGCCTGTGATCGTGGTGACGGTGGTCATGATCGTGGTGGTCATGATCGTGGTGTTCGTGCGCGTGCGCGTGTCCCCGCCCGAGAGCCTCCATCACCAGCAGCGCCACCCCCGTCGCGATCAGCACCCCGCCCACCGCCAGGTCGGCGTGTCGGGCCACCGTCTCACGGAAGCGCAGGCCGACCGCGATCAGCGCCGCGCCGAGCAGGACCGACACCACCACGTGCGTGACCGCCGCGGCCAGCGCCAGTCGCAGCACCTTGCGAGTGGGGTAGCGGCGGGTCCGGGCCAGGACGGCCAGGGGCATCCAGTGGTCGGGCAGGACCGCGTGGCCGATGCCGATGCCGGCCGCGGCCAGGAGCATGGGGAGCGTGGTCACGGGTCCACCATAGCTGATCACCTTCACCAATGCGAAGGTGAGAAGGTATTGCGAACGCCTCTCACCTGCGAGGCTTTCGCATCACGGGCGTTCAGCGCGGCAGGGCGGTGTACGCGTCCCAGGCGCCGAGCGTCACCTGGCCGAAGCCGAGGCCGTACGCCGTCACCCCGCGTCCGTACGCGCCCAGCCAGCATTCGCGCAGCTCGGCGGCGAGGACCCAGCCGTACTCGGACTCGCGGTAGCGGAACCGGGTGGGCTTGCCGTCGACCGGGAGTTGCACCGCGCGCCAGGGGGCGTCGTCCAGGGCCTCGGCGACCTCGTAGGCGAGTTCGGTCTGCTGGTGCAGCCAGTCGCCGCGCAGGGCCTTGTCGACGGTCCACGGCCAGTCGTCGGACAGCAGTCCGAGGCCGGCGACGGCGGCCAGGGTGGACAGCGTGGTCGGTTCCAGGACGGTGTTCTGGCCTCGCCCGGGCCGGCGGGACAGCCGGGCCATGGTGACCACGCCGCAGAACCGGCGCGGGGAGACGTCGTCGGGGCGGCGGGCCGGATGGTCGCCGTGGCCCAGGGTGCCGTACTCGGCGACGCCGTCCGGGCCGAGCATGATCGAGCCCAGCCAGCGGGCGCCGCCCCAGGCCTCGTCCAGGCCGTACCAGGGCACGGCGGCGCGCTGGCCGTCCCAGGCGTCGGGTACGGCCGCAGCCAGGGCGGCGGCGGAGATCGAGGCGACGGTGGGGCCGGGTACAGAGCCCGAGAACATATGGGCCGAAGGCCGGGTGTCGAAAGGTACAGAGCCCGGCTGGGAAGCCGGGCCCGAGGAGTTCGAGAAGTCTTCAGTGGAGGGGGAGATGGCGCTCATGGAACCTCACGTGGCATCCGCGTCGAACGGCGGTCGCTCCCCCGCGGCCAGGCGCGGGGCGGGAGCGCGGTACAGGGCATCGTCCGGGGTGGCGTCGTCGGCGCCGAGGGGCCGGCGGGCGCCCTCGGCCGCCCCGCGTATCTCGCCGTTGATCGTGTCGGTGATGTCCCTGAACTCGCGGAACGCGGGGTCCTCGGCGCCGTCGGGGCCCAGGACGTGCTTGCGCACGAAGTTCTTGGGGTGCAGGTCGGTCAGCTCCAGGTCCTGGAACTCCGGGCCCAGCTCCTTCTTCAGGTCCTCCTGCGCGTTGCGCGTGAACTCGCGGAACTGCCGCAGCGTGCGCGCCAGGCCCTGGACCGCGCCGGGCAGCTTATCCGGTCCGAAGAGCATGACGGACAGGGCCAGCAGCGCGATCAGCTCCAGCGGGCTGATGTCGAGAAACGGCACGGTGGAAGGCTCCTGCTCTGGCTGGCGCGGCCGGCGGTCGTCCGGCGCTACGCGCTTAGCGTAACTCCCGTCCGCCGGGTAGAGGACCCAGGTGGCTGTGGATGTTCGCTCGGTCGCCCTTACGCGTCAAGCCTCGGCAATGCCGAGCCTTGACGTCAAGAGCCCTCCACCAGTCGGCCCGGTTGGGCCGGTCGGGCCGGGTTCAGCGGCCCGGGTCGATTGAGACAACCTGTGCCGGGGCCGGGGCCGGCGGGTGCGCGGTGCCGCCGGCGCCGCCGCTGAAGTCGCCGACCAGCCACACGCCGGTGCCGATGGCGGCCAGCGACACCGCGCCGATCGCCGCGGCCCGCAGCCGCTGGGGGCGCACCGGGGCGCGTCCGACCGTGGGGCGGCCGGACGCCGGGGCCGCCGGCGGGCGGATCGGCACGGTCTGGAAGGCGAACGGGGCCGGGCCGACCGGGCCGGCGGCGGAGCCGGAACCCGGCACGCCGCCGCCTCCCACACCGGAACCCGCGCCCGCGCCACGGTTCGCGTCCAGGCTCAGCAGCCCGAGCATCAGCTCCACCGGGACCTGCGGCTCGGTCAGTCCGCCGAGCCGGGCCTTCGTCCGGCGCTCGGCGTCGGCCTCGCTGCGGCACTCGGCGCACTGCGCCAGGTGCCCCAGCATGCGGTCCCGGGAGGCGTGGTCCAGCTCGCCGTCGATCAGGGCGGTCAGACGGTCTCCGAGGTGCCTGGTCACCGGCGGCCCTCCTTCCCGCCGGCGGGGGTCGTCGCCTCCCCGCCCGGCGCCCGGTGTTCCAGGGCCGCCCGCAGCTGCGAGCGGCCGCGGTGGATCCGCGAGCGCACCGTTCCGAGCTTCACGTCCAGCGTGGCCGCGATCTCCTCGTACGACAGTCCTTCGATGTCGCACAGCACCACCGCGGCGCGGAACTCCGGCGCCAGGGCGGCCAGCGCGGCCTCGATGTCGGCGTCCATGTGCGAGTCGTTGAAGATGCGCTCCGGCGACGGCTCGCGTCCGGGCAGCCGGTCGTCGGCGTCCTCGCCGAGGGAGTCGAAGCGGATGCGCGCACGGCGGCGCACCATGTCCAGGAACAGGTTGGTGGTGATGCGGTGCAGCCAGCCCTCGAAGGTGCCGGGCTGGTAGCTCGACAGCGAGCGGAAGACGCGGATGAAGACCTCCTGGGTGAGGTCCTCGGCGTCGTGCTGGTTGCCGGTGAGGCGGTAGGCGAGGCGGTAGACGCGCTGCGAGTGGGTGCTCCCAGCCCACGGCCTCGGCGTCCAGCCGCTGCACGGGCGCGGACGCGGCTTGAGGCGCGGCCTCGGCAGCGGCCCGGCCGGGCGTCGCCGTATCCGGAAGCGGCTCGGCGGCCCCGTGCCGGCCCTTCCGGTCGTTCTCCAAGGCGGCCTTGCGGGCCGCACGCCGACGACGTAGTTCCCCGAGATCGATCCGCGGTCCTATGGTGTTGACCGGGACGGCTCCAGGATTGCGGGCGCTGTTGGCGTCAGCCACGACGACCCCACCTCCTATTTCCAGTACCGCATTCATCACCATAGACGCCTGCCTCGCTGGTAAAGGCTGAAAGGAACCTGAGATCGCACTAAGATCTCCCGGCTCCCGAAGCCGTGTGCCGCTGTCTAAGGCGGAACGGCCGGTCACGGCTTCGAAGTTCCCAGCCTGTTTCGTAGAGGCGGTGTCCGCTTACAGCGATCAGAGCGGTACGAGGGTGGCGTCCGCGTACCCCGCCGCGCCTCGCACACACGGACAGGCGATGTCTGTCCGGCGGTCCGGCGTGGTATGCGCGGGGACAGGTGGCTACGCTCTTGATGCCCAGTAGCAACCAACCGACCTGATCCCGGCCGCGCCGAGCGCCGGGATCCGCGAACCTCGGAGGCCGTCATCCCCAGTCACCGGCACGCCAGCCTGGCGTATGCGGAGGGGTACGTGCCCGAGGACGACGTGCTGGTCTCCGCCCGCCGCGAGGCCCGCCGGCTGGGCATCTTCCCGGTCGAGCCCGGCACCGGCGCCGCGCTGCGGCTGCTGGCCGCAACGCTCGCCGCGCGCGCCGTCGTCGACGTCGGCACCGGGGCCGGCGTGTCGGGGATCTACCTGCTGCGAGGCATGCGCCCGGACGGGGTGCTGACCACGGTCGACGAGGACACCCAGGGCTCCCAGGCGGCCCGCCGGGCGTTCGCCGACGCGGGCTTCGCGGCCAGCCGGACCCGGGTGATCGGCGGCGCCGTCGGCTCGGTGCTGCCCCGGCTCGCCGACGGCGGCTACGACATGGTGTTCTGCGGCGGCCCGGGCTCGGATCACCTGGCCGGCTACGAAGAGGCGCTGCGGCTGCTGCGGCCCGGCGGGCTGGTGGCCTTCGACGGGGCGCTGGGCCAGGACCGGGTGGTCGACCCGTCGATCCGGGACGCGCGCACGTCGGCGCTGCGGTATCTGCACCGCCAGGTCGCCGAGGATCCGCGGCTGCTGCCGGCGCTGCTGCCCACCGGTGATGGGCTTTTGTGCGCGGTGAAGCGCCCCTGAGCGTGGCGACCCGGGGGCTCTTCTAAGCGAATCGCAATGAATCGCTGTGATTCAGAGTTAATCGCACCAGGAAGTGAGAAGGAACACGCCGACGGCGACGCCGGACCCCGGCCGTTCGGGGGTCAGACGTCACTGGTGGGAAGGGTGAGGCGGCAGACCGCCGGGCGCGGGTGCTAACCGACCACGCCCTTGATCGCCTCGCCGAGCGCCGCTGCCTCTTCCGCCGACAGCTCCACCACGAGCCGGCCGCCGCCCTCCAGCGGAACCCGCATCACGATGCCCCGTCCCTCTTTGGTCACCTCAAGCGGGCCGTCACCCGTCCGCGGCTTCATCGCCGCCATGCTCGTTCCCCTTCCTAGGAGCCAGCTCTCAATCAACCCATTATCCCGCACGCAGCCCCGATGGGTTTCGGTGTCGCTTCAGGAGACGGGACTGAGTAGCTTCGTCAGCGTCTGCAAAACAGTTCTACCGGACGTGACCGACACAGGTACATGCCTGAATGCCGATAAGGCAGAGAGTGGGAGCCCCTATGTCCGCCAGCGTTGCCTACGACGTCACCGAGGGTGTCGGTACCATCACCCTGAATCGCCCGGACGCCATGAACTCGCTCGACAGTGCGACCAAGGCGGCGTTGCGGGACGCGGCGGTCGCGGCGGCCGGCGACGACTCCGTTCGCGTGATCGTGGTGCGCGGGACGGGCCGGGCATTCTGTGTCGGACAAGACCTGAAGGAGCACGCGGCGGCGCTGGAAGCCGGCCGCGGGCTGTCGAACACGGTGCGAGAGCACTACAACCCGCTGCTGCGGGCCCTGACTTCGGCGCCCAAGCCGGTGATCGCCGCGGTGAACGGCGTGGCGGCCGGCGCCGGGGCGGCTCTGGCCTTCGCCGCCGACCTGCGGATCGCCTCGGACAAAGCGGCGTTCAACCTGGCCTTCGCCAACATCGGCCTGACCGCCGACTCCGGCGCTTCCTGGACGCTCCCGCGCCTGGTCGGCCCGGCCAAGGCGGTGGAGCTGCTGATGCTGCCGGAGACCATCGGCATCGAGCAGGCCGCGGCGCTGGGCCTGGTGCACCGCGTGGTGCCGGCCGCCGAGTTCGACGCGGTGGTCGGCGAGCTGGCCGCGCGGATGGCCGCCGGGCCCACGGCGGCGTACGCGGCGATCAAGGAGTCGGTCGGCTTCGGGCTCGCGCACTCGCTGGACGAAACGCTGGAGCTGGAGGCGGAGCTGCAGGACGCCTGCGCGGGGACAGAAGACCACCGGAAAGCGGTGGACGCGTTCCTGGCGAAGGAGAAGCCGACGTTCGTCGGGCGGTGAGCACACCGGCTCACCGCTGAAACGGCCGGCCTCAGGAATCAGGTCGGCCGGACTCGCCGCTCTACTGCTCCTGGTCGGGCTTGCGATACCAGGCGGACAGCGAGTCGTCCTCCGCAGAGTCCTGATCGCCGCTCCGCTCCTCGGGCGCGGCGGTCTCGATCACCGTCGCCGCCGCCTCCTGTCCCTGGGTCTGTGCCACCGGCTCGTAGCCGACCCCCTCGCCGAAGCGGGCGCCGCCGGCCGGCCGCGTGAGGTCGGCGATCAGCCGGTCGCGCTGCTCGATCTCGGCGGCGAGCCGGTCGAGCAGGCGGTCGACCTGGTCCATGCGGTAGCCGCGGAACGCCACGGCGAAGCGGGCGCCGTCGATGTCGTCCCGGCCCAGCTGCCGGTCCTCGGCCAGGGCGGGCTCGGGCCGGTCCTGGCGCGGGTCGGCCAGACCGCCGCCGCGGCCGGCGGCCACCCACGCGATCGCCCCGAACACCGCCGCGACGACCAGAAATTGGAAGTACAGCACGCGCACATCGTGCCACGCCCGGCGCCGCGCCGACGAGGTTAGGCTGATCTCCATGTCATCGAACGCGGACGGCACCACGGGCGGACCGGCCCGAAGCGCCGGGGATCCGAGGCCCGTCCCGCCGGGCCCGCTGCGTCTGGGCCCGTACGAATACGGCCCCCACCAGCGGCTCGTGATGGCGATCGTGAACCGCACCCCGGATTCCTTCTACGACCGGGGCGCCACCTTCACCGACGCCGCCGCGCTGGACCGGGTGGAAACAGCACTGGAAGAAGGCGCCGACCTGATCGACATCGGCGGCGTGAAGGCCGGGCCCGGCGACGTCGTCGACAGCGCCGAGGAACTGCGGCGGGTGGTGCCGTTCGTGGCCGAGGTCCGCAAGCGGTTCCCGGAGGCGGTGATCTCCGTGGACACCTGGCGCGCCGAGGTGGGCGAGGCCGTGTGCGCCGAGGGCGCGGACGTGCTCAACGACGCCTGGGGCGGCTGGGATCCGGAGCTGGCCCGGGTGGCCGCGCGGTACGGCGTGGGGCTGGTGTGCACGCACGCCGGCGGCGTCGAGCCCCGCACCCGGCCGCACCGGATCGGCTACCCGGACGTGATGGCCGACATCCTCACCCGCACGGTCCGCGGCGAGGCCGAGCGCGCGGCGGCGCTGGGCGTCCCGCGCGAGCGCATCCTGATCGACCCCGGACACGACTTCGGCAAGAACACCCGGCACTCGCTGGAGGCCACGCGGCGGCTGCCGGAGATGACCGCGACCGGCTGGCCGGTGCTGGTGTCGCTGTCGAACAAGGACTTCGTCGGGGAGACCCTGGCCCGGCCGGTCGCCGAGCGGCTGGTCGGCACGCTGGCCACCACGGCCGTGTCGGCGTGGCTGGGAGCGCGGGTGTACCGCGTGCACGAGGTCGCCGAGACCCGCCAGGTGCTGGACATGGTGTCGGCGATCCAGGGGCACCGGGAGCCGGCGGTGGCCAAGCGCGGGCTGGTCTGAGCGGCGGGCGCTAGCTCCACTCCCCCGGCTTGCCCATGATCGCGACCACCTCGTCCGGATCGTCGACCAGGCGGAGCAGGTCCACGTCGCCCGGGGCGATCTTGCCGTTCGGGACCATGGTGTCGCGTATCCAGTCGACCAGGCCGCCCCAGAAGGTACGGCCGACCAGCACCACCGGGAACGAGGTCACCTTGTGCGTCTGCACCAGGGTCAGGGCCTCGAAGAGCTCGTCCAGGGTGCCGAAGCCGCCGGGCAGGACCACGAAGCCCTGGGAGTACTTCACGAACATGGTCTTGCGGACGAAGAAGTACCGGAAGTTGATGCCCTGGTCGATGTAGCTGTTCAGGCCCTGCTCGAAGGGCAGCTCGATGCCCAGGCCGATGGAGCGGCCGCCGGCGTCGAAGGCGCCCTTGTTCACCGCCTCCATGGCGCCCGGGCCGCCGCCGGTGATGACCGTCCAGCCCGCCGCGGCCAGGCCGCGGCCGATCTGTTCCCCGATCAGGTACTCCGGGGTGCCGGCCGGGGTGCGGGCCGAGCCGAAGACGGTGACCGCGGGGCCCGTGCGGGCCAGGGAGTCGAAGCCCTCGACGAACTCACCCTGGATGCGGAGCACGCGCCAGGGATCCTCATCCTTCCAATCCTTGCCGTAGGCGTGGTCCAGCAGCTTCTGGTCCGCCGTGGCCGCCGGCAGTTGCTCCTGCCCGCGCCGCCGGGTGACCGCCCCGACGAATCGCTCCGTGAGCCGGCTCGCGTTGCCGTGCCCGTTTCCGGTCCCTTGACTCATGTCCGCACACTACCCGCCGGGCGTGACCGGGCGGTGGCGCAGCCGGGTCGAGCAGGGGTTATGACTGTGGCTTGACCGTGTCCAAGTGCTGGCTCAGCCAGCTGTACGCTTGCGGCAGCCACTGCTTCCAGACGGCGGTGTTGTGCGATCCGTAGTCCTTCTTCAGCACGTCCACCACGTCCGGCGCCGCGGTCTGGAGCGCCAGCGCCTCGGCCAGCACGCTGCCGTGCGCGTCCTCGGCCGAGGCCGCCGCGAGCAGCGCGATCGGCAGGGCCGGCTTGCGGTTCTGCAGGATCCACAGCGTCGAATTCTGGTCCGCGAACTCCGGGCCGTGCCGGGACACGTAGCCGCCAGGGTGTACGTCGCCGCTCATCTGCACCGCGGCGCTGAAGTCCTGGGGGTACTGCACCAGCAGCTTGCCCGCGCACAGGCCGCCCTCGGAGTAGCCCATCATCCCCCAGCCGGAGCGGTCCGTGGTGACCCGGAAGCTGCGCTCGATCATCGTGCGCACGTCGTCGGCGATGTAGGTGGCCACCTGCGGGCCGTTCGGGATGTCGGTGCAGTCCGTGTTCACGCCCTTGACCGGGGAGATGTTCACGGCCACCAGCACGAACGGCGTCGACGCCTTCTGCCGCACCAGCGTGGCCAGTTCCTTCTGGCCGGCCATCTGGCCGAACCAGGTCTGCGGGCTGCCCGGATAACCGGGGAACAGCATGACCACCGGGAAATCCGTGTTCGCGTACGCCGGATCGTTGTACTGCGGCGGCAGCCAGACCATCACGTCGTTCTGCCCGCCCAGGCCCGACTTGGGGCCGGTGAAGCTGGTCGCCAGCGCGTCGTCGCCGTACTTCTCGAACTTCTGCGTCGGGCCCGGCGGCTGCACCCGTGGCGCCAGCGTGCCGCGCCCGCCCTGGGCGTCGCCGTCGTGGTCGCGGTGGTCGGCGGCGGCGCCGGTCGCCTGTTCGTGGGCGACCTTGTCGTCGTGGATGATCACACCCGGACTGCCGGTGTCGCCGAGCAGATCGTCCCACGAGGCGTAGAGCCCGTAGTAGTTGTTCACGATGATGCCGCACAGCAGGACCGCCATGACCTGGCTCACGCCGATCATCGCCAGGCGGGACACCGCACGCACCGGCCGCGGGCCGCGCATGCGGTTCCACAGCAGGTAAGTGCCGAGGGGTGCCGCGACCGCGAGGAAGATCGCCGTCACCAACATCGGCCAACCGGTCGGGCTCATAGGGGATTTCGGACCTCTCGGGAACTGCGTCGTCTACACGGCGGCCGGCTGGCGTCCACGCCCGCCCCCGAACACTGCGGGGGTTGCTCCGCCGCCGGTAAGACGCCACCGGTGCCCGACCGGTTGCCTCCGGCGCGCACCGGCAGTTCCGGGGCACACCGGGCAGGTGCCGTCAGGTCAGGAAGCGGAGCCGAGCCAGCTTCTCATCCGTTCCGCACACCGGACAACTTGCCCCAGGTCCACTGATTCGTCCGGTTTGTGGGCCAGCGCTCCGTCGCCCGGGCCGTAGTTCACTCCAGGCACGCCGAGGCCCGCGAACCGTGCGACGTCGGTCCAGCCGAACTTCGCCGTGGGCTGCGCCGCCATCCCGGCCATCACCGCTTCGACGAACTGCGCGGCCAGCGGCAGGTGCAGTCCGGGGCGCGCGGCCGGGGCCGAGTCCGTGACGAGGATCTCAGCGTCCAGATCCGCGAAGACTTCCCGGATATGGCGCTCCGCGCCCGCCTCATCGCGGTCCGGGGCGAAGCGGAAGTTCACCAGGACCGAGCACTCGTCCGGGATCACGTTGCCCGCGACGCCGCCGGAGATCCCGACCGCGTTCATGCCCTCACGGAACTCCAGGCCCTCGACCTCGACTCGGCGCGGCTCGTACTCCGCCAGGCGCCGCAGTGCGGTACCCGCCTTGTGGATCGCGTTGTCGCCGAGCCAGGAGCGCGCCGAGTGCGCCCGCGCGCCGCGGAAGGTCAGGCGTGCGCGCATCGTGCCCTGGCATCCGCCTTCCACGATGTTGTTGCTGGGCTCCAGCAGCACCGCGAAGTCGGCCGCGAACCACTCCGGCCGGGTGCGGATCAGCCGGCCGAGGCTGTTGCGCTCGGCCTCGACCTCCTCGCATTCGTAGAACACGTAGGTCACGTCGCGGTTCGGCTCGGCGACCGCGGCGGCCAGCACCAGCTGTACCGCGACGCCGGCCTTCATATCGGAGGTGCCGCAGCCGCGCAATGTGCCGCTCTCCCAGTCGCCTTCCAGCAGCGAGGGCACGTTTCGCCTGCCGGTGCTGTCCACCGCGATCGGGACGGTGTCCAGGTGCCCGGCCAGGATCACCCGCTCGGCGCGCCCGAGGTTCGTGCGGGCCAGCACCGAGTCGCCGTCGCGCAGCACCTCCAGGTGCGCATAGGGCCGCAGTGCCTCCTCGATCGCGTCGGCGAGCGCCTTCTCGTCACCGCTCTCGGATTCGATATCGACGATCGCCGCGGTGACGCGCGCGGCGCTAAGGGTGAGATCCAGGCCGGGCATGGGTGTCGTCCCTCTGTGTCTGTGCTTGGTCTGTGCTCGTCCTCGCGGGGTCAGGAGGCGATGCCGTGGTCGCGCAGGATGTCGTTCATCCGGAGCTTCTCGTGCTCCTCGCCCTCGGCCAGCCGCTTCAGCACCAGCACGCACGGCATGCCGAACTCTCCGCCGGGGAACTGCTTGGCGCGAGTCGAGGAGACGCACACCGACCAGGCCGGGGCCTCGCCGCGCGGCAGTTCCGCACCGGACTCGGCATCGAAGACCCGGGTGGTCTTGGTGAGGATCACGCCGGCGCCGAGCTTGGCGCCGCGGCGGACCCGGGCCCCGTCGACCACGATCGAGCGCGAACCGACGAAGGCGTCGTCCTCGACCACGACCGGCACCGCGTTCGGCGGCTCGAGCACGCCGCCGATGCCGACCCCGCCGGCCAGGTGGACGTTCGCCCCGATCTGCGCGCAGGAGCCGATGGTGGCCCAGGTGTCGAGCATGGAGCCGGCCCCGAGGTAGCCGCCGATGTTGACGAAGCCGGGCATCACGATGGAGCCGGGAGCCAGGTAGGAACCCCAGCGGACGACCGCGCCGGGGACCACGCGGGCCCCGTTCAGGCTGGTCTTCAGCGGCATCTTGTCGTGGTAGTGGAAGTCGCCGGCGGTGGACTGGACCATGTCGAGCACCTTGAACGACAACAGGATCGCGCGCTTGGCCCGCTCGTCCACGACGACCTCGTCGGTGGCCGGGTCGACGAACGCGGCCCGGGCGACGCCGGCGTCGATCAGGTCCACGGCCTCCACCACGGCCTTGCGGGCGTCGAGGTCCGCCGGGGAGAGCTCGGCGCGGCGCTCCCACAGCTCGTCGATCGTCGCCGAGACGGGGGATGCGAAATCGTTGGGGGCGGGTGCGTTGGTCATGACGACCACGATAAGCGTTTCCGTTACGGTGGCCTGGCGGCGTTCACACCGCAGGACGGATCTTTGCCTAGGCGGACGGAACGGGACGGAATGGGTCAGCGCGGTCGCCCTGGTGGCGGGCAGGAGAGTACGGCGGGCCGGTCCCGGCACATCGGTGCCTGGGTGGTGACCGTCTTGCTGCTCGCCGTGGTCGGCACCGGCGGCTATTTCGTGTACCGGACGCTCAACGGCGGAATCCGTCCCGAGGACTGCACGGCCACCGGTACGGACGGCCAGTCGGTGACGATCAGCAACGACCGGATGGCGAACGCGGCCACGATCGCGGCGGTGGCGCGGGCCAAGGCCCTGCCGGAGCAGGCGACGATAATCGCCCTGGCCACCGCTCAGCAGGAGTCGAAGATCAGGAACCTGAGCGGCGGCGACCGGGACTCGATCGGGCTGTTCCAGCAGCGGCCGTCGCAGGGCTGGGGCACCGCAGACCAGATCGGCGATCCGGTGTACGCCTCCGGCAAGTTCTTCTACGCGCTGCTGAATGTGCGGAACTGGCAGACCGTGGGCGTCGGCAAGGCCGCGCAGTCGGTGCAGCGCAGCGCGGATCCCTCCGGCGAGTCGTACGCGCAGTGGGAGCAGATGGCCACCACCCTGGCCACCTCGGTCGACGGCAAGGCCGGAACCGCGCTGTCCTGCCGCTACAACGACCCGAAGCCGGCGGCCGAGACCCCGGGCGCCAACGGCCTGACGCCGCGCGCCTCGGCGCTCGGTACGGCGCTGGTGAAGCAGTTCAGCGCGAACGGCGCCGGGAACGCACCGCAGTACTCGCATTCCGCGGACGGACTGACGCTGCGGGTGGCGGCCAGGCAGGGCACCACCGATCCCCGGGTGCTGGCGGCGTGGGCGGTGGCGTCAGCGGAGAACCTGGACGTGGACCGGGTGCAGTACGCGGACCAGGTCTGGACCCGCGGCTCCGGCAAGTGGCAGACCACTTCGAAACCGATAGACGGCACGGTCGACGTCTCGGTGGTGAAGGGCGGCTGAGCCGGCTGCGGAATTCCGCGAAGTTCACCTTTTCGACGGAGTTCCAATATCGGACGATCCAGTCAATATCGGCAGATATTACCTTCTCTTTACTCCTTTCGGCGTTTCCCGGGACGGGGTTCGTCCGTTGGGCAGGGGGCTGTCGCGGCGATGCGGCAGCCCCCACACCAAGGAGAACCAGGCAATGAGCACCCTGAGCACCACGGTCCGGCGCGGCCTGGTCGTCACGGCGGCCGCGGTGGCCGCCGGTCCCATCGTCGGCGGCGTCGCCTCGGCGGCGACCGGGCCCACGATGACCGCCCCGCTGGACACCGCGCCGATCTCGAACACCGCCACCTCCGCCGGCACCACGGCGCAGCAGGCCGCTGACACGCTGCCCGTGACCCGCATGGCGTCCGCCCCCGCGGGCCTGGGCGCGCTGCCGCTGGCCGGGCCGCTGACCCAGGGCCTGCCGGTGAGCGGGCTGACACAGAACCTGCCGCTGGCCGGCTCGGCGCCGTCGGCGCTCGGCGGCCTGCCGGTCGACGGGCTCACCGGCGGGCTGCCGGTCGGCGGGCTCACCGGCGGGCTGCCGGTGAGCGGGCTGACCAACGGGCTGCCCGTGGGCGGCCTGACCGGCGGCCTGCCGCTGGTCGGCGGACTGACCGCGGCGCACGCCCCCGCCCCGGCGGCCGCGCACCCGGCGACCCGCAGCCGGAAGACCGTGACGCCCCCGGCCGCCCCCGCCACGCCGGCCGCGCCCGCCCTGACCCCGGTCGGCGGCCCCACGCCGAACCACCCGACCGGTACGCCGGTGATGAGCGACATCCCGATGGCGCCGGTGCCGCCGAGCACCTCCTCGCTGCCGCCGAACGCGAGCCTGCCGGAGCTGCCGGCCCTCGGCGGCCTGCTGGCCGCGCCGCAGACCTCGGGCGTCGGCTCGCCGAACGGCCCGTCGCTGCCGGTGGTCGGCCCGCTGCCGAGCACCGCGCTGCCGCTGGTGGGCCCGGTGACGCAGAGCGTGCCGGTGGTCGGCGGTCTGCTCGGGCACTTCTAAAGCAGGCTCTGACGCCTTCCCGAAGGCCCCTGGTACGCCCCTGGTATGCGCGATGCAGCGCGTACCGGGGGCATTTTGCATTCCAGTAGCCCTACAAGTAGATCGAAGGACGAATCCCCCCTCGGGGGGATTATCCTCACCCTTCCGCATGCTCCCGCCGGTTGGGCGTAATACACCGCATGGCTGAAAACGTGTGAACCGTCCCACTGGGAGCCACGGATGAAGCACCGCCACGGCAAGACGACAAGTGTCAGCTCGGATCTGGTGGACCTCAGCGAGGAGTCGCTGGCCGACGTCTTACGCTCGGTCTCGGCCGGCGAGGTGCGGTCGGAGGATGTCCACCGGCGCATCAGCCCACCTCGGGACGGCGATACCGTGCCGGTGCCGGTGGCCGCGTCGTTCAACTCGGCTGTGTGACGGCGGTGCGCGCCGTGGTTCCATGGCCTGTGCCGGTGTCTCCCTTCCGGGAGTTCGTACTGAAGGTGGCTGCCCGCTGCGACCTCGCGTGCGACCACTGCTACGTATATGAGGCGTCCGACAGCTCTTGGCGCGGCAAGCCGCGGTTCTCATCAGAGGCAGTAGTGCGGCGCACTGCGGAGCGGATCGCGGAGCATGCTGTCGCACACCGGCTGCCGATGGTGGCGGTGGTGCTGCACGGCGGGGAGCCGCTGCTGCTCGGCCATGATCGGATGCGCGGCGCGCTGGCCGTCTTGCGCGACACCATCGAAGGTGCGGGCTGCGCAGTGGATCTCCGCCTGCACACCAACGGAGTCCGGCTCGACGCCGAGTTCTGCGAACTGTTCCGGGAGTACCGCGTCCAGGTCGGGGTGTCCTTGGACGGTGATCGCGGCGCCAACGACCGGCACCGGCGGTTCGCCAACGGTGCGTCGAGCTACTCGCAGGCTCAACGCGCGGTGACACTGCTCCGCGATCAGTATCCCGACATATACGCCGGTGTGCTGTGCACCATCGACATCCGCAACGATCCGATCGCCGTCTACGAGGCCGTGCGAGAAGCGTCACCGCCGCGCGCTGACTTCCTGCTCCCCCACGCGACGCACAGCGAGCCGCCGCTGAGCCTCGATCCGATGCGCGCCGACTACGCGGACTGGCTGCTGGCCGTGTTCGACCGGTGGGACGCCGACGGCCGTCCGTTCCCGGTCCGGTCGTTCACGGCGGTGCTGGACGCGTTCCGTGCGCTGCCGAGCGGGACCGAGTCGCTCGGGCTGGAGCCGGTGGATCTGGTCGTCGTGGAGACGGACGGAGCGCTCGAACAGGTCGACTCGCTGAAGGTCGCCTATGACGGCGCCGCGGCTACCGGCTTCGACGTCTTCGAGCACTCCTTCGATGAAGCGTCTGCGCACCCCGGGTTTGCCGCGCGGCGACATGGATTGGCGGACCTCTGCGAAACCTGTCGGAGCTGCCCTGTGGTGGCGGTATGTGGCGGCGGACTGCGGACACATCGCTATAGCGCTGCTTCTCAAGACCCCTTCATGAACCCAAGCGTCTATTGCAGCGACCTTAAGAGCCTGATCATCGGAATCAAGGTGCGGACCCGGGCGCCGGCTGTCGCCCGGATCCCAGCCCAGCGCACGCTGGGACTGCCGGCGGACGTGGTGCACCAGTTGGCGCACGGATATGGCGACGCTAAAGCGATCACGCACCTGAATCGATTCCAGCGCTCTCTGCGCATACTGCTCCTCGCCAAAGTCTTCGCCGCGGCCGACGGCAACAGCGGCGCCCGCCAGGAAATGGTCGAAGCGGCTACTGCGACGCTCAAAGATCTCGACCGAACGCATAAGACAGCGCTCCACGAAGTCCTGGGACATCCCTACACCGCCGTCTGGGCACTGCGTTGCCTGGACGACGCGCAGTCCGGCCACGCCGACCCCGAGGACTTCGCGCACCTCGCCGCCCTGGCCGCCGCCATCGCCGTCCGTGCGGGTGCCGACGCCGAGATCGACGTACCGGTGCGCCGCGGAGCCGTCCACCTTCCCACGCTCGGCCGGTTGGTCGTCGGGGCCGGTGCGGGCGCCTCGATGCGGCTGCGGATCTCCGGCGGTGTGTGCGACGCGTTCTCCCGGCCGGCGTGGCAGCCGGTACGCCGGGTGTCGCTGCCCATGTTCGCCAGTGGCGGCATCGCTGTGGAGGACACCGATCCCTTCCGGCGCTGTCACCACTGGGAAGTCACGCGGCGGCTGCCCGACGCGGACGCCGACGCGTGGCTGCGGACGGTCCCGAAGGCGTGGGACATCCTCGCGCGGGACCACCACGCCTATGCGCCGGGGATAGCCGCCGGGCTGTCGACGATCGTGCCGCTGATGCCGTCCCCCTCCGGCCGGGATGTCAGCTCCACTGCGCGCCGCGCCTACGGCGCCATCGGTGCGGCGCTGCCCATGCCGCGCGGCGGCACGACGCAGCCGTCCGCCTCGACGTTGGCGCTGCTGATGGTGCACGAGTTCCAGCACGTGAAGCTCGGCGCCGTCCTGGACATGGCCGACCTGCACGACCGGCACGACACCCGGCTGTTCGAGGCGCCGTGGCGGCAGGACCCGCGGCCACTGGAGGGGCTGTTGCAGGGGACGTACGCACACGTCGGCGTCACGGACTTCTGGCGGACACGGCGGTTCACCGCGCCGGACGCCGAGGAGCGGGCCCACGCCGAGGCGGAGTTCGCCCGCTGGTTCGGGCACACGCTGCGGGCCACGCGCGTCCTGGCCGGCTCCGGCTCGCTGACGCCGCTCGGCCTGCGGTTCGCCGAGGCGATGCGCACGACGCTGGAAGGGTGGACGTCCAAGGTTCGACCGGTCTGACAACTCGCGCCGACCGTTGACGCCACCGGTTACCGCGCGCAGTCTTTCAGAAGACGCAGTGTAAGTGTTTTGCGGGTGACCGCCGGTACCAGGGGGGCGGATGGCTGGCTCGGATCGGGTGCTGAGCGGCGCCGGGGACGGGCCGGCGCCGTACTTCTTTCTCAGCTATGCGCGACACCACCACGCCGGCGAGGCAGATGACTCCCCGGGCGGGGATCCGGACCGGTGGACGCTGCGCTTCTTCGACGACCTGACCTACGAGGTCGCCGAGCTGACCACACTGCGGCGCGGCGCCCAGCCCGGCTTCATGGACCGGGAGGTGCGGGTCGGCCAGGAATGGCGACGGCACATCTCCGATGCGCTGGCGGCGTGCCGGGTATTCCTTCCGCTCTACACGCCGCGCTATTTCACATCCCTGAGCTGCGCCAGCGAGTGGTACCTGTTCCAGGCGCGGCAAAGCGCTCACGAGCTCACCTCGGGATCCCGGCCGGAGGCGATCATCCCGGTGCTGTGGCTGCCGATCCCGGACACCGAACTGCCGCCGGCAGCGCAGACGTTGCAGTTCGACCACCGCACGTTCGGCGAGGCTTACGCCCGGCTGGGATTCCTCCAGCTGATCCGCCTGGCTCGTTACAAGGACGAATACCAGCTGGCGATCCACGCGCTGGCGCGGCGGGTCGTGCAGGTGGCGCGCAGCGGGGCGCCGCGGGCCGCCCGACCGGTCGACTTCATGGCGCTGCACGGGCGCTTCGAGGGCGCCGGGGGCTTGTTCGAGGCGGCCGACGAGTTGGTACGCCGCACCGGCGGCCGAAATCCGCTGCCGCTCGCGTTACCGCCGGGGACGGGAGGGCATTGGCGGCCGTCGAGCTCGACCGGTCCCAGGGCCGATTCCGCAGGCGCTTCCCCGACGACCGGCCTCGGTCTCGGCCATCCGAGCGCCGGGCGGGCCGAACCGGCCGGCAGATCGAACATCGACCCGGCTCTCATCTCCACCACCAGCTCGCTCGCCGAGTCGAACACCGCCCCGGCAGCCGCGCCGGCCGCGAGCCCGACCGCCGGTCCGGTCGAAGTCGCGGCGGCCATATCGGCCGCCTTGCCGGCCGGTCTCTCAGCGATCCGCGGCGACCGCGCCGAAGACGCGGTCGCCGCCTACCTCCGCACCGCGCACGCCAAGCTCGTGGAGTGGTTCACCAGCCGACCGGTGCAGGTGTCGTCCGTCCATTTCGACGAGTTCTATTTCCGTGAGGTGCATCCGGCGGCCAAGGCCGCGTTGCTGCGGCAGCTCACGCCGCACGCTCCAGCGGGTCTGAGGCCGCCGCGGCTGCGTGTGCTACCCGTTGCCGAGCCGCCGTCAGGAGCACCTCATGGTCCGTGATCCGGATGGGACCGTCGTCACCTTCTACTCCTACAAGGGCGGCACCGGCCGCACCATGGCGGTCGCCAATGTGGCGTGGATCCTGGCCGCCAACGGACGGCGGGTGCTGGCCGTGGACTGGGATCTGGACTCGCCCGGGCTGCACCGCTTCTACCATCCGTTCCTGCCGCCGTCGACGTTGCAGGCCGCGAGCGGGGTCATCGACCTGATCGTCGACTACGCGTGGCAGGTGCACCAGAACCGGCAGGACCTGCCGGCGGACTGGCATCGCAAGGCCGCCGAGGTGGGGCGGCACACGATCGCGGTGGACTGGCCGTTTCCCGCAGGCGGGCGCTTGGACTTCCTGCCAGCCGGGCGCCAGAACCGCGACTATACGTCCGCGATGGCGCCGCGCGGGTGGGACGACTTCTACGAGGAGATGGGCGGCGCGCTGTTCTTCCAGGCGATGCGGGATGGCATGAAAGCCGCGTACGACTATGTGCTCATCGACAGTCGCACCGGGCTGTCCGACATCGCCGACATCTGCACGCTGCAACTTCCGGACGTGCTCGTGGACTGCTTCGCCCTCAGCGACCAGAACATCGACGGCGCGCTCGGGGTGGCGCAGCGGGTGCGTGATCACCGTCTGGACCGGCCGATCCGGATCCTGCCGGTGCCGATGCGGGTCGACGAGGCCGAGAAGGGGAAGGCGGACGCCGGGCGGGCGCTGGCGGCGTCGCGGTTCGCCGGATTCCCGGCCGGCATGGACGCGGAGCGCCGCACGCGGTACTGGGCTTCTGTGGAGGTTCCGTACCGGCCCTTCTACGCGTACGAAGAGACCTTGGCGACGTTCGGCGACGCGCCGGGGCTGCCGACCTCGCTGCTGGCGGCGTTCGAGCGGCTCACCGCGGAGATCACGATGGGTCGGGTCACAGCGCTGCCGGCCATAGAGGAACCGCGGCGGCAGCGCGTGCTTGAGGGGTTCACGCGGCGACAGGCCGCCAAAACCCGGCCGCTGATCCATTACGTCGCTGCGGACCGGATGTGGGCCGACTGGGTGCGGGAGATCCTGGCTCAGGTGGATGTTGCTGCGGATCTCGTCCGAGCGGGAAACGCTATAGCGAATTCCGACCCTGAGGCGTCCGAGAACGGCGAGCCGGACGGCGACCGCCAGATCCTCGCGATCGCTTCGCACGCGTATGTGGGTTCCACCGATGCCATGGAGGATCTGCACCGCTTCGGCGCCGCACAGCGGATCACAGCGCTCCGGGTAGCGGACGTCAGTATGCCCGCGTCGTACCAAGTGAACCCACCGATCGACTTGGCCCAGCTCAGCGAACCGGAAGCAGTCGAGACCCTGCTCCGCGCCGTAGACAGAAACGCATATGCGCAGTGGCATGCACGCTTTCCTGATGCGTTGCCCACTGCGCGGGCTCACGGACCGCGCTTCCCCGGCATCGATCCCCGGATATGGGACCTGCGCACCCGCAACGCATCCTTCACCGGACGCGACAAGGTGTTAGAACACGTACGCAACCTCCTCCTACACGGTTCCGCAACGGGATCCGCGCCGCCACAAGCGCTGCACGGACTGGGCGGCGCGGGCAAGACCCAAGTCGCCTTGGAATACGCGCACCGCTTCAAGGGTGACTACGACTTGGTGTGGTGGCTGCCCGCGGGCCAACCGGATTTGATCCCCACAGAGCTGGCGAAGCTGGCCCGCCCTCTGGGATTGGGACTCCGCACGGACTGCGGAATCGCCGAAGCCGCAGCGGCCGTGCTGGAGGCGTTACGGCGCGGCGAGCCGGTAGGCCGCTGGCTCTTGATCTACGACAACGCCGACGAGCCCGCAGCGGTGCGTCCGTATCTCCCGGAAGGCCGCCACGGGCATGTGCTGATCACGTCGCGGAACCCGGCGTGGGCTCAGGAGGCGGCGCCCGTCGAGGTGGACGTCTTCACCCGCGCCGAGAGCGTGCAACACCTGCGGCGGCGCGTACCGGGGCTGGCCGCCGAAGACGCCGACGCCTTGGGCGCCGCCCTCGGCGACCTGCCGCTGGCGGTCGAGCAGGCCGCGGCATGGCTCACGGAGACCGGGATGCCGGTCGCGGAGTACCTGGCCGAGCTGGAGCGGCAGGCGTCGGTCGTACTGGCGCTGAACCAGCCCGGCGACTACCCGGTCCCGGTGGCGACGACCTGGACGATCTCGTTCGAGACGCTGCGCGAACGCTCGCCGGCGGCCGTGCGGTTGCTCCAGCTGTGCTCGTTCCTCGCGCCGGAGCCGGTGTCGATGGCGCTGCTGCGCTCGGACGCGATGATCCAGGCCCTGATCCCGTACGACGACGCGCTGCGCGACCGCATGATGCTCGGCCGCGTGGTCCGCGAGGTCGGGCGGTTCGCGCTGGCCCGGGTGGACGCGGCGTCGAACACCCTGCAGGTGCACCGGCTGGTGCAGTCGGTGATCCGGGCCCGGATGAGCATCGAGGAACAGGAGGAGGCGTGCCATGAGGTGCACCGCGTCCTGGTCGGCGCCCGGCCCCGGATCGGGGACACCGACGACCCGGAGAACTGGCCGCGGTACGACCGGCTCTGGGCGCACCTCGGGCCGAGCCGGGCGCGGCTGTGCGCCGAGGGCGAGACCCTGCAACTGCTGATCGAGCGGGTGCGGTACCTGTGGAAGCGCGGTGAGCTGGCAGCGGCGCTGGCGTTCGCCGAGGAGCTGGCCGGGGTCTGGAGCGCCCGCGGCCGGGACCCCGACGCCGACCCGGACCTGCTCTCGCTGCGGTTTCACATGGCGAACGTGCTGTGGTCGATGGGCCGTTTCGAGCAGGCCCGCCGGATCAACGCCGAAGTGCTGCGGGCCCAGGCCGCCGCGCTCGGCGACGACCATCGCCACACCCTGATGACGGCCGGCGGTCTGGCGGCGGCGCTGCGCGGGCTGGGCCGCTTCAGCGAGGCACTGGCCCTGGACGAGCAGACATACGCGCGCTTCGCGGAGAACTTCGGCGTGGACTTCCCGCAGACCCTTTCGTCGGCGAACAATCTGGCGGTCTCCTATCGCCTGATCGGCGAGTTCGAGAAGGCCGCCGAGATCGACCGCGAGGTGCTCGCCCGGCGCCGGGAGGTGCTCGGCCCGAACCATCCGTACACGCTGAGCTCGGCGGGATCGCTGGCCCGGGACATGACCGACGCGGGCCGGTTCTGGGAAGCCGTGGAGCTGCTGCGCACGACGCTTCAGACGTATCGCGAGGTGTTGGGCGACGACTTCGCCGAGACGCTGCGGACCGCGAAGAGCTTGGCCGTCGCGTTGCGCAAGTGCGGACAACTCGGCGAGGCACAGCGGCTGACGGAGGCGACATATCAGCGGTATGTGGAACGCTTCGGCGCGCGACATCCGGACACCCGCGCCTGTGCCCTGAACCGCGCTGCGGACCTGGCGGCACAGGACCGGGACGCGGAGGCGGTGGGGATCATGGCGGAGTGTTTGGCGATGTACGAGGAAGAGCTGGGCGAACGGCATCCCTATACGTTGGTCGCGGTGAACAACATGGCGGTCTACGCCCGGGCCAGCGGCGATGTGGCGCGGGGTCGCGCTCTGGCGGAGCAGTCCTTGGCGGGGTTCGGCTCAGTCCTCGGCGCAACGCATCCCTATACGTTGGCCGCTACGGGGAACCTGGCGAACTGTCTCGCCGACGACGGGGAAGCTGAAGCAGCGGCATCACTGGAGGAACGGGCTCTGGCAGGGCTGCGGGAACGTCTGGGCGACGAACATGTCTACACCCTGACCGCAGAGGCGAACCACGCGGTGACACTCCGGCTGACCAGCCGCGCTGCCGAAGCCGAGAGCCTGAGCGGGCGCGCGCTGGGCCGGCTGGAACGGCTGCTCGGCGAAGGGCATCCCGTGTGTGTGCGGGTGCGGGTGGGGACGCGGGTGGGGCGGCAATTGGAGGCGTCGCCGTACTGACCTGGCCGTGCTGCTGAGAGCGGATCCGCCCACAGCAGCACCCACTCTCCAGCCGCGTTCCATCGGCGCACGGTGGAGACATGGCAGAAGACGACAAGGCGCCCCAGTTCGGCTGGCGCACCCGCGAGCAGCTCCTCAGCCGCCGCATCCTCGTACTCGACGGCGTGCTCGACGACGACAACGGCACGCTCCTGACGACACAGCTCCTCTCCCTGGCCGCCGAGGACCCCGGCGCGGGCATCTCACTGTGGATCCACTCCCCCGGCGGCTCCGTACCCGCGATGCTCGCCATCCGCGACGCGATGCGCCTGGTTCCGTGCGACGTCACGACGCTCGCTCTGGGCCTGGCGTGCAGTGCCGGCCAGTTCCTGCTCTCGGCCGGCACGCCGGGCCGGCGCTTCGCGCTCCCGCACGCCAGGATCCTGATGCACCAGGGCTCGGCCGGCATCGGCGGCACCGCGGTCGACGTCGAGGTGCAGGCCGACGACCTGCGGCACATGGTGAACACCGTCCTCGGGCTGATCGCGCAGGACACCGGACAGCCCTTCGAACGGGTCTTCGAGGACTCGCTGCACGACCGCTGGTTCACCGCGGCGCAGGCGAAGGACTACGGCTTCATCGACCACATCGTGGACTCGTTCGCGCAGATCGGGCCCGAGCGCCGGCGGATGGGGATCTCGGCATGAACTACACCATTCCTTACGTCGTGGCCCAGAATCCCCGCGGCGAGCACGTCACCGACATCTACTCGCACCTGCTGAGCGAGCGCATCGTGTATCTGGGCACGGCGATCGACGCCGGGGTGGCGAACACCGTCATCGCGCAGCTGCTGCACCTGGAGTTCGACGCCCCGGACCGGGAGATCAGCCTCTACGTCAACTGCGAGGGCGGCGACCTCACCTCGATGCTGGCGGTGTACGACGCCATGCAGCACATCAAGGCACCGATCCGCACCATCTGCGTCGGCCAGGCCATCGCCGTCGGCGCGGTGCTGCTGGCCGGCGGAGACCCGGGCCTGCGCTCGGTCCTGCCGCACGCGCGCGTGGTGCTGCACCAGCCGGCGGCCCGCGGCCAGGGTGCGATCCCCGACCTGATCATCCAGGCCGACGAGTTGGTGCGCATGCGCGGCGAACTGGAAGAGATCCTGGCGCACCACACCGGCCAGACCGTGGAGCGGCTGCGGCACGACACCGACCGGGACCGGGTCTTCACCGCGCGGGGGGCGGTCGAGTACGGGCTCGCCGATATGGTGCTGGGGCCGCGGGAGTAGCCGCGAGTCGCTCAGGCGGCCAGCGCCAGCGCGACCGGCCCCGACATCCGGCGGCGCGTGGCGACCTCGCGGCGCAGCAGCAGCGACGCCTCGTGCTGAACCCGCAGCTCGGCGGCCACCGACTCGGCGAGTCCGCCGAGCGTGGTGCCGAGCGCGCCGGCGACGGCCGCGATCATCTCGCTGGACGGCTCCTTGAGGCCGCGCTCCACCTCGGACAGGTACTGCGGCGAGATCCCCGCTCGCGCCGCGGTCTCGGCGAGCGTCTCCCGCTGCTGCCGCCGCAGCTCCCGGAGCTGTTCGCCCAAGACCTCGCGCCACAGCGGCTCGGGTTCCGCGGGTCGCTTACCGGGTCGCGGGCCGTCGGCGCGTCCGCCGGCGATGACGTGAAGCCTCGGTTCCTCGGTCATGGTTCGAGAGTACGGATCCGGGGTGGCGAACGTCCCGACTATTCGCTGTCGGCGTACAGACCCAGTGCGGCGGCCCAGAAGCGCGCCAGGACGAGCGCGTCGGCGGCGTCGAACGAGACTGATTTGATGACACTCCCCATGCGCCGCCACGCTAGAAGCCGTCACCCGCTCAGCGCCACCATCGCGTCCCACGACACCCGCGCCCCCGACCAGGCGATCAGCTGTGGCATCCGCAACAGAGCACAGAAATGTGATGCTCGCGGTTCCAAGTCGACGGTCACGTGCGGAATCCGCTCCCCCAGCCACCTGGTATGGCTGATCGGGGAGAAGCGGTCCTCCACTCCGTGCCACAGATACACCGGGACAGGGATGTCAGAGGGATCGAAGCCCCACGGAGCAGCCAAGGCCAGCGCGTCGTCGTACCAGCCATCTGCGGAATGGGAGACCGAGGCGGCGTAGGCGCGGACGAGTTCGTGACGGATGTTGGCCTGGCGGATCACCTCACGGTCGGTGGGCTCCAGGCCCTCGTCGATGGTCGCCAGCAGGCTCGCGGGGTCGGCGCGGATGCGGGCGGCGCGTTCGTCCAGGGCGCGGCGCAGGGCGGCGCGGTCGGCGAGGGCTTGACGGTACGACTCCGCGTTGCCGGGGGTCATACCGGCGAACCAGGTCTCGCCCATGCCGTCACGCGGGGCGAGCGGGACCAAGGCCGCCGCCTTGGTGACGCGGTCCGGGAGCAGCGCCGCACAGGCCAGGGCGTGCGGTCCGCCGCCGGAGCGGCCGAGGACCGCGAAGCGGTCTAGGCCGAGGGCGTCGGCCACCGCCGCCGCGTCCGCCGCCACCGAGGACACAGCGCGGTCGGGCAGGCGGTCGGAGTCGCCGAAGCCGGGGCGGTCGAAGGTGAGCAGCCGGACGCCGGTGGCGTGCAGCGTCATCGCGCGCGGGACCGGGCCCAGGCGGCTGCCGGGGGTGCCGTGGAACAGCATCACCGGGGCGCCGTTCGGGTCGCCGTGCTCGGCGACGGCCAGCCGGCGGCCGTCCCGGGTGCGGACCGTGCGGGTCATGGCTCTCCTGGCGGTAAGCAGACCGTAGGCGGCTACCCGGCGTCATCACGCCGGAAACCGCCGCCTCCGGCGCGCAAGGATGCACGGCGGAGGCTGATACCGGCGGGAGTACTGTCGGGTCATGCCGCTGTTCGGGGCGCGCCCGCCGGTCGAGGACCGCGAGCGCGTGTGGATCGAGAAGATGCTGACCTGGTGCGTCGAGCAGTTCGGGCGCGAGGCGTTGGAGCGCGAGGTCCTCACCCCGACACCGAGGTTCTTCCCCGGGAGATATCAGGGCACTCCAGACGATGTCCTCGGATTGGTGGATCTGGTACGCGCACACCTGCGCGTCGATCCCGCGGAGATCACCGTGGGACTTTACGACGGCCGGCCGCCGCAACAGATGCCCGGCGTGGCTGCCGGTGCCTACAACAGCGTCGCCGGACACTACAGCGTGCGCGACGGAGTCGGAGTGATCGCCGTCGCCATGGAGGACGCGCCGGATCCGCGCCGCGTGGTAGCGGTCGCGTCGCATGAGTTGTGCCACCACAAACTGCTCTATCGCGGCGTCACCTCCGCGGAAGAGAAAGACCACGAACCGCTGACAGACCTGGCGACCGTGTTCTTCGGGCTCGGCGTGTTCACCGCCAACTCCGCGTTCACCTTCGCGCAGAACGCCCGCGGCTGGCGACGGCAGCAGCTCGGCTACATCAACCAGCCGATGTTCGGATATGCGCTGGCGTATGTCGCGCGGCTAAGGAGCGAACGCGATCCCGCGTGGGCTCAGCACTTGGACGCGAACCCCCGCGGCTACTTCAAGCGGGCGATGCGCTATCTGGAGAAGACGATTTAGCGGATCAGACGCGACGCCGCGGCCGCGACCCGCTCGTCGGTAGCCGTCAGCGCGATCCGCACATGGCGGGTACCGGCTTCGCCGTAGAACTCGCCGGGAGCGGCGAGGATGCCGCGCTCGGCAAGCCAGTCCACAGTGGCCCAGCAGTCCTCGCCGCGCGTGGACCACAGATACAGCCCGGCCTCGGAGTGGTCGATCCGGAATCCGGCCCGCTCCAGCGCGTCGCGTAGGATCAGCCGGCGCTTGCGATAGCGCTCCTTCTGCTCCGCGACGTGCGCGTCGTCGCCCAGCGCGACGGTCATGGCGTTCTGCACCGGCTGCGGCATGATGAGGCCGGCGTGCTTGCGCACCTCCAGCAGCTCGGCCACGATCGCCGGGTCTCCGGTGACGAACCCGGCCCGGTACCCGGCCAGGTTCGAGCGCTTGGAAAGGGAGTGCACAGCGAGCAGTCCCTCGTGGGCACCGTCGCAGACATCGGGATGCAGCGCCGACACCGGCGACACGTCCCACCCGAGCTCGATGTAGCACTCGTCGGACGCCACGACGGTCCCGGCCTCGCGGGCGGCCACGATGACGCTCCGCAGTTCGGCAGCGGAAGCCACCCGGCCGTGCGGGTTCGCCGGGGAGTTCAGCCAGACGAGCTTCGGACGCCGCGCCCGGATCAGCTCGGCGGCGTCCTCCGGCGCGCTCACCAGCGTGTCGGCCCCGGCCAGCCGCGCCCCGACGTCATAGGTCGGGTAGGCCGCCGCCGGAATCGCGACCGCATCGCCCGCTCCCACGCCGAGCAGCGTGGGCAGCCAGGCCACCAACTCCTTGGTGCCGATCACCGGCAGCACGGCCGCCGGGTCCACACCGGTCACGCCGAGCCGGCGGCCCATCCAGCCCACGGCGGCCGCGCGCAGCGCCGGGGTGCCGTGGGTGAGCGGGTAGCCGGGGGCGTCGGACCCGGCGCGCAGCGCGTCCTGGACGACGGCGGGCACCGGGTCGACAGGCGTGCCGACGGAAAGGTCGACGATCCCGTCCGGGTGGAGGCCGGCCCGCGCTTTGGCGGGCGCGAGCCGGTCCCACGGGAAGTCGGGGAGCTTCCGCATCGTGAAGGATTTCCTCTGGTGGAGCGGGACGTCGCCGGACGGGCTACCGGGACCGGCCGCTACTCCGCGCCCTCGGCCTGCGGCGGCAGCGCCGACACCAGCGGATGGTCCTTCTCGATCAGGCCCATCTTGGAGGCGCCGCCGGGCGAGCCGAGGTCGTCGAAGAACTCCACGTTCGCCTTGTAGTAGTCCTTCCACTGCTCCGGCGTGTCGTCCTCGTAGAAGATCGCCTCGACGGGGCACACCGGCTCGCACGCGCCGCAGTCGACGCACTCGTCCGGGTGAATGTAGAGCATGCGCTCGCCCTCGTAGATGCAGTCGACAGGGCACTCCTCGATGCAGGCCTTGTCCTTCACGTCCACGCAGGGCAGGGCGATGACGTAAGTCACTTTCTCCGGTCCTCCTGTTGATGCGGTGGGCGACGCAGCGGTGGGGCTGCAAAACCCTATGCTCGTCCGCCCTTAGTATCACGCGTGAGCGGCTGGTTCTCCTAAGCGGGTCAGCCTGCGGACGGCCGGTCTCGCCCACCCGTCTCCCACCACCGCCCGTCAAGGAGCCGCTTCGCGGCGCTGTACCTGCCCGCCCGTCTCGCACCACCGCCCGTCAAGGAGCCGCTTCGCGGCGCTGTACCTGCCATGGCCGCAGCACAGAAGCGCACACTAAAGCCCAGCCAGTGCCTAACACCGCACCGGAGAACACGTCCGTCGGGAAGTGAACGCCGAGGATCGGGCGCGAGACCAGCATGGTGAGCACGTAAAGCGCCAGGACGATCACCGCGGCCCGACGTGCGGCTAGCGAGGTCAGCAGCGGCACCGCGGCCACGATCAGCACGGTCGCCAACGCCGAGGAACCGGTCGCGTGGCCGGACGGGAACGACGAGCCGGTGTCGGACACAACAGTGTGCACAGCGTCCCAGCGCGGACGATGCCGGTGGACGATCTCCTTGGCGACGTAGGCGATGCCATAGGCGCCGATCACTGATGCGGCGGCGAAGTACGCGGAGGCACGCATCTTAAGGAGATAGAACGCGACAGCTGCGAGGAGCCCGACCCCGAGCGCGACCGTCGGCTCACCGGCCTGCGTGGCCACCTTGAGGAAGTCGGTGATCCAGCTGTGCGACAGCGCGAACCGGTTCAGCGAGTCGTCCAGCGCCTGGTCCGGGCTCTTGAGCGCCTTGGCCATCGTGACGCCGGCCAGCAGCACGAACACCCCGAGCAGCACCGCGCCCCACAAGCGCAGCGCGGCCACCCGGGCCCGGTCGTCGAAGGCCTGCGCACCGCGCCGGGAACGGATCGGGGGTTCGATGAGCATCGACTCACAGTAGTCGAGTCACCCAAGGTTCGTCTTATGTTCACCGTTCGTTCATGTCGAGCGGCGTGGCTGAGCCGAACCGGTCAACGGCTCACACACGAATTCCGCGCAGCACGATGTCCAGCAGCAGGTAGGGGTTCACCTTCGGGAGCTCGGAGGCATTGGGCTTCTCGCTGCGCCGCTCCACTGCCAGCACGATCGCGGAGCACATGGTCATCACGTCATAGAACGTGATGTCCAGCCGGAACGCGCCGGCCTTCTGGCCGCGCGTCAAGAGCAGCTCGCCCGCGTCGATCATCCCCCGGCAGGTGCGGCCCAACGCCGTGTCGACGTCGTGGATGGCCTCTTTCACCGCCATCGACAGACCCCGGTAGATGGCCATGTGCTCCATCAGCAGGGTGAGCCACTCCGTCATCGCGGTGTCGACGTCCTCGCGCTCCTCGGCCAGTACCAGCGCGACGTCGGTGAGCTTGAGATACCGCTCGGCCAGCACCGCCGCGATGAGGTCCTCCCGCGTGGGGAAGCGCCGGTAGAGCGTGCCGATCCCCACACCGGCCTGGCGGGCGATCTCCTCGAGTGAGGTGTCGATCCCGTTCGTCGCGAACGCGGACTGCGCCACCTCGACGAGGCGCTCGCGGTTGCGAAGCGCGTCGGCCCTCACGATGCCATCGACCCTTTCACCACTGGTTTGAACAGGACTTGTCGGCCGCCCGGGGAAAACCGGGTTGCCGCGGTGCGAACCACACTCTACGCTAAACGGAGTCACCCTCCGCTTAACTTCCCGCCGTCAGGTGAAGGACACCATGTCTACTGCGTCCATATCCGCAACGCCTTCCACCGAGAAAGTTGTTCCACAACGCGAACCCAAGCCGGGCCTCATCCTGGCCACCATCGCCACCTGTCAGCTGATGCTGGTCCTGGATGCCACCATCGTCAACATCGCCCTGCCGAAGATCCGCCCGGCGCTGCACTTCTCCGAAGCCAGCCAGTCATGGGTCCTCAACGCCTACACGCTCGCCTTCGGCGGACTGCTGCTGTTGGGCGGCCGCGCCGGCGACATCCTGGGCCGGCGCCGGATGTTCGTCACCGGCGTGACGCTGTTCACCGTCGCCTCCTTCATCGGCGGCCTCGCCGTCGACTCGGGCATGCTGCTGGCCTCCCGGGCGCTGCAGGGCGCGGGCGCGGCCATGGCCGGGCCCAGCATGCTGGCTTTGATCATCACCACCTTCCCGGAAGGCGCCCCGCGGGTGAAGGCGATGAGCCTGTACGCCGCGGTCTCCAGCGCCGGCGGCTCGGTCGGGCTGCTGCTCGGCGGCATGCTGACCACCTGGGGCTCCTGGCGGCTGGTGATGTACATCAACGTGCCGATCGGCGCGGCGGCGGCGATCGCCGCGGCGCGGTTGCTGAACGAGTCGCCGCGACAGCAGGGCCGGTTCGACATCCCCGGGGCGATCTTCTCCGTCACCGGTATGAGCAGCCTGGTGTACGGGTTCATCAACGCCTCCGAGCACGGCTGGGGCACGCCGGTGACGATCGCCGCGTTCGTGGCGGCCGTGGTGCTGCTGGGCGCCTTCGTCGTCACCGAGTCCAAGGTCGAGTTCCCGGTGTTCCCGCTGCGACTGCTGAAGGACTCGCACCGGGCCCGCGCCTATGGCAGCTACATGCTGCTGGTCGGCGCGATGTTCTCGATGTTCTACTTCATGCCGCAGTTCATGCAGCGGGTGCTCGGCTACTCCCCGATGCGGGCGGGTCTGGCGTTCCTGCCGCTGACCGTGACGCTGTTCGCGGTCTCGCGCTTCGTCCCCAAGCTGCTGCCGCGCTTCGGGCCGCGGCCGCTGATCGTCCTGGGCACGGCGCTGATCAGCGGGGCGCTGCTGTGGCTGGCGCAGATCAAGGCCGACTCCGGCTTCACCGGGAGCCTGCTGGTGCCGTTCTTCATGTTCGGCCTCGGCGGCGCCCTCGCCTTCAGCCCGATCGCGCTGAACATCATGAGCGGTCTGGCCCCGCGCGACTCCGGCGCCGGCTCCGGCCTGATGCAGGCCTGCCAGCAGATCGGCGCGGCGGTGGGCATCGCGGTGCTGGTGACCATCTCCACCTCGGCGGCGAAGGGCAGCCACGACCCGAACCCGGAGGTGAACTTCACTCACGGGCTCAACACCGGCTTGCTGGTCGGGTCCGGGATCGCGCTCACGGTGTGCCTGATCTCGCTGACGCTGAAGCCGAAGGCACCGGCGGCGGCGGTTCCGGCGCAGGCACCGGCTCCGGTCACCGAGTAGCACCGGCAGTATCGTCAATCAGCACTAGTACGTACCGCCAGACGGCAGCTTCCAGCTCTGCGGAGCTGCCGTTCCGATACCGGGGAGGCGGGGTGTCAGCCGCCGTAGGGGAACGACCGGCGCACGCGCCACACGCCGTCGTCGCCGTGCAGATACAGCGCGAAGCCGGTGACCAGGAAGCGCGCCTCGTAGCCGGCGAGGATCTCCTGGGCGCGGCTGAGCACGTCGTCGGGCAGCTCGTGGGCCACGGTGACGTGCGGGTGGTACGGGAAGCGGGCCTCGCGGGCCAGCACGCCGGAGCGCACGCGGGCCTCGGTGGCGGCGCAGTGGTCGGCGCCGACGGCAACCTTCACGAAGGTCACCGGGGAGATCGGCCGGAAGGTGTCCGTGCCGTGCAACACCATCGGGAACGGCCGTCCCGCCGCGGCGGCCGCGGCCAGGTGGTCCTCGATGCCGGCCAGATCCGCGCGTCCCACCGCGGTCGGCGGCAGCAGGGTCACGTGGGTGGGGATGGCGCGGGCCATCGGGTCGTGGAACGACTCGCGCCACTTCTGCAGCTCGCTGCCGAACGGCTCCGGGATCGGCACCGCGACGCCGATGGTCACGGTGTCCGCCCCGGGCGGTAAGCCGGCGTGCGCGATGAAGGGATTGGCGCCCGCGAAAGTCGCCTCAAGCGGATCCGGTACGCCGCCCACCGTTAGTTCCCCGCCGCGGGCAGGAACCCCGTGCGGTCGTACACCTCGGCCAGGGTCCGCGCGGCGATGGCCCGGGCCTTGGCCGCGCCCTCGGCCAGCACCGCGTCCAGCTTGTCCGGGTCGGCCAGCAGCGCGAAGGTCCGCTCCCGGAACGGCGTCACGAAGTCGGTGAACAGCTCGGCCAAGTCCTTCTTCAGGTCGCCGTAGCCCTTGCCCTCGTAGGCCTTCTCCAGCTCCGGGATGCTCCGGCCGTCCAGCGCCGAGTAGATCGACAGCAGGTTGGACACGCCGGCCTTGTGCTCCTCGTCGTAGCGGATCTCGCGCTCGGTGTCGGTGACCGCCGAGCGGATCTTCTTGGCCGAGGCCTTGGGATCGTCGAGCAGCTCGATGATGCCGTTCGCGGAGGAGGCCGACTTCGACATCTTCGCTCCCGGGTCCTGCAGGTCGGTGATCTTGCCGGTGGCCTTGATGATGTACGGGTCCGGCACCGTGAAGTAGTCGCCGTAGCGGCCGTTGAAGCGCTGCGCCAGGTCCCGGGTGAGCTCCAGGTGCTGGCGCTGGTCCTCGCCGACCGGGACCTGGTCGGCGTTGTAGAGCAGCACGTCGGCGGCCATCAGCATCGGGTAGGTGAACAGCCCGACGTTGGTGTTGGCCGCGCCCTGCCGGCCGGACTTGTCCTTGAACTGCGTCATGCGGCTGGCCTCGCCGAAGCCGGTCATACAGGCCAGGATCCAGGCCAGCTGCGCATGCTCGGGGACGTGGCTCTGTACGAACAGGATGCTGCGCGCCGGGTCGATCCCGGCGGCCAGCAGCTGCGCGGCGGCGACCCGGGTGCGCTGGCGCAGCAGCTTCGGATCCTGCTCGACCGTGATCGCGTGCAGGTCCACGACGCAGTAGATGGTCTCGTGCGTGTCCTGCAGCGGCACCCAATTGCGGATCGCGCCGAGATAGTTGCCGACGTGGAAGGAGTCGGCGGTCGGCTGGATGCCGGAGAAGACGCGCTTGCGACCGGAAGACTGAGGAGCGGCTGCCATGCCCGCCATTCTCTCAGATCCGCGGCCCGCTTTGATCGGGTTCTCCCGGGATCTGCTCGGCGGGCTCGCCGTCGTCGCCTTCAGTGTTCGTATGAACACTGGAGGTGAGATCTGGGTCTTCCGCCGCTTCGGGTTCGCTGTCGTCGTCGGGTTTGCCGTCGCCCTCGTCGCCCTCGGGCAGGCGCGTGATCCGGATGCGGGCGATGCGCCGGCCGTCCATCTCCACCACGCGCAGCTGGTAGCGCTGGATCTCCGGCTCGATCTCCTCGCCGTCGTCGTCGAGGAGGACGTGGCCTGAGGCGTGGCCGCCGTGGCCGCCGTGGCCGCCGTATGCGCCGTGTGCGCCGTGGCTGCCGTGGCTGTGCGCGATCTCGTGCGCGGTATGGCCGCGTCCCGGTTCCAGCGCCACCACGACCTCGTCGCCCAGCCGCGGCAGCCGGCCGAGCTGGGCCACCATGTAGCCGGCCGCGGTCTCGTACGGGCCGCTCGGCAGCGCGATGCCGGTCTCGTCCTGGAAGTCGTCCAGGTTCAGCAGGCCGTCGACCTCCATCACGCCGCCGACCAGCCGCGTGGTGCCGGCCTGGCCGACGTCGTACTCGTCCTGGATGTCGCCGATCAGCTCCTCGATCAGGTCTTCCAGCGTGACGATGCCGGCGGTGCCGCCGTACTCGTCGACCACGATCGCCAGGTGCATGGACTCGTTGCGCATCTCCGACAGCGCCGAGAGCACCTGCTTGGAGGTGGGCAGCATCTTCACCGGCCGGGCGATCTCCTCCAGCCGGATCGAGCGGCCCGCCAGCTCCGGGTTGAGGAAGTCGCGCACGTGCACGAATCCGATGACGTTGTCCGCCGAACCCTCGATCACCGGGTAGCGCGAGTGCGGGTTGGACGCGGCGATCCGCGCCGCCTGCCGGATCGGCATCCCGGCGTCCAGGAACGTCACCTCGGTCCGCGGCACCAGGACCTCGCGCAGCTGCCGGTCGCCGGCGGCGAAGACCTCGTCGATCAGCTCGCGCTCGTCGCGGTTCAGCGTCTCGTTGCCCGCCACCATCAGCCGCAGCTCCTCGGAGGAGACCGCCTCGCGGCCCACCGACGGGTCGCCGCCGAACAGCTTCACGACGCCGTTGGTGCACAGCGACAGCAGGAAGATGATCGGCCGGCAGAACGTCGCCATCCGGTTCAGGAACGGCGCCATGGCCAGCGCCGTGGGCTCGGCGCGCTGCAGGGCCAGCCGCTTGGGCGCCAGCTCGCCGATCACCAGGGTCACGAAGGTGATGATCAGCGTGACGCCGACGATGCCGACGAAGGAGGCCAGGCCGTCGCTGAGGCCGGCGCCGATCAGCCCGCGCTTCGCGCTCTCCGAGAGCGTCACGGCGCCATAGGCCGAGGACAGCAGCGCGGTCAGCGTCACACCGATCTGCACCGTGGCCAGCCAGCGATTCTGGTCGCGCACCAGTTTGGCCACCACCTGGCCCCGGCGGCCTTGCTGCGCGATGGTCTCCACCTGGCTCTCGCGCAACGAAACGAGCGCGATCTCGGAGGCCACGAACAACGCCTCGATGAGGATCAGCGCCAACACGACCAGGATGGACACCAGAATCGGGCTCACCGTTTGATTCTAGGGAGCCCGAGCGGCCGTCGCTGTTACGCGAGGGGCGCAATGAAACTCAAGGTAGCGCCCGGCACGCGCAACGTTCGTGCGCGAACACGCAACAAAGGGTGCTTGAGCTGGGAAAACATCATCCTTATGCTGAGGTTGCATGATCCCCGAGACACTCCACGTGCCGTCGGCGGCACACCGCGTGGCGACCCCGCGCCGGTATCTCATGTGTCCGCCCGACCATTTCGCGGTCACCTACGCCATCAACCCGTGGATGCACCCGGAGAACCCGGTCGACGCCTCGCTGGCCGCGCTCCAGTGGGAGAGCCTGCGCGACGCCTATCTGGACCTCGGGCACCAGGTCGAGACCATCAAGCCGGTCGAGGGGCTGCCGGACATGGTGTTCGCCGCCAACGGCGCGACGGTCGTGGCCGGCAAGGTGCTGGCCGCCTCCTTCCGCAACGAGGAGCGGCGCGCCGAGGGCGCGGCCTACCGCGAGTGGTTCCGCAGAGCCGGCTACGACCAGATCCACGACCCCGAATTCGTCAACGAGGGCGAGGGCGACTTCCTGTTCGCCGGCCGGTGGATGCTGGCCGGGCACGGGTTCCGCTCCGACCCGAACGCGCACCTGGAGGCGCAGGAGTTCTTCGGGCTCCCGGTGATCGGCCTGCGGCTGGTCGATCCGCGCTACTACCACCTGGACACGGCGATCGCCGTGCTGGACGAGGCGACGATCGCGTACTACCCCGAGGCGTTCTCGCCGGGGTCCCAGACGGTTCTGCGCCGGCTGTATCCGGACGCGATCATCGCGACCGCGCGGGACGCCTCGGCGTTCGGGCTGAACGCGGTGTCCGACGGCCTTAACGTGCTGCTGCCGCAGGATGCCAAGGGCATGATCGCCCAGCTGGCCGAACGCGGGTACCGGCCGATCGGCATGGACCTGTCCGAACTGCTCAAGGCCGGCGGTTCGGTGAAGTGCTGCACGTTGGAACTCAGGGGTTAGGGGCGAACGGATGACCACGATCTATGAGATCGGACGCGGTGCCGAGTTCGGCGCCGGGGACGCCACCCTTCCGCGGTTCCCGCGCTCGGCCAAGGCCGAGGCGCTGATCGCACAGTCCGATGCGCACACCGCGCACAACTACCACCCGCTGCCGGTGGTGATCGCCGAGGCCGACGGCGCCTGGGTGACCGACGTCGACGGCAACCGTTACCTGGACATGCTCGCCGGGTACTCGGCGCTGAACTTCGGGCACCGCAACCCGGTGCTGCTGGCGGCGGCGCGCGAACAGCTGTCGCGGGTGACGCTGACCTCGCGGGCGTTCCACCACGACCAGTTCGGGCCGTTCGTCGCCGAGCTGGCACAGCTGTGCGGCAAGGAGGCGGCGCTGCCGATGAACTCCGGCGCCGAGGCCGTGGAGACCGCGCTGAAGACCGCGCGCAAGTGGGGTTACCAGGTCAAGGGCGTGCCGGAGGACCGCGCGCAGATCATCACCTGCGAGGGCAACTTCCACGGCCGGACCCTGTCGATCGTCTCCTTCTCCACCGACCCGGACGCGCGCAACGAGTTCGGGCCGTTCACGCCCGGCTTCGTCTCGGTGCCCTACGGCGACGCCGCGGCGATCGAGGCCGCGATCACCTCCGACACCGTCGCCGTGCTGCTGGAGCCGATCCAGGGCGAGGCCGGTGTGCTGGTACCGCCGGACGGCTACCTGACCGCGGTGCGCGAGATCTGCACGCGGCGCGGCGTCCTGATGATGGCCGACGAGATCCAGTCCGGGCTGGGGCGGACCGGATACACCTTCGCGTGCGACCACGAGAGCGTGGTGCCGGACCTCTACATCCTGGGCAAGGCCCTCGGCGGCGGGATCCTGCCGGTGTCGGCGGTGGTGGCCGACCGGGACGTGCTCGGCGTGTTCAAGCCCGGCGAACACGGCTCCACCTTCGGCGGCAACCCGCTGGCCTGCGCGGTCGGCCGCGCGGTGGTCGGCCTGCTGGCCACCGGCGAGTACCAGGCGCGGGCCCGCGTGCTCGGCGCCCACCTGCATGAGGCACTGGCCACGCTGCCGAAGGAGATGGTGCGCTCGGTACGCGGCCGCGGCCTGTGGGCCGGCATCGACATCGACCCGGCCCTCGGCACCGGCCGCGAGATCTCCGAGCGCCTGATGACGCGCGGGGTGCTGGCCAAGGACACCCACGGTTCGACGATCCGGATGGCCCCGCCGCTGGTGGTGACGGCCGAGGAGCTGGACTGGGCGGTGCGGCAACTACACAGCGCCGCGGGTTGATGCTGTGGGTTGATACGGTCGGTGGGCCGGGCTCGCGGCAGGGGTACGGCTTGCTGCGGGCCCGGCTCACTTTGTTGAGACGCGGTGGGCGGGGGTTTGGTGCCGTCGGCGGGGAAGATTTCCGGGCTTCGGGGCGCGCCGGAGCGCTGGTCCGATCGGGCGGATTTCGGCGGCGGGGGCTTCCTTCGGCGGTTGACGGTTTGAGAGCATTGAGCTCGGGTGGTGTAGTCCCCCGGACGGGGTGGGGTGAAAAACACGGTCAGCGCCAAGTCGACCCGGCGCCGCCCCACCTCCCGCAGCCGCTGGACCCCCGACCGCTAATCTCAGGGCATGGACAGCCTGGACCGCGCGATCATCGACGCCCTGCGCCGCGACGCCCGCGCCTCCTTCGCCGACGTCGGCACCGAAGTGGGTCTGTCCGCCTCGGCGGTGAAGCGTCGCGTGGACAAGCTTCGCGCCGACGGCGCCATCCGCGGCTTCGCGGCCATCGTCGATCAGGCGGCGCTCGGTTGGACGACCGAGGCTTTCGTCGAGGTCTACTGCGGCGACCGGACGTCGCCGGACGTCATCCGCGAGTGCGTGGCGCGGCATCCGGAGGTGGTCGCGGCGTACACGGTCACGGGCGACGCCGACGCGCTGCTGCATCTGGTCGCTGAGAACATGCGCCATCTGGAGGAGGCGCTGGAGCGGATCCGGCGCGAGCCGGAGATCAAGCGGACGCGGTCGGCGCTGGTGCTGACCCGGTTGCTGACGCGGGATCCGTTGATGTGAACGGCGAACGGTGAACGGCCCGGCTCCTGGGAAAGTGCCGAGCCGTTCAAGAACCCGCGGTCAGATCAGCCCGAGCTGCTTGACCGCCTCGCGCTCCTCCGCCAGCTCGGCGACCGAGGCGTCGATGCGGGCGCGGGAGAACGCGTCGATGTCCAGGCCCTGCACGATCTCCCACTCGCCACCCTTGGTGGTCACCGGGAACGAGGAGACCAGGCCCTCCGGCACGCCGTACGAACCGTCGGACACGACGCCCATCGACGTCCAGTCGCCGTCGGCGGTGCCGTTGAACCAGGTGTGGACGTGGTCCAGCGCGGCGTTGGCGGCCGAGGCGGCCGAGGACGCGCCGCGGGCCTCGATGATGGCGGCGCCGCGCTTGGCGACGGTCGGGATGAAGTCGTTCTCGATCCAGGCCTGGTCGTTCACCGTCTCGGCGGCGTTCTTGCCCGCGATCTTGGCGTGGAAGAGGTCCGGGTACTGCGTCGCGGAGTGATTGCCCCAGATGGTGACGTTGGTGATGTCGCCGACCGGGGCGCCGGTCTTCAGCGCCAGCTGGCCGAGGGCGCGGTTGTGGTCCAGGCGGGTCATCGCGGTGAAGCGGGACTTCGGGACGTCGGGGGCGTGGGCGGCGGCGATCAGGGCGTTGGTGTTCGCCGGGTTGCCGACCACCAGGATCCTGATGTCGTCGGCGGCGTGGGCGTTGATGGCCTCGCCCTGCGGCTTGAAGATGCCGCCGTTGGCCGAGAGCAGGTCGCCGCGCTCCATGCCGGCGGTGCGGGGGCGGGCGCCGACCAGCAGGGCCACGTTGGCGCCGGTGAAGCCGTCCTTGGGGTTGTCGTGGATGTCGATGCCGGCCAGCAGCGGGAAGGCGCAGTCGACGAGCTCCATCGCGGTGCCCTCGGCGGCCTTGACGGCCTGCGGGATCTCCAGCAGGTTCAGCTTCACCGGGACGTCCGGGCCGAGCAGGTGGCCGGAGGCGATGCGGAACAGCAGCGCGTAGCCGATCTGGCCGGCCGCGCCGGTCACGGTGACGTTGACGGGGGTGCGGGACATCGCTTGTGGCTCCTGCTGTGTGAAGGTTCCGTTTGGATGTACTGTGCCGAATTTTACTAAGTGCACTCGAAAGCAGCTGGACAGCCTGGTCAGTGGCTAGGGAGGAGTCCAGCTACTTCCGAGCGCATTAGTAATGCCGGTGTTGCCAGCCCACAGGCTACTCCTGGGGTGGGGGCGGGTTCGGCGCCCGGCGGCCCGGCGGGCTGTGAGAAACCAGACATGTGATGGTCCCGGTCGGCATACCTCGTTCGCTCGTTCGGATCGTGGCTGTCGGCGGCGGATGGAAGACTCGGAATCGGCGTTGTGACGCACACCACACCGCCTCCCCCGTCCGGCGAGGAAAGGAAGACCCCTCATGATCACCGCGCAGAACGTCCCGAACCTGCCCGGCTGGATGGATCTCGGCTCCCCCGATCCCGGCGCCTCCGCCGAGTTCTACAGCCGGGTCTTCGGCTGGACGGCGGAGCAGGTCCAGGCCGAGTCCGAACAGGAACCCGGCTACTGGTACCTGCGCAAGGACGGCAAGGCCGTCGCCGGGCTCGGCGGCCTGCCCGACCCGGCCGCCCGGTCGGACTGGATGACGTACATCAGGGTCGCCGACGCCGCCTCGACCACCGCCACCGCCGAGGCCAACGGGGCCAAGGTGCGCGTGCCGGTGATGCCGATCGGCCCGCAGGGCTCCTTCGCGCAGCTGACCGACCCGGCCGGGGGCGAGTTCGCGCTCTGGCAGCCCGGCGAGTTCACCGGCTTCGAAGCTTGTTGTATCGACGACACGGTGCTCTGGGCCGAGTTGTGGACCCGTGACCCCGGCGCGGCGAAGGCCTTCTACCCGGCGGTGTTCGGGTGGCAGGTCGAGCCGTACACCGAGGGCGCGCCGGAGGGCGGCGGCTACGACATGTGGACCAAGCAGCCCGGCGACCCGATGGAAGCCTTCGGCGGGATCATGGTCATCGGCGACGACGCCCCGGTCCAGGACGAGAAGTGGATCCCGCACCTCATGGTGGCCGACGCCGACGCCACCGTCGCGCGCGCCACCGACGCCGGCGGCGCGGTGCTGATCCCGGCCTCGGACGCCCCGCCCGGACGGCTCGGGCTGCTGGCCGACCCGTTCGGCGCGCGGTTCGTGATCCTGCAGCCGACCCCGATGGCCGGTGCCGGTGGCGCGCCGCAATAGCCGCCGATCACGGCCCGGCCCGACCCGCCGCACATCGGGACCGGTGGGGCACCATGAGGTCATGACCTACACCGATGACGCCAAGGGGCTGCAGGAGGACCTGGTCCGCCTGCGCCGGGACCTGCACCGCATACCCGAGATCGGCCTGGACCTGCCCCGCACCCAGGAGCGGGTCCTGGCCGCCCTGGACGGTCTGCCGCTGGAGATCACCACCGGCCGCGAGCTGAACTCGGTGGTGGCGGTGCTGCGCGGCGCCAAGCCGGGACCGGGGTCGGGCCCGGACTCGGCACCCGACGGCGCGCCGCGCCCGGCCGTGCTGCTGCGCGGCGACATGGACGCGCTGCCGGTGGTGGAGCGGACCGGCCACGACTTCGTCGCCGAGGGCCCGAACATGCACGCCTGCGGCCACGACCTGCACACCGCGATGCTGGTCGGGGCGGCGCACCTGCTGGCCGCGCGGCGCGAGCAGCTGCCCGGCGACGTGGTGTTCATGTTCCAGCCCGGCGAGGAGGGCCAGGACGGCGCCGGGCACATGATCCGCGAGGGCGTGCTGGACGCCGCCGGCCCGCGCGTGATCGGGGCCTACGGCCTGCACGTGCTGTCCAACCGGGTCGCGCGCGGCACCTTCGTCTCCCGCGCCGGCACCTTCATGGCCGGCGCCGACGAGATCCAGGTGACGGTGCGCGGCGCCGGCGCGCACGGCTCGCTCCCGCACACCGGCAAGGACCCGATACCGGTCGCCTGCGAGATGGTGGTGGCGCTGCAAACGCTGGTAACTCGCAAGTTCGATATCTTCGACCCGGTGGTGATCACCGTCGGCGCCTTCCACGCCGGCACCGCGTCCAACATCATCCCGGACGACGCCACCTTCCACGTCACCATGCGCTCCTTCTCCCGGGAGTCCCGCGCCAAGATGCTGGACGCGGTGGTGGACCTGCTCAACGGCCTGGCCGCGGCCCACGGCTGCGCCGTGGACATCCTCTACAAGGAGCAGTACCCGCCGACGGTGAACCACGCCCCCGAGGTCGACTTCCTGGAGGAGGTCACCCGCGAGGTGTACGGCGAGGAGCGCTTCGAACGCCTCCCCAACCCGGTCCCCGGCGCCGAGGACTTCTCCCGCGTCCTGGAGCAGGTGCCCGGCACCTACGCCTTCCTCGGCGCCTGCCCCAGCGACGACCTCGACACCGCGCCCTCGAACCACAGCCCGCTGGCCGACTTCGACGACTCGGTGCTCGGCGACGGCGCGGCGCTGCTGGCCGAGCTGGCTGACCGGCGGCTGGCTCGGGGGTGAGGGCACTGATCCGCGCTGAGGGCCCGGCGCTTCCCACCGAAGGAAGCGCCGGGCCCTCTCGCGGCAGGCCTTGTCGGGGCAGCGGATCAAGCTGAGGTCGTCGCCCTGTTACGGCTGGATGAAGATGTCGTGGGTCCCGACTCGATGCCACACGATGTGGGCGTGGCCCACCTTGACCGGATCTCCATACGAGAACGTGGCCCTGCCGTCAGCGGCCCAAGACAGCTCCCAGATGTCCTCGTGGCCATGCATCTTCTTGACCCGCAGCCCGGCACGGAACCCGTTGCCGGCGGCGAGGTCGTCCACGAAAGCGCGTACGGCCTTGAGGAAGCGGATCTTCTCCTCTGTACTGAGCTTCTCGAAGTCCCTGATGAATCGAGCCAGGCGAGAATACGTCGGCATCAGCGGAGATCATCCACCGTGGTCCCGGCCCGGTCGGCCAAGTCCCTCAGGAACTCCTCGCCGTCGTCGAAGGTCTCGACCTCGCCGCGAGCGAGTTCATCGGCCGCCTCACGCTCTCCAGCCTGCCATTCGGGCGTCCAGAACCACGCCTGATCGGCGGGCACGAGGCGAGCCGGAACGAGAACGACGTTCCCGTCCTCTATCCGCACGAAGAACTGATCGCCGACTTCGAGGCCGAGTTCAGCGCGAACATCTTGCGGGATCGTCACGACACCCTTCTGCCGCATCTCAGCGGTGTGCGGACGACGCTTCTGCGATCTCGCGG
>JAEKKI010000289.1 GCA_019510485.1 Catenulisporales bacterium
GCGCTTCGAGGCATCTCCGTCGTCTCGTCGAAGGCGCTGAGATCCTTGATCGCAGGCTTTTGCGATATGTACGCCGGCTCGCCGGTGACGTCGTCCGGGCGATCGGGTTCGTCGTCGAAATGCGGCGAAGGCGCCGAACCGGCCGGCTGGTCGTCTTCAGCCGGTCCGCTCTCCGCCGATGGAAGCTCGGTGTGAGTGCCCTCGCGTTCGACCTCCTCGGTGATCGCCGCCCCGGCACCCGCGGCCGCCACCACCGGCGCGCCCGACCCCCGGATCGGCATGATCCGCGCTATGCGCTCCCGGCCCTTGCCCCGGGCATGCCTGGCACGCCCCTCCGGCGCCTCTGACGGCTCGGTCCCGGCGCTCTCAGCGCTCTGTGCGCCCTCGGCCGCCGCCGCCGTCTCAGAGCCCTCATCCTCCTGCTCCGGCGCCGCCTTCCCGCGCCGCAGCTGGGTCACCGTCGCGCCGCGCGGCGCCGGCGCCGAGTTCTGCACCATCTCCAGCGTGCGCACGCGCTGCGCGTCCAGGCGCTTCACCCAGTCCGCGTAGCCGTCCGCCGACCACGAGGGCCAGGACTGCGCCGACTTGCCCTCCAAGCGCGGCAGCCACCACGACGCGAAGTACTGCGCGTCCACCGCCAGCTGCTCGACCGCCGGCAGCCAGTCCAGATCGCGCCGGCGGCCGCTGCGCGGGGCCTGCGCGAGCTTGGACAGCACCGGGCGCAGGCGCACCGCCAGATCCCTGGCCTCGCGCGCGGTGGCCGTGGCCTCCTGCGGGCTGTCGGCCGGGTGCCACTCGGTGCCGGCCAGGATGCCGGTCACCAGGGTCCGCGTACCGCCGCCTCGACCCCGTTCGTCTCCCCTGTCAGGCATGCCAACGAACGTATCCGTTAAGGATGTTCGCGTACAGATATCCGACTGCGGTCTTTGAGACGCTTTTGGCGCCGGGAACGGTGCTCAGAAGTCCTTGATGAGCTTGGCCAGCGCCTCGGCGGTGAGCGCCGGCGTCAGCGCGGTCACGCTGATCCGCTCGATCACCTGCAGGTACACGTCCACGTCGTCGCGCTTGTCCAGATACAGCGCCCCGGCCAGGTGCTCCAGGTAGACCACGTCCGGCAGGTCCGGCTCGGCGAAGCGCAGGATGGTGAACGCCCCGGCCTCGGCGGCGTGCGCGCCGGACTGGAACGGCAGCACCTGCACCGTGACGTTCGGCCGCTCCATCATCTCCAGCAGGTGCGACAGCTGCTGCCGCATGATCTCCGGGCTGCCGACCGGCCGCCGCAGCGCCGCCTCGTCGACCACCGCCCACAGCCGCGGCGGATCCTGGTCGCGCAGCAGCACGTTCTGCCGCTCCAGCCGCACCTTCACCCGGCGCTCGGAGTCGCCGTCGAGCACTCCGCGCCCGGCCATCACCGCGCGCATGTAGTCCGCGGTCTGAAGCAGGCCCGGTATGTACTGCACCTCGTAGGTGCGGATCAGCGAGGCCGACTCCTCCAGTCCGATGTAGCCGGCGAACCAGGTCGGCAGCACGTCGTGGTAGCCGTGCCACCAGGTCGTGGCGTTCGCCGACTTGGCCATGGACAGGAAGGGCTCGCGCGCGGCCGGGTCCAGGACGCCGTACAGCGTCAGCAGGTCCTCCACATCGCGCATCTTGAACCCGACGCGGCCCAGCTCCAGCCGCGAGATCTTGGACTCCGAGGAGCGGATCTCCCAGCCGGCGGCCTCTCGGGTGATGCTTGCCGCCTCGCGCAGCCGGCGCAGTTGCGAGCCGAGCATGATCCGGCGCACCGTGGCGCCGCCCGCGCGGGCCGGCTCCGGTTCCGGATCGGTGGTGTGGGGGCCACTCATCGCTTTCCTCGCTCCTTCTCCGGCCCCGGCGCCATCAGACGCGGCGTGCCAGGCGGTGGATCAGCTGCCGATTGTGCCACTGGAGGCGCGTGCTTGGGAACACTGGACGCCGCCAGGTCGCGAGCGGCGTCCGGACCACCGGCGCACGCGACAGGGTCCTGAGTCGACTCGTACAAGACTTTGCCCATCCGAGACCCTGCGCAAGCCTTTCACGATGTAGCATGCACGTGCATCCGTCACATGCATAGGAAAACTCTGCGATTGCACGTGCCGCCGCCCATGCGGTGCGCACCCCGAGGGGGAGACCCGATGGTCGCGTCCAGCTACTCCTACTCCCTGCTCCATGCCGACCTGCCGGTCTGCATCGGATACCAGGCCGTGGGGCGCAGTGTGTCGACGCGCCACTGTGTGCTGCCGGCCCGGGCCGAGTCGGTGTCGGCGGCGCGGCGCTTCGTCCGCGACGTGGCCGAGGACTGGCGCGGGGAGCCGGCGCGCTTCGCGACGTTGAAGGAGAACCTGGGCATCGTGGTCTCCGAGCTGGTGACCAACGCGCTCGTGCACGCCTACGAGGCGGTGAATCCGGGGCGCCGGCACCCGGACGCCGACCTGATATCGCTGTGCCTGATCCACGAGCCCTGTGACACCGGAGCCGGCGAGTCGGGCGTGGAACGGGTGCTGTTCGCCGTCGCGGACCCCTCGGCCGCCTCCCCGGTCGAGCCGAACCCGGAGCGGGCGGCCGACGGTTTATGGGGCCTGGACGAGTCCGGCCGGGGGATGTATTTGGTGGAGGCGCTGGCCGATGATTGGGGCTGGCGCCGTTTTCGTGCGCCGGGGGCGGCCGAGCCGAGTGGAAAAGTAGTGTGGGCGCTCTTCGAGCTCGCCTGCTGAAACCCCGATAACCGATTACCGGCGCGATCCGCACTCACGGTCGCGAGCCGGTCACGTGCGGCGCACCGGCGTTCCGGTTGCCTATCTCAGGGCTCGAATGTATATCGATCCGGTATCGAAGCCGCCGCGAATGCGTGCCTTGAACCTGCGGGGAGAACCTTTACCCGCTCTTTGAACGTTTCACACTCGAAAGCTCTGCGCGTGCGACGGCAAGACCGCTAGCATCCGTTTACTGCCATGCATCCGCGAGTGCTGATTCATCCGCGAATGCACGTGCAGTGGATCAACCCTTCCCACCGTACATGTAAGGGGAAACGAGAATGAGCGAGTTCGAGCCCTACAACGGCATGCCGGCCACCGAGGTCGCCGCCGCGTGGCGCAAGAGCAGCTACTCCAACTCGCTCGGTCGCGATGCGCAACTCCCGCGACCCGCAGGGCCCGGCCCTGGTCTACACCCGCGCGGAGATCGAGGCCCTGATCAGTGGCGTCAAGGACGGCGAGTTCGACGACCTGGCCCGCTGAACGCGAAAGCGGAGCAGCGCGACGAATAGTGATACCCGCTTCCGGCTCAAGCCTCGGCCCCGTCAAGGGCGGGCCCGCCACGGCCCGCGACGACGCGGCCGCGGCCGGTTGGACCGGAAGCGCTGGGGGGAGTGTGGACGGCCGCCGCGATCGTGGCGGCCGTCCGGCGTTCACGGCGAGCAAGTGAGCGTGCGCGGCGCCGTCTCGGGGCCGGCGTGTCTCCTGTCCTGAGCGGCCGGGCGATCACCGATAGACTCGCCCCATCATGGAGCAGCCTGCCGACACCGTCCTGGTCATCGACTTCGGGGCCCAATACGCGCAGCTCATCGCGCGCCGGGTCCGCGAAGCCCACGTCTACAGCGAAATCGTGCCGCACACCTCGACGGTGGCCGAGATCCTCGCCAAGAAGCCCAAGGCGGTGATCCTGTCCGGCGGGCCGTCCTCGGTCTACGCCGACGGCGCGCCGAACGTCGGTGCGGAGCTGTTCCGCGCCGGGGTGCCGACGCTCGGCATCTGCTACGGCTTCCAGGCGATGGCGCGCGCCCTGGGCGGCGTGGTCGACAAGACCGGCGGCCGCGAGTACGGCCGCACCCGGCTGGAGGTCGGCGACACCGGCTCCACGCTGTTCACCGGCTCCGCCGCCGAGCAGCCGGTGTGGATGTCGCACGGCGACGCGGTCGTGGCCGCCCCGGAGGGCTTCCGGGTGACCGGCACCACCGCCAAGACCCCGGTCGCGGCGTTCGAGAACGACGAGCAGCGGCTGTACGGCGTCCAGCACCACCCCGAGGTGCTGCACTCGCAGTTCGGGCAGCTGCTGCTGGAGAACTTCCTCTACAAGGGCGCCGGCATCACCCCGGACTGGACCACGGGCAACATCGTCGAGGAGCAGGTCGCCGCCATCCGCGAGCAGGTCGGCGACAAGCGCGCCATCTGCGGGCTGTCCGGCGGCGTGGACTCCGCGGTGGCCGCCGCGATCGTGCAGAAGGCCGTCGGCGCACAGCTGACCTGCGTGTTCGTCGACCACGGCCTGCTGCGCAAGGGCGAGGCCGAGCAGGTCGAGAAGGACTTCGTCGCGGCCACCGGCGTGCGGCTGAAGGTGGTCGACGCCCAGGAGCGCTTCCTGTCGGCGCTGGCCGGGGTCAGCGACCCCGAGGAGAAGCGCAAGATCATCGGCCGGGAGTTCATCCGGGTCTTCGAGCAGGCCGAGCGCGAGATCATCGAGGAGTCCGCCGGCGCCGGCGAGCCGGTGAGGTTCCTGGTGCAGGGCACGCTCTACCCGGACGTCGTGGAGTCCGGCGGCGGTGCCGGCACCGCCAACATCAAGAGCCACCACAACGTCGGCGGCCTGCCCGCGGACCTGCGGTTCGAGCTGATCGAGCCGCTGCGCAAGCTGTTCAAGGACGAGGTCCGCCAGGTCGGCCGGGAACTCGGCCTGCCGGAGGCCATCGTGGGCCGGCAGCCCTTCCCGGGCCCGGGACTGGGCATCCGGATCGTCGGCGAGGTCACCAGGGACCGCCTGGACCTGCTGCGCGAGGCCGACGCGATCGCCCGCGAGGAGCTGACCGCCGCGGGCCTGGACGGCGAGATCTGGCAGTGCCCGGTGGTGCTGCTGGCCGACGTCCGCTCGGTCGGCGTCCAGGGCGACGGCCGTACCTACGGCCATCCGATCGTGCTGCGTCCGGTCTCCAGCGAGGACGCCATGACGGCCGACTGGTCGCGGCTGCCGTATGAGGTGCTGGCCCGGATCTCGACGCGGATCACCAACGAGGTCGCCGACGTCAACCGGGTGGTGCTGGACGTGACCAGCAAGCCGCCGGGGACGATCGAGTGGGAGTAGGGGAGTAGGGGAGTAGGGGAGTAGGCGAGCGGGCCGGGTCGATGTGACCCGGCCTTGTCGTCCGGCCGCTATTCGGCCTCGAAGTCGAGCGCTTCGCGCAGCTTGCGGTTGACGTGCCGCAGCCGGTCGATGGTCCGGTGCGCCTCGCGGAGCTCGTAGCGGAGCCGGATGATCTCCTCGACGGCCGTGATGTCGGTCGCCGGGAGCATCGAGGGGATCTCCTCGACGTACTCCGGTTCCGGCGGCTCCGGGATCGCCAGCTCGCTCGGCAGCGGCGGCGCGGCGTACTGGGGCTCCGACGCGCGGCGGACGAATTCGTGGATCACGGCACCGACGGAGACCGGCTCCGGCTCGGAGGGCTGGTGCGGCCCGGTCGCGGGTGCTGCCGGTTCGGCCTCGGCCATGGGCTCGGGTGCCTCAACGGCATCCACCGCACCCATCGCGTCCACCGCGGCCTCGCCGCCGAGCACCGCCTCGTCTCCCGCACCGAGCTCGACCGCCGGCCACGCCTGTGCGACCGCCTCGGCCGCCGGCCACGACCGCGCCAGCAGCTCGCTCGGCTCCTCGTCCGGTTCCTCCGGCTCCGGCCCGTCCGGCTGCCGCATCATCGCCGCGGTCCAGCCGGCGGCCTCGCA
>JAEKKI010000201.1 GCA_019510485.1 Catenulisporales bacterium
GTGGAGGCCGACGGCTCGCTGGGGATCGTGGACGGCATGAGCGCGCCCGGCAAGCGCGTCGCCGTGCGCGCCGAGCGCGACGTCCTGGTCGTCGTCTCCAACTGCCCGCAGATGAACAACCCGTGCAACGCCTTCGACCCCACGCCGCTGCGGATGATCGTCACCGTGCCCGGGGCAGCCGAGGAGTCCGCGTGACGCGTTTCGACACCGTCCTGGTCGCCAACCGGGGCGAGATCGCGCGGCGGGTGATCCGCTCGGCGCGGGCGATGGGGCTGCGGACTGTCGCGGTGTTCTCCGACGCCGACCGCGCCGCCCCGCACGTGCGCGAGGCCGACGACGCGGTCCGGCTCGGCCCGGGTCCGGCGCGGGACAGCTACCTGCGCACCGACGCGATCGGCGAGGCCGCGCTGAAGTTCGGCGCGGCGGTGCATCCCGGCTACGGGTTCCTGGCCGAGAACGCCGCGTTCGCGCGCGCCGTCGAGGACGCGGGTCTGGCCTTCGTCGGGCCGGCGCCGGAGCAGATCGAGGCCTTCGGCGCCAAGCACACCGCGCGCGCCCTGGCCGCCGCGGCCGGGGTGCCGATGCTGGCCGGGACCGGGCTGCTGGCCTCGGCCGAGGAGGCGGTCGCCGAGGCGGAGCGGATCGGGCTGCCGGTGATGCTGAAGGCGACCGGGGGCGGCGGCGGGATCGGCATGGCCGCCTGCGCCACGTCCGCCGAGGTGCGCGAGGCCTTCGAGCGGGTCGGCCGGCTGGCGCGGGCCAGCTTCGGCGCCGGCGGGGTGTTCCTGGAGCGGCTGGTGCGTCCGGCGCGGCATGTGGAGGTGCAGCTGTTCGGGGACGGCGAAGGACGGGTCGCGGTGTTCGGCGACCGGGACTGCTCGCTTCAGCGGCGGCACCAGAAGGTGATCGAGGAGGCGCCGGCCCCGGGGCTGCCTTCAGCTGTCAGGGAACTGCTCCACGAGTCGGCGCGGACGCTGCTGGCTCAGGTCGGCTATCGGTCGGCCGGCACCGTGGAGTTCGTCTACGACCCGGTCCGCGCCGAGGCCGCCTTCCTGGAGGTGAACACCCGGCTCCAGGTCGAGCACCCGGTGACCGAGGAGGTCTTCGGGATCGATCTGGTGGCCCTGATGCTGCGCCTGGCCCGCGACGGCGCCTCAGGGCTCGACGATTCCGAGTTCGCGCCGCGCTCGCCGGCCGGTCACGCGGTCGAGGCCCGCGTCTACGCCGAGGACCCGGGCCGCGGCGGGCAGCCGAGCACCGGGCTGGTCACGGCGGCGGTGTTCCCGGGACAGGGGACGGCGCCGCTGGCCGGGGTGCGGGTGGACGGCTGGGTCGAGACCGGCATGGAGGTCGGCGGCTACTACGATCCGATGCTGGCGAAGGTGATCGGCGCCGGTCCCACCCGCGGCGACGCGCTGGACGTGCTCGGCGAGGGCCTGGCGGCGTGCCGGGTGGACGGCATCGTCACCAACCTCGGGCATCTGCGGGCCCTGACATCGCTGCCCGCCCTGCGCGCCGCCGCGCACTCCACGTCGACGCTGGCCGACCCGGCGGTGGCCGTGGACCCCGAGCCCCGGATCGACGTGGTGGCCCCGGGATTGCAGACCACGGTGCAGGACCTGCCCGGCCGCACCGGCCTGTGGTCGGTGGGGGTGCCGCCGAGCGGTCCGTTCGACGCGGTGTCGTTCGCCGAGGCCAACCTGGCGGTCGGCAACCCGGCCGGGGCGCCGGCATTGGAGATCACCGCGGCCGGGCCGACGCTGCGGTTCTCGCACCCGGCGATCGTCGCGGTCACCGGCGCGCCGGTCTCGGTGCTCCTGGACGGGCAGCCCATGTCGCTGTGGGAGCCGGTGGAGGTCGCCGCCGGGTCTTCGCTGGCGGTGGGTGCCGTGGCGGGGCCGGGGCTGCGGGCGTATCTCGCGGTACGCGGCGGCTTCGACGTGCCGCGCTATCTGGACAGCGCCTCGACGTTCACGCTCGGCGGGTTCGGCGGCCACGGCGGCCGGGCCCTGGTCGCCGGGGACGTGCTGCGCCCCGGCTCGCCGGACTCCGACCAGGCGCACCCGGCGTTCCCACCCGGGGAGCGGCTGACCCGCGTCGGCCCGCCGACCCCGGCGCACCGCCGGCCGGCCTTCACCGGGGCCTGGGAGATCGCGGTCACCGAGGGCCCGCACGCCGCCCCGGAGTTCTTCACCCGGTCGGACATCGACGCCCTGTATGCGTCCTCTTACACGGTTCACCACAACTCGGCGCGGACCGGCGTGCGGCTGATCGGGCCGAAACCGGCCTGGGCGCGGACCGACGGCGGCGAGGCCGGCCTGCACCCGTCCAACATCCACGACACGCCGTACGCCGTCGGCGCGCTGGACTTCACCGGCGACACCCCGATCATCCTGGGCCCGGACGGGCCGTCGCTGGGCGGGTTCGTCTGCCCGGCGGTGGTGGCCGGCGGGGACCTGTGGAAGATCGGACAGCTGCGGCCCGGCGACACCGTGCGCTTCGTCCCGGTCCGGGAGGCCGACGCGCCGCTGCTGTCCGACGACCGCGCCTGGCCCGCGGTCCTGGTGCGCGGCGGTGACGGGGACGACGGGGTCCTGGGCCGGCTGCCGGAGCGCGAGGGGCGGCCGGAGGTGACGTACCGGCGGGACGGGGATGGGAACGTGCTGGTCGAGTACGGGCCGATGACGCTGGACATCGGGATGCGGATGCGGGTGCACGCGTTGCAGGAGGCGCTCGGCGAGCACGGCCCGGCCGGGATCCTGGATGTGACGCCGGGTATCAGGTCCCTGCAGATCCACACCGATCGCAGGACCCTGCGGCCGACGGACATGGCGGCGCTGTTGCGCGAGCTGGAGGAGACGATCCCGCCGACGTCGCAGCTGCGGGTGCCGTCGCGGACGGTGCGGCTGCCGCTGTCCTGGGACGATCCGGCGACCCGGGTGGCGGTCGAGCGCTACATGGCCGGGGTGCGCGATGACGCGCCGTGGACGCCGTGGAACATCGAGTTCATCCGGCGGATCAACGGGCTGGACAGTGTCGAGGACGTCGAACGGATCGTCTTCGACGCGTCTTATCTCGTGCTGGGGTTGGGGGACGTCTACCTCGGGGCGCCGGTCGCCACCCCGTTGGATCCCCGGCACCGGCTGGTGACCACCAAGTACAACCCGGCTCGGACCTGGACGGCGGAGAACTCGGTCGGGATCGGCGGGGCGTATCTGTGTATTTACGGTATGGAGGGGCCGGGCGGGTATCAGTTCGTCGGGCGGACGGTCCAGGTGTGGAATCGGTTCCGGCGCGGCGGGATGTTCGCCGAGCAGCCCTGGGCCCTGCGGTTCTTCGACCGCGTCGAGTGGTATCCGGTCAGCGCCGAGGAACTGCTGGAGCTGCGGGCCGAGACGGATGCCGGGCGCGGCGACTTCGAGACGGTCGACGGGACGTTCGCGATCGCCGAGTACGAGGAGTTTCTCGCGCGGGAGGCGTCTTCGATCGCTGAGTTCCGGGATCAGCAGAGCCGGGCGTTCGAGCAGGAGCGGGAGCGGTGGCGCGCGTCCGGGGAGTTCGACCGGACGCACGAGCCGCCCGCGCCGGTCGCTGATGGCGGCGGCGTCACGGTTCCGGACGGTGCCACGGTCGTCGGCTCGCCGTTCCTGGCCACGGTGTGGCAGCTGCATGTGGAGCCCGGAGTGATGGTTCGGGCCGGGGAGCGGATCGCGGCGGTGGAGGCGATGAAGATGGAGACCGTGCTGACCGCGCCGTGTGACGGGCGGGTGCTCGATGTGTATGCGCGGCCCGGGGATCAGGTGGCGGCCGGGCAGGCGTTGGTGGCGATTGAGGCTTCGGCTGTCGGGACGGTGGCGTGAGCGGCGGGGTGCGGTGCGGGGCGGACGTGTACGCCCGGCCTTGGGATCAAATAGCGGCCGGCCGGCTGGCGGTGACGATCGAGGCGGTGGCGATCGGGACAGTGCCGATCGGGACAGTGCCGATCGGAGCGGCGGCGTGAGCGCCAGGGCACGGGCGGCGTTCGCCCGGATCCGCGAGGCTGATCGGCCGGAGGTGTGGATCAGTCTTCGAAGTGAAGACGACGTGGTGGCCGAGGCCGAGGCGGTGGACGCGCGATTCGCGGCCGGAGAACCGTTGCCGTTGGCGGGGCTGGTGTTCGCGGTGAAGGACAACATCGACGTGCGCGGCTTGCCCACGACCGCGGGCTGCGCGGCGTTCGTGTATTCCCCGGATGCCGATGCGGAGTGTGTCGCACGGTTGCGCGCGGCCGGGGCGATCGTGATCGGCAAGACGAACCTGGACCAGTTCGCGACCGGCCTGGTCGGGACCCGCAGCCCGTTCGGCGCGGTCCGCAACGCCTGGGATCCGGAGCGGATCGCCGGCGGGTCGTCGTCGGGATCCGCGGTGGCGGTGGCGCTCGGCGAGGTGGATTTCGCTCTGGGCACCGACACGGCCGGTTCCGGGCGGGTACCCGCCGCGCTGAACGGGATCGTCGGGGTCAAGCCGACGCGGGGGCTGGTGCCGACCGGTGGTGTGGTGCCGGCATGCCGGTCGCTGGACTGCGTGACAGTGTTCGCGGCGGATCTCGCGCTGGCGCGGACTGTGGCAGAGACCATGGCTGGATCGGCCGCCTCGGCATCGCCGGTCGGGGCGCGGGCGGCGGCGGACCGGATGCCGACCGGTCAAGCGCTGCCGGCCAGACCGTACGTCGCCGTACCACTCGCGTCCCAGCTGTCAGGGCTCGATGAAGGTTGGGCTGAAGCGTTCGCGGCAGCGGTACAACGGCTGGCCTCGTGCGGCGTCACCATCGTCGAAGTCGACATCAGCCCTCTGCTCCAGGCGGCAGCGTTGCTCTACGACGGCGCCTTCGTGGCTGAGCGCTACGCGGCGGTCGGCGCGTTCATCGAGCAGCACCCCGATGCCGACCTGGACCCGACCGTAGCGGCCATCATCCGGGCCGGCGCCGCGCCCACAGCCGCCGACCTGTTCCGCGACCAGGAGACCTTGGAACGCCTCGGCGCCGAAGGTCTGGCGATCTTCGACTCCTGTGACGCTCTGCTGACCCCGACCACCACCGGACACCCGACCCTGGCCGCGGTCGCCGCCGACCCGATCGCGGCGAACAGCCGCCTGGGCCGTTACACCAACTACGCCAACCTGCTGGGCCTGGCCTCGATCGCCGTCCCGGCCGGTACCGTAAAGCCCGGCCTACCGTTCGGCGTGATGTTCACCGGCCCCGGCGACAGCGACGCGGCCCTGGCCGAACTCGCCGCCCGGTTCGCGGCACCGCCGGTCCAAGTGGCCGTCTTCGGGGCGCACCTGCGCGGCCAGCCGCTGAACGCGCAACTGGTCTCGCTCGGCGCCACGTACGCCGAGGACATCGCCACCGCCGCCCGGTACCGCTTGTACGCACTCGACACCACGCCGGCCAAGCCCGGACTCGTCCGCGTCGACCGGCAGGGCTCTGAGATCGCCGGCGAGCTCTGGTCGATGCCGGCCGCCGGCTTCGCCGCCCTGGTGGCCGGCCTGCCGCCGCCGATGGTGATCGGCACGGTGGCGCTGGCCGACGGCCGGACGGTCCCGGGCTTCCTGTGCGAACCAGCGGCGATCGCAGGGGCCGTCGACATCACCGCGTCCAGCGGATGGCGCGCCCACCTGGCGGCCACGAGACAATGACCATCGTGGAGAAGACAACCCGAGCCGGACGTCCACGCGCCATCCCCGATGCCACCCCGGGCCTGCCGCCGCGCGAGCAGATCCTGCTCGCCGCTGCCGAGCTGTTCGTGAACCAGGGATTCGGCAGCACGTCCACCCGTGCGATCGCCGACGCGGTCGGCATGCGCCAGGCGTCGCTGTACTACCACTTCGCCGGCAAGGACGACATCCTCGCCGAACTCCTGGAGCGCTCGGTGCGCCCCAGCACCGACCTCGCCGTCCGTCTGCTGGACCAGGCCGGCGCCGACCCGCGCGCCTGCGCCGCGGCCCTGTACGCGCTGGCCGCCTCCGACACGGCCCTGCTGTCCCGGGCCCCGCACAACATCGGCAGCCTGTACCTGATCCCCGAGGCCCGCGACCCGCGCTTCGACGCCTTCCGGGCCCAGCGCGACGAACTCCAGCAGGTCTACGGCCGCCTCGGCCACCGGGCCCGCGCCTTGGCCCCGGGCTCCGACGACACCCCGGAGCCGCTGCTGGCGGCGCTGCTGATGCAGACCGTCGAAGTGGTGATCCCCTTGCGCCAGGCCGGGATGAGCAGCATCGAGGCCTCCGATGTGGCGCGGTCCGCGCTGCGCCTCATCGGGTTAAACCCCACTCAAGTTCGCGCGGCCGCCGCCGATGCGGGACTACTGACCTGACGGCACTTCGGCCAGATCCCCTGCGCACTGCTCGAACGACGCACAACTGCGCTTGCGAAGGGTTTGCCAACCAGTTGGGCCAACCGGTCGGATCACGTTCGGAACCACAACAACAGAACACTTACATGGCGCGCAGCCCTCCCCTACTGTGCTCGAATGTCCGGGCCGCCGGACGCCGCCGCAGGGCGGTCGGACCGGTTTGAAGGGGATTCTCCATATGGCTGTGTCCACACTCCGCCGCGCACTACACACCCGCGTCGGCGTCGCAATCCTCACCGTCGCCGCAGCCGTCGGCGGCCAGATCGCCGCGGGCGGCCCGGCTCGGGCGACGGCCGTCCACAACGCGGCCGGCGCGCCATGTCCCTGCTCGGTGTTCCCGCCGGACTCCGCGCCCGTCACCGCCGACTCCGGCGACCCCTACGGCGTCGTACTCGGGCTCAAGGTGCGTCCCTCGGTCAACGGCCGCATCGACGGCGTGCGCTTCTACAAGTCGAGCGCCAACACCGGCACCCACACCGGGTCGCTCTGGACCTCCGACGGAACCCTGCTGGCCACCGGCACCTTCACCGGCGAGACCCCGACCGGCTGGCAGACCCTGAAGTTCGCGGACCCGGTGCCGGTCAAATCCGGGGCCACCTACGTCGCGTCCTACTACGCGCCCAACGGCCACTACGCCTTCGACGCCGGCTACTTCATCAACGACCCGGCCGGCCAAGCCCCGATCACCGCCCCGGCCCAAAACCCGGAAGGCGGCGGCAACGGCGTCTACACCTACCGCGGCGCCTCGGCGTTCCCCAGAGACAGCTACAACGACGCCAACTACTGGGTCGATGTGTTCTTCGACGACAGCGACGTGCCCACCGGACCGCCGACCGTCACCGACGCCACCCCCGACTCCGGAGCCACCGGCGTGAGTGCCACGACCACGGTCACCGCCACGTTCTCCGCGCCGATGGACGCCGCCGGCATGCGCTTCACCGTGACCGACGCCGCCGGCAAGCAGGTCCCCGGCGCTGTGAGCCACAACGGCGCCGGCACCGCGGCGACGTTCACGCCGGCGACCCAACTGCCGTCCGGAACCACCTTCACCGCCTCGGTTCAAGCCTCGGACGGGTGGGGGAACGCGATGAGCGGCCCGGACAGCTGGAGTTTCACCGTCGACACCGCACCGCCGCCGTACACGTGCCCTTGCTCGCTGTTCGGCGGCGACGGGCCGGTGGCCTCCGTCTCCACGGACCCCAACTCGGTGGAACTCGGCATCCGGTTCGCACCGGCGGTCAACGGCTCGGTCACCGGGATCCGGTTCTCCAAGAACGCGTCGAACGCCGGAGTTCACACCGGAACGCTGTGGAACAGCACTGGGACCGCCCTGGCGACCGGCACGTTCACCGGCGAGAGCGCCGGCGGCTGGCAGACCTTGGCCTTCGCCACGCCGGTGGCCGTGACCGCCGGAACCACCTACGTGGCCTCGTACCACGCACCGGTCGGCAAATACCTCTACACGACCGGCTACTTCACCTACCCGCGCCAGAACTACCCGCTGACGGCGCCGGCGGCTACGGGCAGCCAGGGCAACGGGGTGTACGGGTACGGGAATTCGACCACGTTCCCGGGCTCGGCGAGCAACGGCACCGACTACTGGGTCGACGTCGTGTTCAGCCCGGCGGCGGGCTGACCACGACATCGAGTCTTTCACGCCGTTCGGCCGGGCCATTGGACCCTGTTCCCGAGGCCACACCTGCGATGCGATGAAGGAGTCGATGCTGAGCAGCGGTTGAGGAGACGAGTATGGCGACCAGGACGGCCCCGGCCGCCGCCGAGGGGTCCCCGCGTCCCGTGGGGCTGTTGGGCTCCACGGGACCGACTGCCACCGCACCGGCCCCGGTCCCGCCGCCCCCGCCGCCGGACGGCCAGTCGCAGGGCATTGTCTCGGCCGCGTCCCGCCCCGAGGCCGATCTGTTGCGGGATCTCGCCGTCGTCCCGGCCATCGGCCTGACCGACGACGAAGCCGCTCGACGCCTTGAGCGCCACGGCCCGAACGCCGTCTCCTCGCACCGGGCCCGGCTCCTTCCCGTCCTGTGGCACCAGATGCGATCCCCCCTGCTGGGGCTGCTGCTCGCGGCGGCGCTCGCGTCGTATTTCGTCGGCGAGCGCGGCGACGCCGTCATCATCGGCGTCATCGTCTTCGTGTCCGTGGGGCTCGGGTTCGTCAACGAGTACCGGGCCGAGAAGGCTGCCGAGGCGCTGCACTCACAGATCCGCCAGCAGTGCGTCGTGACGCGCGGCGGACGGCGGCTCTCGGTGGATGTCACCGCCCTCGTGCCGGGCGACGTGGTCGAGCTGCGGCTGGGCGACATCGTGCCGGCCGACGTCCGGCTGCTCGGCGCCGCCGGGCTGGCGTGCGAGGAGTCGGTCCTGACCGGGGAGCCGATGCCGGTCGACAAGCGGGTGACCGCGGCACCGCCGCGCACGCCGCTGGCCGAGCTGGCCGGGTGCGCCCTGATGGGGACGGTGGTCCACGCCGGGAGCGGCGCGGGCGTGGTGGTCGCGACCGGGCCGCGCACCGAGTTCGGCAAGATCGCCGCCGGGCTGGACACCCATCCGCTGGACACCGAGTTCCAGATCGGCCTGCGGAAGTTCTCGATGCTGCTGGTCTGGGTCGCCGGGACGCTGACCACCTCGATCTTCACGATGAACGTCCTGCTGCACAAGCCGGTCATCGACGCCCTGCTGTTCTCCTTGGCGATCGCCGTCGGCATCACCCCGCAGCTGCTGCCGGCCGTGGTGTCGACGAGCCTGGCCGCCGGATCGCGGCGGATGACGCGACGCAAGGTGCTGGTCAAACGGCTGGTCTGCATCGAAGACCTCGGCGACGTGGACACGCTGTTCACCGACAAGACCGGCACCCTCACCCTCGGCCGCATCGACTTCGCCCGCGCCGTCCCGGCCGGCGGCCACGACCGCGACGACGTCATGCGGTGGGGGCTGCTGTGCACGGAGAACGCCGCCGACGGCGGCCCGGCGGTCGGCGGGAACCCGCTCGACCAGGCGCTGTGGCGGTCGGCGGCGATCGTGTCGGTCCGGGACGGGCTTTCGAGGTTCGCGCGAGTCGGCATGCTGCCGTTCGACCACGAGCGGCGGCTGGCCTCGGTGCTGGTCCGGGACGCGGTCGGCGGAGCGTTGACATTGGTCGTCAAGGGCGAGCCCGAGCGGATCCTGGACCGGTGCCCCGACGTGCCGTCGCGGGCCCGCACCGCTTTGGCCGCCGAGTTCGCCGCGGGCAACCGGGTCGTCGCCGTGGCCGTCCGGCCGGCGGACGCCGCCCGCGCCCCGCGCCCCGAGGACGAGGGCGGGCTCCACCTCGTCGGCTTCCTGGTGTTCCACGACCCGCCCAAGCCGGACGCGGCCGAGGCCCTGCGCCGGCTGGCGGGCCTGGGCATCGCCGTGAAGGTGGTGACCGGGGACAACCCGGTGGTGGCCGCGAAGGTCTGCCGAGAGCTGGGGTTGGGCGACAGCGACAGCGACGACGCGCTCACCGGAGCCGACATCGACGAGCTCGACGACGATGCCCTGGCCGCGGCCCTCCCCCGGACCGTGGTGTTCGCCCGCGTCACCCCGGAGCAGAAGGCGCGCATCGTCCGCGTCCAGCGCCGCGGCGGTGCCGGGGTCGCGTTCCTGGGCGACGGCGTCAACGACGCGCTCGCCCTGCACGCCGCCGACGTGGGCATCTCCGTCGAGTCGGCCACCGACGTGGCCAAGGACGCCGCCGACGTGATCCTGCTGGAGAAGGACCTGGACGTGCTCGCCGACGGCGTGGCCGAGGGCCGCCGGATCTTCGCCAACACCATCAAGTACGTGCTCATGGGCACGTCGAGCAACTTCGGGAACATGTTCTCGGCCGCCGGCGCCTCGCTGTTCCTGTCCTTCCTGCCGATGCTGCCCTCGCAGATCCTGCTCAACAACCTGCTCTACGACGCCGGCCAGCTGGCCATCCCCGCCGACAACGTCGACGAGGAGCAGCTGCGCCGGCCCTCGCACTGGGACATCGCCTTCATCCGCCGCTTCATGCTCGTCTTCGGCCCGCTGAGCTCGGTCTTCGACTTCCTCACCTTCGCCGTCATGCTGGGCGTGTTCCACGCCGGGCCCGAGCGCTTCCGCTCCGGCTGGTTCGTCGAGTCGCTGGCCACCCAGACCCTGGTCATCTTCGCGATCCGCACCCGCCGCATCCCGTTCTGGCGCAGCCGGGCCGGCAGACCCCTGATCCTGTCGGTGCTCGGCGTGGTGGCGGTCGGCACCGTCCTACCCGGCTCGCCGCTCGCCTCCGTGCTCGGCTTCGAGGCACTGCCCCTGGGCTACTTCGCCGTGCTGGTCGCGATGGTCCCGGCCTATCTGGTGCTCATCGAGATGGGCAAGCGCTTCTTCTACGGCCTCGGATCCGCCGGAACACCCCGTCGCCGCGACTCCGCGCTGCGGCAGACGCGACGCCGTGTAGCGCGGTTCAGCACGCGGAAGGCGCCGGAGCGCTGAGCGAACGTGCGTCGAAACAGAATGGAAACTTTCACCGTCTTCCGGGGCGCCTACCAGGCACGCACGCCTCGTCGGGGCCCAAACGTTGACGCTGTTTTCGTGCCGCTCGTACGTTGACGCCGCGCGACGCTCCCACGCTGCGCGCACCAGTCCGGTCGGTATGTCGGTATTCCTGACGACCGACCGCCAGGACCCACCCCCTGCCGAAGGACGGACAGCCAGTGGTTGACTACCGCCGGCCGACGCGAGTCGCAG
>JAEKKI010000202.1 GCA_019510485.1 Catenulisporales bacterium
GCGACCTGGCCGCGCTGCATCGCCGCCTGGAGCCGGGTTACGAGACCGATCGTCCGGTGGTCACCGCGGGCGGCAGCACGTACTTCGACACGGTCGCGGACATCCTGGCTCCGCTGGCCGGGGAATCAGGGGCCGAAGTCATCCTGCGCGCGGGCGCGTATGTCATCCACGACGACGGCTTCTACCACCGCACCTCGCCGCTGGCCCGCGGTGCCGGCCCGACGCCGTTCCGCTCCGCGATGCACGGCTGGGCGCGAGTCATCTCCCATCCGGAGCCCGACCTGTCGCTGCTGGACGGCGGCAAGCGGGACTTCCCGTTCGACGAGGGCATGCCCGTTCCGCAGCTTGTCCCGGGCGTCGGACCGGTGTCCGGCGTCATCACCAAGGTGATGGACCAGCACGCTTTCCTGCGGGATGCCGGCGATGCGGCGCCGATCGGAGCCCGGGTCCGGCTGGGGCTCTCGCATCCGTGCACGGCGTTCGACAAATGGTCGCTGATCCCGGTCGTGGACGATGCCGGCCAAGCCGATCCGAAGGTCGTGGATCTGGTACGGACGTTCTTCTGATGACAGAGCTCGTATTCCGTGGCGCGACGGTCGTGGACGGCTCCGGAGCGGACCGCTATCGCGCGGACGTCACGATCGCCGAGGGCGTCATCACCGCCATCGCCGCACAGCCGGTGCGCGTGCCCGCTGCCCGCGTCATCGACGCGGACGGTCTGGTGCTGGCGCCGGGCTTCATCGACATGCACGCGCACTCCGATCTGCGAACCCTGATCGAGCGTGACCACCCGTCGCGGGTCACACAAGGCATCACCTGCGAAGTCCTCGGCCAGGACGGCCTGTCGTACGCGCCGGTCGACGACACGACGCTGCCCGCACTGCGCCACCAGATCGCCGGCTGGAACGGCGACCCCGAGGACTTCTACTGGGACTGGCGCACGGTCGGCGGATACCTGGACCGGCTCGACCGGGGCATGGCGGTCAACGCCTGCTACCTCGTCCCGCACGGCACGGTGCGGATGCTGGCGATGGGCTGGGAGAACCGCGCGCCGAGCCGGGCGGAGCTGGACCGCATGCGGGAGACCGTCGCGCAGGGCATGCGCGAAGGCGCGGTCGGGATGTCGAGCGGCCTGTCGTATCCGCCCGGGATGTATGCGGGGACTGATGAGCTGGTCGAACTCTGCGAGATCGTCGCGGCGTACGGCGGATACCACTCGCCACATCAGCGCTCTTACGGCGCCGGTGCGCTCGCCGGCTACGCCGAGATGATCGACATCTCGCGGCGCTCCGGCTGCCCGCTGCACCTGGCGCACGCGACCATGAACTTCGGCGTCAACGCCGGCCGGGCCGAGGAGTTCCTGGCACTGGTCGACGCCGCCGTCGTCGAGGGCTGCGACATCAGCCTGGACACGTACCCCTACCTGCCCGGTTCCACGACGCTGGCCGCGCTGCTGCCGAGCTGGTCGGCCGAGGGCGGTCCGGACGCGACGCCGGCGCGGCTGGACGATCCGGAGGCCCGCGAGCGGATCCGGCGGGACGTCGAGGAACGCGGCAGCGACGGCAACCACGGGATGGTCGTCGACTGGGGCACGATCCAGATCTCGGGTGTGCAGAGTTCCGAGCTGGCGGACGTCGTCGGACAGACCGTCGCCCAGATCGCGACGGCGCGTGGCGTGACCGGCACCGAGGCCTTCTTCGACCTGCTGCGCGCCGACCGGCTGGGCACGACGATCCTGCACCACGTCGGCAACGAGGAGAACGTCCGCGCCATCATGCGGCACCCCGCGCACACGGTCGGCAGCGACGGCCTGCTGGTGGGCGCCCGGCCGCATCCCCGCGCCTGGGGCACGTTCCCGCGCTACCTCGGGCACTACAGCCGGGATCTCAAGGTGCTGACGCTGGAGGAGGCGGTCGAGCACATGACCGGCCGGCCGGCGCGCCGGCTGCGGCTGGACCGGCGCGGGCTGGTGCGGGTGGGATACCACGCGGATCTGGCGTTGTTCGATCCGTCGACGGTGCACGACGCCGCGACGTTCGAGGATCCGCGGCGGGCAGCTGTGGGTTTCGAGGAAGTACTGGTCAACGGAGTCGCGGTGTTGAGCGACGGCAAACCCACCGGCGCGCTTCCAGGGCGGGCGCTGCGTCGTACCGAAGAAAGGGTGACAGCACTGTGATAGCAGATCTGCCGCACGCGGAATTCCGGGCCGAACTGGCGGCGGCACCGGTGATCGCGGTGGTGCGCGCACCATCGATCCCTGATGCTCCAGCGTTGTGCGCGGCGTTGGCGGCCGGCGGTATCGCCTGGACCGAGCTCACGTTCAGCACGCCGGACGTGGTGCCGCACCTGCGCGCCGCGGTCGCCGCCGGACACCGGGTCGGAGCCGGGACCGTGCTCACGGCCGATCAGGCCCGGGAAGCGGTCGCGGCCGGGGTGGCGTTCCTGGTCACGCCGGGTCTGCGGCCCGAGGTGGCGGCGGTCGCGCACCAGGCCGGGGTACCGATCGTGCTCGGCGCGCTGACGCCGAGCGAGGTGGCCACCGCCCTCGACCTCGGCACCGCCGCGGTGAAGATCTTTCCGGCGCGCGCCTTCGGCCCCGGCTACTTCAAGGATCTGCGCGGACCGTATCCGGGCGTGCCGCTGGTCGCTTCCGGTGGCGTCAACGCCGGCAACGCGGCCGATTTCCTGGCGCAGGGTGCGCTGGCGGTGTGCGCGGGGACCGATGTGGTGCCGCCGGATGTCGTGGCTGCCGGGGACTGGGACGACATCACGCGGCGGGCGTCAGCCTTCGTGGCGGCTCTCGGGCGGTCTTGATTGTTTCGACAGCTCATACCAGCGTTCTGTGAAACCACCCCACACCGTTTCCAGCTCCGGCTCCGCGTCGGCGATCTCGGCGAGCACCGCGTCGGCGTCGATGCCGCTGTCCGCGAGGGAATCGGAGGCGGCCCAACGACGCGTGTCGGCGGCGAGCACTTCGGGATGGAACTGCACGGCCCAGACCCGGGTTCCCATGCGGAACGCCTGATGCGGGAAGCCGTCGGCGCAGTACATCAACGGCACCGCGCCGTCGGGCAGGACCGAGATCTCGTCATAGTGCCACTGCACGGTGCGCGCGCCGGGCGGCACCGAATCGATGAGCGCATCAGGGTTCGAATAAGCAAGGGGAACGCACAGCCCCACCTCCGGCTTCGCCGCCCGCCGCACCTCACCGCCACACGCCACCGCGAGCAGCTGCGCACCCAGGCAGATCCCCAGCGTCGGAACGTCTTGCCGCACCGCCTCCCGCAGCAGCCCGAAGACCTGCGGCCACCACGCGATCGGCTCGTACGCGGCCTGCGCGCCCCCGAGGACGATCAGCGCGTCATGCTCGGCCAGATCCGGTGGCAGCGGCTCGCCGGCCCACGGGTGCCGTGGGTCCAGGTCCGCGCCGAGGGCCGCGAGGCGGTCGCCGACCAGGCCCGGGCCGGTGCCGTCCTCGTGCTGGATGATCAGGATCCTCATCCGGACAGCATCGGGCAGCCCGCGGTCGATCGTCCAGACGCACATGACGTAATCACTCGCATACAGTAAGTGATGCGGGAGCTGACACTTCGTCTGTCCCCGCCGCAGGTGAAGCGCCAGCTCCCGGCCCAAAAGAGAATCTTGCTGGCATTTCCGAGCCGTGCCAAGGCCTGTTGCCGATCAGTTATGAACTTTTGCTGGGGGATGACCGTTTCGTGACCTTGAGTGACGTCTAACGCCTCCGCCGTGCATCGCCCGGCCCTGCTTCAATGGGCCCCATGACCTCTCGCGCGACCCCGGTGCCACCCGCGGTGGCCGCCCTGCCCCGCGATCCGCGCGGCTACCCGATCCCCGCCATCACCCCGCGCGACGCCGAGGGCCGCCCGACGTTCGCCATCACCGGCACCGCCCGCACCCTGATCTGCTCCGTCGAACGCCGCTGCTCCATCTGCGGCACCCCGATGCCCCCGGGCCCGGTCTACCGCGTGATCGCCGCCGCCGAGACCGAGGCCCTCGCCTCGGCCCTCGCCGCCGACCGCCCCGCCGCGAACAAGGCGCCCTCCCCCGAACCCCCGGGCCACCGCGACTGCATGCTCTTCGCCGCCTTCACCTGCCCCTTCCTGGCGCGCCCCAACGCCCGCCGCGGCCAGGACGCCCACGTCTTCGGCGAATCCCTGACCCGCGGCACCGCCCGCGGCTCCGCCACAGACGACGAGAGCGGCACCCAGATCGGCGGCGCGGTCGCGGGCTTCGCAGAGTACGAGTTCCGTTACGTCCCCGGCGAGCAGGTGGCGTTCCTGTTCACCGGCCTCACCGAACTGCGGCAGCACCACCTGGGCGCGGACCAGATCCCGGAGTTGACGGCGGCGCTGGCGGCGGCACCGAGCGGCCCGCTGGACGAGGCGTGTCCGGCGTATCTGCTCGACGACGAGGCGGCGGCGGAGGCTCATGCGCGGGGGATTCTGGAGGCTGCGATGGCGCGGCAGCAGGGCGGTTCGTAAGCGCTGAAAACGCCCGAGACCATGGGCCGGTGATCTTGTCGCGCCCGGCCAAGCTCACCCGACCGGCGGCTTACTCCCGATCTTCAGCAACGGCCCGGAAGTGTCAGCGTAGAAGTCACTCCCCTTGTCATCAACCACGATGAACGCCGGGAAGTCCTGGACCTCGATCCGCCACACAGCCTCCATCCCCAGCTCGGGATACTCCAGCACCTCGACCTTCTTGATGCAGTCCTGCGCCAACCGCGCCGCCGGACCCCCGATCGACCCGAGATAGAACCCCCCGTACTCCGCACAGGCATCAGTGACCTGCTTCGACCGGTTCCCCTTCGCCAGCATCACCATCGACCCGCCCGCGGCCTGGAACTGCGCCACGTAGGAGTCCATCCGCCCCGCCGTCGTCGGTCCGAACGAGCCCGACGCGTACCCCTCGGGCGTCTTCGACGGCCCCGCGTAGTACACCGGGTGGTCCTTCAGGTACTGCGGCATCGGCTCGCCGGCGTCCAGCCGCTCCTTGATCTTCGCGTGCGCGATATCGCGCGCCACCACCAACGTCCCGGTCAACGACAGCCGCGTCTTCACCGGATACTTCGACAGCTCGGTGCGGATCTCCGCCATCGGCCGCGACAAGTCGACGCGCACCACCTCGTCGTCAAGGTGCTCGTCCGTGGTCTCGGGCAGGAAGTGTCCGGGATCGAGCTCCAGCTGCTCGAGGAACACACCCTCGCTAGTGATCTTCCCCAGCGCCTGCCGATCCGCCGAACACGACACCGCGATCGCCACCGGCAGCGAAGCCCCGTGCCGCGGCAGGCGGATCACGCGCACGTCGTGGCAGAAGTACTTGCCACCGAACTGCGCGCCGATCCCGATGTGCCGGGTCAGCTCCAGAACTTCCGCCTCCAACTCCACGTCACGGAAGCCGTGCGCGAGAGGCGAACCCTGCTTCGGCATGTTGTCCAGGTACCGCGCCGAGGCGTACTTCGCCGTCTTCAGCGCGAACTCCGCGGACGTACCGCCGATCACGATCGCCAGGTGATACGGCGGACACGCCGACGTCCCCAGCGACCGGATCTTCTCCTCCAGGAACCTCATCATCGCCTTGGGGTTCAGGATCGCCTTCGTCTCCTGATACAGGTACGACTTGTTCGCCGACCCGCCGCCCTTGGCCATGAACAGGAACTTGTACGCGTCCCCGTCCGCGGCGTACAGCTCCACCTGCGCCGGCAGGTTCGAGCCGGTGTTCTTCTCCTCCCACATCGTCAGCGGCGCCATCTGCGAGTACCGCAGGTTCAGCCGCGTGTAGGCGTCGTACACGCCGCGCGTGATGTGCTCCTCGTCGCGGCCGGCCGTCAGCACGTTCTGGCCGCGCTTGCCCATGACGATGGCCGTGCCGGTGTCCTGGCACATCGGCAGGATGCCGCCGGCGGAGATGTTGACGTTCTTCAGCAGGTCCAGCGCCACGAACCGGTCGTTCGGCGAGGACTCCGGGTCGTCCAGGATGTTCCGCAGCTGCTGCAGGTGACCGGGCCGCAGGTAGTGCGCGATGTCGTGCATCGCCGTCTCGGTGAGCAGCCGCAGCGCCTCCGGCTCGACCTGCAGGAACGTCCGGCCGCCGGCCTCGACGGTGCTGACGCCCTCGGTGGTGAGCAGACGGTACGGGGTCTCGTCCGGCCCCACGGGGAGGAGGTCGGCGTACTCAAAGTCAGGCATGTCCCCCAGCGTACTCACGGTGTGTGGGCAGTCCGCCGGGGCCGTTTTGTGCCGTCGGCCACATCGGTTCCCGCGCGGTTGAAGTTAAACGTCATACGTCCTACCATCGGATGCATGACGATCTCGCTCGACCGCCCCGGCACCGGACGCCTCAGCCTGGACGAGGGCGTCGAGCAGCTCAAGAAGTTCGAGCGCCTCCGGCCCGCCGACCCCGCCGAGCGCCAGCAGCAGACCCTCGCCGGCGGCGCCCTGATCCTGGCCGGCATCATCGTCGTCGCGGCCAACCTGCGCCTGAGCGTGTCCTCCACCGGCCCGCTGCTGGAGCAGCTCCGCGACCGCCTGCACCTGGGCGGCGCGGTCGTGACGCTCCTGCCGACGCTCTGGGTCCTGATCTTCGCCTTCGCCGGCCCGGCCGGCTCCTGGCTGGCCCGCCGGCACGGCGCCGGCTCCGTCCTGGCCGCGAGCCTGGCGATCCTGGTCGCGGGCTCGGCGGTGCGCGGCGTCCCGGACCTCGCGGGCCTGCTCGCCGGCTCGGTCCTGGCCGGCGTCGGCATCGCGCTGGGCAACGTGCTGCTGCCGGTCGTGGTCCGCACCTACTTCCCGCACCGCGTCGGCGCCGTCACCGGTATCTACTCCCTGATGATCGCGCTGGGCTCCACGGTCGCCGCCGGCATCGCGGTCCCGCTGTCGGCCACCTTCGGCGGCCCCTCCGGCGGCCTGGAGTTCTGGACGGTCCCGGCCGTCGCCGCCCTCATCCTGTGGACGGCCGGCCGCGGCCAGCGCCGCAGCCGCGACGTCCGCGCCGCCCATCCCGCGCACGGCCCCGGCCAGCCGCACATCCCGCTGACCGCCGCCGCCAAGTCCAAGCTGGCCTGGGCGATGGCCCTGGCCTTCGGCCTGCAGAGCATGTCCGGGTACGTGGTCATGGGCTGGCTGCCGACGGTCCTGCACGAGAACGGCATGTCGCCGGCGGCCGCCGGCACCGTGCTGAGCGTGATGTTCGCCGTCAACGCGCCGCTGTCGTTCATCGTGCCGCTCACCGCCGCCAAGCTGCGCAGCCAGCGCCTGCTGGCGCTGGGGCTCGGCGTGATGTTCGCAGCGGGCCTCGTCGCGCTGATCATCGCGCCGGTGTCGCTGGCCTACCTCGCGGCCGGGATGATCGGCATCGGCATGGCCGCCTTCCCGCTGATCCTGACCATGATCGGGCTGCGCGGCGGGACGCCGACCGGTACCGCGACGCTGTCAGCGTTCTCACAGTCCGTCGGCTACCTCATCGCCGCCTCCGGCCCGATCATGTTCGGCCTGCTCGGCCACATGCTGCACTCCTGGACCGTCCCGCTGGCCATCATGGTCGCCGTGGCCCTGCTCCAGGCCGTCGTCGCCGGATACGTCGGATCGCCCAAGCGCGGCACGTTCGCCCCCGCCGAGTCCCTCACCCCGGCCGGAAACTGAGAGACTGCACGTTGTGGCGAACGGACTCACCGGAATCCAGCGCGGCTCCCTGGTCGACGAGGTCATCGACAAGCTCCGGGAGCAGATCAGCAGCGGGGCGTGGCCTGTCGACACCCGCATCCCCACCGAGCCGGAACTCGTCGAGGCGCTGAACGTCGGCCGCGGCACGGTGCGCGAGGCGGTGCGCGCCCTGGCCCACGCCGGCCTGCTGGAGGTGCGCCGCGGCGACGGCACCTACGTGCGGGCCCGCTCCGAGCTCTCCGGCGCGCTGCGCCGCGAGATCCAGGCGACGACGCACGACCACATCCAGGAGGTCCGCCGCGCCATCGAGGTCGAGGCCGCGCGCCTGGCCGCGCGCCGCGCCACCGCCGCCGACCTCGAAGCCTGCGACGTGGCACTGGCCGCCCGCGATGAGGCCGCCCGCCGGGTGGAGCAGGCGGCGCCGGAGGACGACAGCTGGGTCGACGACTGGGTCGAGGCCGACGCCCACTTCCACACCGCCCTGGTCGCCGCCGCCGGCAATCCGCTGCTGCTCGACCTGTATCTGGAGATCGGCAGCGCGTTGCGCAGCGTGCTGCGTGACCGCGCCTGCCGCGAGGACTTCGACCGCTTCCTGGTGGCCGGGCACGGTTCGCTGCTGGCGGCGATCCGGGCCGGGGACGCCGATGCGGCGGTGCGGGAGGCTTCGCTGAATGTGGAGACGAGCGGGGATTAGCGCGGTGCCCGTCACCCGCCGCGGCGCCCGCACCGTATAGTGCGAGACGTGAGCGTCCCCGCTGCGACCCCGGCCAACGACCCCCACAACCCGCACAACACCATGCGCGCCTCCGACGCCGACCGTGATCGGGTCGCCGACGCGCTGCGCGACGCCTATGCCGAAGGACGCCTGGACGTCGACGAGCACAACGAGCGCATCGATCGGGCTTATCAGGCCAAGACCCTCGGTGAGCTGACCCCGTTGCTGTCCGATCTGCCGCAGCGGCACACCGTTGTCGGGCCCGCGCCGGCTTCGGGTTCCGCCTCGCGTTTCGGTTCCGGCCCAGGTTCCGGTCCCGGTACAGCGATGCCCGCCGAATACGCACCCGGCTCCAAGGTCACCGCGATCTTCGCCGAGCAGACCCGCGGCGGCCGCTGGTTCGTGCCGGCCCAGACCACCGCGGCGGCCGTCTTCGGCTCGGTCACCATCGACCTGCGCGAGGCCGTGCTGACCCAGCGCGAGGTGGTGATCGTCGCCAACGCGGTCTTCGGCTCGATCCAGATCAAGGTGCCGCACGGCGTCGTGGTGCGCGACGAGGGCACCGCCGTGTTCGGCTCGCGGACCGGCTCCGATCGCCACTCCGCCGGCGACGTGCCGATCACCCCGGACTCGCCGGTGGTGGTGATCCGCGGCGTCGCGCTGTTCGGCGAGGTCTCGGTGCGGTATCCGAAGCCGTCGAAGCTCGGGCGGTTCCTCGGCCGCTGAATGCTGCTGAGTGCTGCTATCCCTCGCCGCTCGCCTCGTCCCGATCCCGATCCGGCCCGGTCTCCCGGACCTCCTCCACCCGCCGCATCGCGTCCCGCAGCTCGCCGAGCCACTCGCCGGCGTTCTTCTCCACCAGCCGCACGCACCAGGCCAGCGCGTCGCTGCGGCTGCGTGCCACGCCGCCGTCCACCAACGTGTCCAGCAGCGCGCGCTGCGGCTGCTTCAACCGGGTCATCACCGGCACGGACAGGTGCGTGAACAACCGCCCCTGCTCCCCGCACCGCACGCCCCAGGAGACCTTGCGCCCGAACTTGTGCTCCGCGTCCCGGGCCACGGCGATCCGCGCGTCGCGCGTCCGCTCCCGGAACTCCTTGATGCGGCCCTCGACCGCGGCGGCCTTCTCCGCCTCCGAGGCGCCGTCGGCGTAGGCGGGCTCTGGTATCCGCCCGATCACCGTGATCTCCTCACGGTCGACCGTGACCTCCGGCGCCCCTTCGAACAGGTCCTCCGGCAGCCGTCCCGTGAACCATCCTCGTGTCTTCTCGATGAGCTCTTCGCGTGTCGCCATGTATCTACGATTACACGATTACACGATTACATCAACTGCGGCGGCGCCCAACCGTTCGCCTTGAGCGAACGGCTCGCCCTCTGTAACGCCTTCGCGGAGCGGCGCGTCGATAGGGGTGGACTGTCCGACGAAAGAAACGCGGTGGCCATGGCGAAGTACGACGACGAGTTCCTGGAGTTCGCTTCAGCGCGGACCCCGCATCTGTTCCGTACCGCGTATTTGATGTGCGGGGACTGGCACCAAGCCGAGGACCTCGTCCAGGAGACGCTCGGCAAGGTCTTCTCGGTCTGGGGCCGCAAGCGGCGTATCGAGAACCCCGACGCGTACGCGCAGACCGTGCTGACGCGGACCTTCATCTCCGCCCGGCGCAAGCGGAGCTCGCGGGAGTTGCCCTCGTCGCAAATCCCCGAGCGCGAGTTCCACGAAACGGACGCGACGCTGCGCATGACCCTGCTGGCCGGCCTGGCGGAGCTGTCCGCCAAGGACCGCGCCGTGCTGGTGCTGCGGTTCTGGGAGGACCGCAGCGTCGAGGAGGTGGCGCACATCCTGGGCGCCAGCTCCGGGGCCGTGCGCACCCGCACCAACCGAGCGCTGGCCCGGTTGCGCGGGACGCTGGGCGACCGGCTGCCGGACCTCGCGCTCGTCTAAGAACCGACAACTGTCACAAGACTGCGAAACGAAGGACACAGATATGAGTGACGACCTGTCCCGCGCGATGCGCGAAACGGCGGAGGACCTGCGGCCGAACGTCGGCAAGCTGACGAGCGGTGGCATCGAGCGCGGCGTGCGCAAGCGGCGGATGCGGCGGATGGCGCAGATCGCGGGGGCCGCGGCCAGCGTGACCGCGGTGTTCGGGGCGGTGGCGATGGTGGCGCCGGGTTCGGGGGCGGGCCGCTCCGGCGCGGACGTCTCGGCCGCTTCTGGTCTCGTCCCGGCGGCTGTGTCCACGACGACGAGCGCGCCTGCCAAGCCCTCGGCGCCGCCGGTGAGCGGCGAGGACATGGTGAAGTGGCTGGAGCAGGAGCTGGCTCCGTACCACTTCAGCGATGTGAGCGTAGAGCGCAAGGCCAGCAGCGAAGACCTCGGCGGGCCGTACGCCGTACTGAAACTCGGCTACAGCAGCGGCGTCGGCAGCATCTATCTCGACGTTTCCCGCTCGGCCTGGAACGATCAGGGCATTAACGGCACGGTGCCCTACGTCACTACGAAGACGCTGAGCGACGGCTCCCACCTGATGATCTTCGACGGTCCGGAATGGCCGGCCGGCAACGGCGACCCGAAGGCGAAGCGGCTGGGCGTCGGCTGGTACCGCGCCGACGGCACCCTGGTCCACGTCATGGTGCTCAACCAGGCCCAGGAGAAGCAGGCCGTCACCGCCACGGGGCTGGCGCT
>JAEKKI010000203.1 GCA_019510485.1 Catenulisporales bacterium
GCCGTGGTGCCCATCTTCAGGTAGACGGAGACCTCGGCGAGGTTGGCGTCGCCGATGATGACGTGCAGCCGGCGGTAGCGCTCGGGGTCGGCGTGCGGTTCGTCGCGGGTGTTGATGATCGGCCGTTTGAGCGTGGTCTCCAGGCCCACCTCGACCTCGAAGAAGTCAGCACGCTGCGAGATCTGGAACCCGTTCGCCCGTCCGTCCTGGCCGACGCCGACGCGGCCGGCGCCGCAGACGACCTGGCGGGAGACGAAGAACGGGGTCAGGTTGCGGACGATGTCGGCGAAGGGCGTGCTGCGCTGCATGAGGTAGTTCTCGTGCGAGCCGTAGGAGGCGCCCTTGTTGTCGGTGTTGTTCTTGTACAGGTTGATCGGGGCGCTGCCGGGGATCTCCGCGGCCCGCCGCGAGGCCTCGGCCATGATCCACTCCCCCGCCTTGTCCCACACCACGGCGTCGCGCGGGTTGGTGACCTCGGGCGAGGAGTACTCGGGGTGCGCGTGGTCGACGTACAGGCGCGCGCCGTTGGTGAGGATCACGTTCGCCAGCCCGGCGTCCTCGTCGGTGAGCTGGCTGGCGTCGGCGATGTCCCGCGCCAGGTCGAACCCCCGCGCGTCGCGCAGCGGGTTCTCCTCCTCGAAGTCCCAGCGCGCGCGGCGGGCGCGGTGCATGGCCGCGGCGTAGGAGTTGACGATCTGCGAGGAGATCAGCATCGCGTTGGCGCCGGGATTGCCTGGTACAGAGATGCCGTACTCGGTCTCGGTGCCCATGATTCGCCACACGCTCATACCGGCCACCTTATTCCGCTGGACTGACCTGTGGCAGTGCCTTGTGCGGGGTTTCTGAGGGTGCGATGGGATGCCACTCGGTGTGTGTACCCGGAGCGTGATCAACGAACCGCCGCCGGGCGAAGCTGTCGAAGCGTCTACGAACCGGATGAACGGCAGGTAAGGGGCACAATGCACGCCGCCCTCGGCGCCGCCGGAATGGCGGCGCCGAGGGCGGCGACAATACTCTGCGTAACTACTACAGGTACTGCCCGGTGCTGGCGATCGTGTCGATCGAGCGGCCGGTGTCGCTTCCGCGCTTGCCGGTGACCAGCGTGCGGATGAACACGATCCGCTCGCCCTTCTTGCCGGAGATGCGGGCCCAGTCGTCGGGGTTGGTGGTGTTCGGCAGGTCCTCGTTCTCCTTGAACTCGTCGACGCACGCGCCGAGCAGGTGGGAGATCCGCAGGCCCTTCTGCTTGTGGTCCAGGAAGTCCTTGATCGCGGTCTTCTTCGCGCGGTCGACGATGTTCTGGATCATCGCGCCGCTGTTGAAGTCGCGGAAGTACATGACCTCCTTGTCGCCGTTGGCGTAGGTGACCTCCAGGAACCGGTTCTCGTCGATCTCGCTGTACATCCGCTCGACCGTGGCCTGGATCATCGCGGTGACCGTCTCCTCCCGGTCGCCGCCGTGCTCGGCCAGGTCGTCGGAGTGCAGCGGGAGATCGGCGACCACGTACTTGCTGAAGATGTCCTTGGCCGCCTCGGCATCCGGGCGCTCGATCTTGATCTTCACGTCCAGCCGGCCGGGGCGCAGGATGGCCGGGTCGATCATGTCCTCGCGGTTGGAGGCGCCGATCACGATGACGTTCTCCAGGCCCTCGACGCCGTCGATCTCGCTGAGCAGCTGCGGGACGATCGTGTTCTCCACGTCCGAGCTGATGCCGCTGCCGCGGGTGCGGAACAGCGAGTCCATCTCGTCGAAGAACACGATGACCGGAGCGCCCTCGCTGGCCTTCTCGCGCGCCCGCTGGAACACCAGCCGGATGTGCCGCTCGGTCTCGCCGACGTACTTGTTCAGCAGCTCGGGGCCCTTGATGTTCAGGAAGTAGCTCTTCACGTTGTCCGAGCCGGTCACTTCCATGACCTTCTTGGCCAGCGAGTTCGCCACCGCCTTGGCGATCAGGGTCTTGCCGCAGCCGGGGGGCCCATACAGCAGCACACCCTTGGGCGGCCGCAGCTGGTGCTCCTTGAACAGGTCAGGGTGCAGATATGGCAGCTCGACCGCGTCCCGGATCTGCTCGATCTGCCCGTTCAGGCCGCCGATCTCGTCGTAGGAGATGTCCGGCACCTCCTCCAGCACGAGGTCCTCGACCTCGGACTTGGGGATGCGCTCGTACACGTAGCCGCTGCGCGGCTCCATCAGCAGCGCGTCGCCGGGGCGCAGCTTCATGTCGAGCAGCGGCTCGGCGAGCCGGACCACGTGCTCCTCGTCGGTGCGGCCGGTGACCAGGGCGCGGTCGCCGCCCTCCAGGATCTCCTTGAGGCTGACGATCTCGCCGGCCTTCTCGAAGCCGAAGGCCGCGACGATGTTCAGCGCCTCGTTCAGCATCACCTCCTGGCCGGGGCGCAGCGTCTCCGGCTCGATGGAGGGGCTGATCGACACCCGCATCTTGCGGCCGCCGGTGAAGATGTCGGCGCTGCCGTCTCCGGCGTCCTCCAGGAACACGCCGAAGCCGCTCGGCGGCTGCGCGAGCCGGTCGATCTCCTCCTTCAACGCCACGATCTGGTCGCGCGCTTCGCGCAGCGTCGCCACCAGGCGCTCGTTCTGGCTCGTGAGCCCGGCCACGGTGGCCTGCAGCTCGTTGATGCGCTCCTCCACGGCCCGTCCGCCCCGAGGGGCGTCGGCCGCGTCGCGGAGCCGGCGCCGTAGAACGGCGATCTCCTGCTCCAGGTACGTGACCTGGGCAGCGAGGTCTTCCGAACCCCGCGCCGAGCGCCCACTGCCCTCGCGGATGTCGTCATCGTGTGCTGGCACGGTCCTCACCTCCCGCCGGAAGCTGCGATCATGAAGAACTTCCTTGCTGCCTTCCTGCGCCGCGCGGACGTTCTTGAAACCGCTGAATGTTGTGCAGTTGCCGACCAGGCCCGGCTAGCCACGCCGCGCGGGTCCGGAACTCGGGTGTCGGTCATAGGGACAACAAGGTCTGTCGTCATCTCGATTCCCCCTCAGTCGGCTGGTCATGTGTAAAGCCGGTCCGGGCTGTGATCCGATCCTTGCCCGACCGGGATCGAGAATCAAGCAGCGCACCCGAACTCTGCCGATCATTAGCAGCAACGCTCCGGGGCGCCGGATGGTTCGCTTGTCCTTCTTGATAGCTTTCCAGCATGACGTCCCCCACCGACACAGACACAGACACGGACGGCCTGGAGGTCTGGATCGACCACGATCTGTGCACGGGCGACGGCATCTGCGCACAATACGCGCCGGATGTGTTCGAACTCGACATCGACGGTATCGCTTATGTTAAAGCTTCGGCTGACGGGGAGCTGCTGAGCGGAGCCGAGGCTCGCGTCCCGGTGCCGGTGGACCTCATGCTGGCGGTGATCGACTCCGCCGGGGAGTGTCCCGGGGAGTGCATCCACGTGCGGCGGGCCGCCGATCACACGGTCATCGCCGGGCCTGGTGCCCAGGTGTAGGTAGGGACTGGTTCCGCCCCTGCCCAGCACCAGTCCCCACACCCCCTCTACGCCCGACGGACGCGCCGGCCCCTGCACGGCGCACCTGGCTCCTAGACGCACGGGGCACCCCTCGGGTTCCAGATCATGCGAATCGATTCCGAACCGGGTTCCCGCCGAGGTCATAGGCCCGTGCCAGGTCCGGCAGCAGCCGTCGGGGGCCGCCGACCGGATGCAGCCGCTCCGGGGCGTCGGTGTGGATCGGGACCACGGTGCGCGGCGCCACCCGGTGCACCAGCGTGTGCAGGTCGTCGGCGGTGGCGTGGCCGAAGGAGCCGATGCGCCGCAGCGGGATCTTCAGCGCGTCCAGCCACTCGGTGAACAGGCTCCACCGCGACTCGAAGGGCCCCAGCGGCTCGCCGTTGGCGTGCAGCCACACCGTGCCCGGCCCGACCGGCAGATCGGCCAGATCCGGGATGCCGCGCAGGTCGCGCAGGTCCGGCTGGTAGACGAAGGCGCCCGGATCGGCGCGGATCCCGGCCAGCCCGACCTCGGAGTACGCCACCACGCCCTCGGCGCCGAGCTCCCGCAGGAACACCGCGACGGCCTCGCCCCACACGATCCGGCGCCCGGCGGCGTCCGCGACCGCGATGAACTCGCGCACCCGCTCCAGGTCGCGCGGATACATCGCGAGCAGCACCAGATCGCCGGCGGCGGCATCGAGCGCTTCGGCGAAGTCACGCTCCACGTCGTCCTCGGTGCGGACCGGGCCCGGGAAGGCCGGCAGCCCCAAAGCGGTGCCCTCGGTGACGAACATCTCACACCCCGCGGCGCGCTCGGCCAGCCGCCAGGCCCGCTCCGGCGCGCGGCCGTGGAAGCGGATGTCGCCGGTGAAGGCCAGCAGTCCGTCGGACGTGGTGACCAGATAGCCGCTGGCGCCGGGCACGTCGTGGTCGACGGTGACCCGCTCGACGGTCAGCGGCCCGAAGGCGACCGGAGCCGCCTCGGCCAGCGGTCGCCAGTCCGGGTCGCCGCCCGGCAGGCCGTCACCGGCCTTCGCCAGAGCGCTCATGACCGCGACGGTCTCCGGGGCGGCGTAGACCTCGGCTCCGGGCCGCAGCGCCCCCACGAGGCCGCAGTGGTCGATGTGGGCGTGGCTGACGAACACCGCCGTCGCGGGCCCCTGTTCCCCCAGCGGATCTCCGGGTTCGAGCATCGCCGGGTCGTAGACGCCCGGCAGCCGCGGCGCCGCGCCGACCCGCAGCCGGTCGGCGAGGTAGGACTGCGGGCGCGGGACGACCGGGGGCCGGAACAGGTCCGTGCCGCGCGGGATGTCGAGGCCGAAATCGAGCAGGACGCGGTGATCGCCCTCGGTGATCAGGACCTTGCTGGAGCCGATGACGCCGACCCCGCCCCAGAACTCGACGGTTGTTGCCATGGAGATATGTGTTCACTTTCTGATCTTCTAGTTACCGGCAGCGTGCGCCCACGCGAGAACCCCTGGCAGCACGTCCTCGACCGCCGCGGCGGTCACCGTCGCGGGGCCGTCGGCGCGGCCGAACCGGTCGATGTAGCCGGCACGGCCGCCGACCGCCATCGCCGGCTCGATCTCGTTGAAGTAGTGGTCGCCGAGCGAGAACAGCTCGCCGGCCGGCCGCTGGGCCAGCCGCGCGGCGATCCAGCGCCGCAGCCCCTCGGGCTTGGCCGCCCCGGGGAACACCTCGTCGAACAGGCCGGTCACGCCGAGCCGGTCCAGCAGCGGCGCCAGGCCCTCGGCCGGGCTGTTGGTGGCCAGGACGATCCGCACCCGGCCGTCGCCGCGCAGCTTCTCGAACGCCTCGACCAGCGCCGGGACGGCGGCGACCGCGCACTGCGGCGTCAGCATGAAGGCCCGGCAGGCCGCGAACGCCGCTTCCAGGGCCGGGTTGTCGACGCCGTGCAGCGCACCGAGTCCGGCCGCGGCGCCCCAGGCGTCCACGGAGCTGCGCAGGACGGCAGCCGCGGCTTCGTCGTCCGCACTCGCGGCGGCGGCCACGCCCCCGGCGAGGTAGGCCTCGAACAGCTCCAGCATCCGGGCCCGCGCCGGCGCCGGCAGAGTCGCGGCCGCGTGCTCGGCATAGAAGCGCACCGGATCGTCGTCGCGGTAGACCGTGCCGTCGAAGTCCACGACCAGGATCGGCCGGCGGTCGGGAGAACTGCCGGGAGAGATCAGGTCAGCCACGCACGCCTCCAGCGGCCGACAGCGCACCCCGGATGAACTGCCGCTGCAACAGCAGGAAGAACACCATGACCGGCAGCGTCGTGAACGTCACGGCGGCGGCCAGGCCCGGGAAGTCGGTTCCCTCGGCGTTGGCGAAGGTCGACAGCCCGACCTCGATCGGCTGCACCGTGTCGGACGACTCCATATTGCTGTTGGTCATGATCACCGGCCACAAGAACGAGTTCCACGACCCCAGGAACACGTTGATGGCGACGATGACCAGCGCCGGCCGCACCATCGGCACCCCGATCGAGCGCAGGAACCGCAGCCGCGAGGCACCGTCCAGCGCCGCGGCGTCCAGGATCTCGGCGGGCATGGTCAGGAAGAACTGGCGGACCAGGAAGATCCCGAACACGCTGGCGCCCCACGGGATGATCTGGATCCAGTAGGTGTTCAGCAGGTGCAGGTCGTTGGCCAGCACGTAGTCCGGGATGATCAGGACCGTGCCGGGCATCATCAGCACCGCCAGCACCAGCAGCGTCAGGAACTTGCGGCCCGGGAAGCGCAGCACGCCGAAGGCGAACCCGGCCAGCAGCGAGGTCGCCAAGCACAGCAGCACTGTGCACGAGGCGATCAGGATCGTGTTCCCGAACAGGCGCGGCCACGGCGCGGCGTGCCAGGCCCGGGACCAGTTCGACCAGTCCCAGTGCGGCACCAGCAGCGGCGGGAAGTTGCTGAACTCCCCGGGGTGGCCCAGCGAGATGACGACCGTCCAGTAGAACGGGAAGACGAAGGCGGCACCGATCAGGACGGCGAGCGCGCGCCGGGCCCAACGCCCGGCGCGGCTCGCTCCCGCCATGCCGCGGGAGGCAGGGGTCTTGCTCACCCCTGCGCCTTCGCGGCGGCGCAGGCGGACTGCGCGGTGCTCAGCGCGTCAGCGGGCTGCTTGCCGTTCTCCAGCGCCTCCTGGATCGCGGTGGCCTCATAGCCCTGGCACTTGAAGATCCAGTTGAAGCCGGGCAGCGCGAAGGCGGTGTCCAGCTCGGAGACCGCCGCGGTCTCGTACGGGTTCTTCGCCACGAAGTCCCGCATCGCCGGCTGCGTCATGGCCTGGCTGGTCACCGGCAGGTAGCCGGAGGTCGAGGCCCACTGCGCCTGCTCCTCGGGGCTGGTGATGAACTTCAGGAACGCCCAGGCGGCGGCCTTCTGCTCGGCGGTGGCGGAGCTGAAGACCACGATGTTGGTGCCGGTCAGCTCGTTGACGGCGCCGGCCTGGCCCGCGGGCAGGGCGGTGATGCCGAGCTTGAACTTGCCGCCGACGGTCTTGTTCTCGAAGCCGTAGCCGGCCGCCGAGGAGATGTCGAACATGCCCTTCTGGGCGCCCAGGGCGGTCTCGCCGGGGTAGTTCTTGCCGGTGGCCAGCGCGCCGGCGTCCTTCAGGTCCTTCAGGTACTGCAGGGCCTTGACGACGTTCGGGTCGTTCAGGTGCGGCGCGCCGTCCTTGTCGTAGAGCGTGGCGCCGTTGCCCTTGGCCAGGATCTCGAACCACTGGGTGCCGAAGGCGGCGGCGGTGGCCGAGCCCGGGTCGATGGTGGAGCCGGTGACGCCGTCCTTGGACACGGCCTTCATCACACCGGCGTAGTCGTCCCAGGTCTTGGGCACGCTCTGGCCGTCCTTGGCCAGCAGGTCGGCGTTGTAGAACAGGATCAGGACGCTCTTGTTGAACGGCCACATCCAGGTCTTGCCGTCCGGCAGCTTGGTGTCGTCCTGGATGCCCTTGTAGAAGGTGGCCAGCTGCGGCGGGGTGTCGGTGCCGGCCAGCTCGCTGATCGGCGTCAGCTTCCCGGCGGACTGGAAGTAGGACGCCCAGCTCTCGTAGGCCTGGCCCAGCGTCGGCGCGTTCCCGGCCTGCACCTCGGCCTTCTCCTTGGTGTACATCGTGGCGTAGTCCGGGTCGCCCTGGAGCTTGACCGTGATGTTCGGGTACTTGGCCTGGAAGTCCGCGACCAGCTTGTCCATGGACGGCTTCAGGGTGCCGATCGTCATCGCCTCCTCGAAGGTGATGGTGACCGGGCCGGTGGGCACGGCGAGCTCGGTGCCACCGCCGCTCTTAGCGTCGGAGCCGGAGCCGGAGCCGGCCGCGGGCGCGGTCTTCGGCGTCGAGGTGCCGCCGCCGGCACAGGCGGTCGCGGTCAGGGCGAGGGCGGCCAGGCCCGCGGCCGCGGATATGCGCTTACGCATGGTTGTTCGGGTCTCCTGATGTGGTGGGGTTTTCAGGCGGGGTGGGGCGGGTTCAGACGAGCGCGTGCGACTCCCCGGCGGCGGTGCGCCGCCGGACGAGCGTGAAGAAGACGGTGACGGCGAACAGGACCACGGCCAGCGCGGCGCCGTACCCGGTGTCGCTGAAGACGAACGCCTCCTGGTACACCAGGTAGCTCAGGGTGGTCGTGGCGTAGGCCGGACCGCCGTTGGCCAGCTGGTAGAACTGCGTGAACGCCTGCAGCGAGGTGATCGCGGTGATGGCGACCACGAACACGGTGACCGGCTTGAGCTGGTGCCAGGTGATGTGCCAGAACTCCTGCCACGCCGAGCAGCCGTCGACCCGCGCGGCCTCGGACAGCTCGTGCGACAGCGTGGCCAGGCCGCCGAGGAAGACCACGGTGGTGAAGCCGACCTCGTGCCACAGGCTGTAGACGATCACCGCGGGCATCGCCGAGGACGAGGACTGGAGCCACTGCGAGGTCGGCAGGTGCAGGCTGTGCAGGATCCAGTCGGCCAGCCCGAACTTGCCGTTGAAGATCCAGGTCCAGATCATCGAGGTGGCGATCACCGGTGTGGCGTGCGGCAGGAAGATCGCCAGCCGGGTGCCGTTCAGCAGCGCGCCGCCGCGCTGCAACAGCAGCGCCAGGGCCAGCGAGAGCGCGGTCCCGCCGAGCACCATCGCGCCGGTGAAGTACAGCGAGTGCCACAGGCTGCTGAGGAACGCCGGCTGCGTCGACTCCCACAGCCGGCGGTAGTTGCCCAGCCCCTTGAACTTCGACAGCGCCGGGTTCAGCGCGTTCCACTTCCACAGCGAGACGTAGAACGTGTATCCGGTCGGGATGATCACGAAGGCCAGGAAGACCAGGACCGCCGGAGCCGAGTAGGCCCAGCCCCAGCGGGTGGCGCGGAAGTCTCGGGCCGCACCGCGCCGCGGGGGGCGGGTCGGGGCGGCGGTGGCCTGTCGGGCCCGGGTGGCGGTGCTCACGGAGGGAAACTGTCGCGGGCGCTGATGACGCTCCGGAAACGTTTTGATGAACAGTGGACTACAAGGCTTCTGATATTCGTGATCTTGTGATGTCCTGGAATGTTGGCCAGTCCCTATCCACTCGGGTGGTGCGCTCGGGGACTGGCCGACATACGCGCTACCTGTGCGCTACGGCAGGACGCGGCGCGGCACGCTCGACGTCACGGTGCCGTCCTCGTTGAACTCCGGGTCGGCCGCCGGGCCCGCGGCCGGCGTCGAGCCCTCGGCGAGGTAGTCGGCGGCGTAGGAGCCCTTGGACGGCCGGCGGCGGCGCACCGGCGGCGTCACGCCGTCGGCGAGCCGGCGCGCGGTGACCAGGAACCCGGTGTGGCCGATCATCCGGTGGTCCGGGCGCACCGCCAGGCCCTCGACGTGCCAGCCCCGGACCATGGACTCCCACGGCTGGGGCTCGGTGAACGCGCCGTGCGCGCGCAGCGTCTCCACGGTGCGGGACAGCTGAGTGGTGGTGGCCACATAGCAGCAGACCACGCCGCCGGGCACCAGCGCCTCGGCGACCGCGTCCACGCAGTCCCAGGGCGCCAGCATGTCCAGCACGACCCGGTCGACCTCGTCGTCGGCCAGCTTCTCGGCGAGGTCGCCGATGGTCAGCTGCCAGGCCGGGTGCTCGGTGCCGAAGAAGGAACGGACGTTCTTCGCGGCGATCTCGGCGAACTCCTCACGCCGCTCGTAGGAGTGCACCATCCCGGTATCGCCGACGGCGCGCAGCAGCGAGCAGGTCAGCGCCCCGGAGCCGACTCCGGCCTCGACGACGCGGGCCCCGGGGAAGATGTCGGCCATCTGCACGATCTGCCCGGCGTCCTTGGGATACACCACCGCCGCCCCGCGCGGCATCGACAGCACGAAGTCCGCCAGCAGCGGCCGCAGCGCCAGGTACTCGTTGCCGCCGGAGGTCTTCACCACCACGCCCTCCGGCGAGCCGATCAGCTCGTCGTGATCGAAGGCGCCCTTGTGCGTGTGGTACTGCTTGCCCGGCTGCAAGGTGATGGTGCTCATCCGGCCCTTGGCATCAGTGAGCTGCACCTGGTCGCCGGGCTTGAAGGGGCCTCGGCGGTGCTCCGCGCCGGTGGTGACCGGGTCGGTGTCGTCGAGTGCCTGGTGGGAGGTCGTGCTGTCCATTGCTCCAGCCTACCGGCGCTGACGTGGCCCGCTGGACCGCTGGCCGGTGCGCCGGCCGGTGCGGTGGCGGGCGCGGGAAGCCCGGCTCAGCGCTGCGGCGCCATCGGCTGCGGCGCTTGCGGGCTCGGCCCTCCGGGCGGTCCGGGCGGCCCCGGCGTCCGGCCGAGGAACGCCGCCTGCACGTCCGAGGCGGCCAGCACCCCGACGATGCTGCCGTCGGACTCCACCACCAGGTACTCCGGCGCGGGGTTCGCGCGCAGCACGTCCAGCAGTTCCTCGCCGGTGAGGTCGGCGTCCACCGTCATCCCCGCCTCCAGCGGCCGGGCCACGTCCCCGGCCTCCACCCACGGCCGGCGCTGCTCGGGGGTGGCGATCACCTGGGCCTCGTTCATCAGCCCGGTCGGCCGCCCGTTGCCGTCCACCAGCACGATGCCGCGGGCGTTCACCTCGTGCGCCCGGCGCAGCGCCTCGGCCAGCGGCAGCCGCGGCTCGACGCTGATCGCGCGGCGGGTCATGGCGCGCGCCGACAGGCCCGGGATGCGCTGCCGCAGCTTGGCCACGACCAGCGCCTGGGTGGCGCCGAACCAGATGAACATCGCCATGAACACCGCCAGGCCCAGGCCGAACGGGTCGATGGTGCCGTCGTGGACGTAGACGAGGTTCATCACCACGAACACCACCAGCGCCAGAGCGCGGCCGGCCCAGGCCGCGGCGGTGGTGCCGGTCATCGCGTTGCCGCTGGCCTTCCAGACCGCGGCGCGCAGCACCTGGCCGCCGTCCAGCGGCAGGCCGGGCAGCATGTTGAACAGGGCGACCAGCAGGTTGGAGGCCCAGAAGCCGAAGACCAGCGTGGCGGCGACCTTCTGGCCCAGGCTCTC